>NZ_QGAD01000011.1:0-194381 GCF_005233705.1 Paenibacillus sp. CFBP13512 | reverse complement strand
ATATTCAAACATTTGAACTTATTTTATACGAAATGCCTGATGTAACAATATTAAACGAAAAAGTGAAGCAACTATCTCAGGAATTAGAATTTAAGAAGGAGAATAATAAATTGAAATTAATGATATCTGGAAAGGTTCTAATTATTTCTAACTGATTAAAATAATAAAAGAAAGAGCCTATTTAAAATAGATAGGCTCTTTCTTTTATTCAATTCTAAAAATGTAAATATCTTATAGAGTCTCAAAAAATCGTCGATATAAAATAATGAGGTGAGTACTCTTGTTATTATCTAATTTAAGAAAAAAATATAGAGTCTTATGTTCTAAATGCCATCAAGAACTTTACGGAGTAGGATTTGGAAGCGAGTCAGATAAACTAAAATGTTTTAACTGTAACGTGTATTATGACTACAATTGGAAAAGCAAAATTTTAAAAGAGGATAATGATTATATTAAACTTTTAAAAAAATGGGATACAGGTAGTGGCGAATATCCTGGTATACTTACAAGCCAAATGTATAGTCCATGGTATTTGAAAATATATATTAGATAAATAAATGTAAAAAAATAGGTCGCTGGATATTTATCTATTTTATAATACTACATAGTATAGTTTTTACTGGTTTTTTAATATGAAAAAAGAGGAATTCAAATGTTTAATATGCAGCTAATTTTGAAAAACGTACCTTCTATAAATAGAGTATCAATAACGGATTCATCATTTGAAATGGAACTGGATGGTCCACTAGCCATTTTGATTGACATATGTGAAGTTTTTGAAATTTCAGAATCGATTGTATTTCTTGTTTCTGGTTTCGGACAAGAGCAATGGCCTGTCGATTGTAGAACTGATCTGTTAACAGTAATCGAACAAATTCCATTTATTTTAAAGAAAATAAGTAAAAAAGATTTCTCATTTCAATTGGATTTTTATGAACAAGGGATTGAACGATTGCTTATTTTTGAAGAAGAGAATAATCAGGTCAGAGTAACCTGTGTAAGTCATACCAATTGGACACCTGATGATGCTATTTATATAGAAAAAGACGAGCTTTTAATGATGTTTGAACATTTTTATGATCATTTTTTAGAATATAGTCAAATCTTATGCCCTAATCTAGCAGATCACATTTTACTAAATGATTGGAAAAAAGGGTGAGAACGAACACATCTTATATTGAAAAAAGATATAACAGTGTATGTTTGTATATTGATGCTATATTAGTAAAGATACATATCACACAATAAGAACTTAGGAGGAATGATCATGGATCAGCAAGAAATATTTATGCCAGCATATCTAGATAGAGATATTAAAATAACCTTTCTTGATAATTTGTTTGTAATCGGATTGTATGTTCATTATTACTATTTCAATGATGTTATTGCGATTTGTCCTGAAGAAGCTCACGATGATACAAGAATGCTTATTCCTATGACTGCTATCAAAAAAATAGAGCCTTGGTACTCTTCTGGAGATTATGAATTAGAAGATTAGAATATGCTACTGTGGATCATGAATAGATAATGATTTTTCGTATAATACATTACGCATTTATAGATAGATATGATAACGTTAACTCAAAGCTATAGTGAAAAACTCACTTCATCTGACATCCAAAGGAGCTTACATCCATGTACAATAATCCTGAATCGACTTCAGCCCAGCAACCTTCTTTAACATTACGAGAAGCGTTTGCGCAAACAAATTACATTTTAGCAGGGAATGGTGATCGGAATATACATGTGTTGCAACAAGCATTTGCAGATATCAATGGAGACCTTGCAAGTGATATGTATGGTCGGGGACCAGTGATCGAAGATTTCCAGAAACAGATGGCAGATGTGTTAGGCAAAGAAAGCGCAGTGTTTTTCCCAACAGGTACGATGGCACAACAGATTGCTTTACGTATCTGGTGTGATCGCAAGAATAACCGTAACGTTGCGTACCATCCTTTGTGCCATTTAGAAATTCATGAAGAAGACGGATTGAAAGAATTGCATCATATCCATTCGATTTTACTAGCGGATCAAGATCGCCTGATTACACTTGCAGATGTACAGCAAATGGATCAAAAGGTTGCTTGTCTGTTACTGGAACTACCTCAACGCGAAATTGGAGGACAATTACCAGCCTATAGTGAACTACAAGCCATTTCAACATATTGCCGGAAACAAGGAATTTTACTGCATTTAGATGGAGCTAGATTGTTTGAAATTTTACCGTATTACCAAAAAACAGCCGCTGAAGTATGCGAATTATTCGATAGTGTCTACATATCCTTTTACAAAGGTATCGGGGGTATTGCAGGGGCTATCCTAGCAGGGCCAAGCGACTTTACCGCAGAATCTAAAGTCTGGAAAAGAAGACACGGTGGCGATCTGATCAGCTTGTATCCTTATATCCTGAGCTCCAAATATTACTACGAACAACGTATTGGCAAAATGGAACAATACTACAAAGAAGCAGTGCAACTGGCTCATGAAATTAACCAGTGTACAGCGGTTCACACGCTACCAGAAGTGCCTGTCTCCAACATGTTCCATATCTATTTTGAACTACCCAAAGAACAAATCGAACCGATCTTGATCGAAATGTGTCAGGCTACTAATGTTGGATTAGCTCCTTATCTCACTGACAAAAAGGATGGAACACAGTGCTCTACCGAACTTAGCATCGGCGACCGCTATGGACAGATTCCTTTGGAGCACATCCAACAAGCTCTACACTGGCTAGATCAACGCTTGAAAGAAGTCTCAGCAAACCAATAGAAAGAGAGTGCCCCGCCAATTCCAGTTGAATGGAAGAGATAGAGTGATCTACATCATTTTAATAGAAAAACAAAAAAGCTAAGTCGTTGATCCTACACATCTTTCAACGACTTAGCTTTTTTAATGATGCCAATACTTCTCTAATCCTGTTCAAACTCACAAATTCTTTCCTCAAAAGCTTAACTCCACTACCAAAATAAAAAAAGAGAGCCACATTAGCAACGTTGCCAATGCCACCCTCTCTACAAGAACGGTTTTCAATATTGAGAATATTCTCTCCACACAGCGACGGCAAGAACAATATTTTTGCTGAAGCGGTTTCCCTCAGAACATTTTCCTTGTGTAAAACCAACCTAACTCAGTCTAATTTAATATTATAATCTTCGCTCAAATACTGATGAATCCGTTTGAAATCTTCTTCATTTAGATCACGTAATTTTTTCGTTTCATGCCCTAAAATAATGCCGATCGTCTCGGCTGCAAGTGCAGTGGTGGGTGTAATACGTGCGCTACCATAAGCTTTGATCGAAGCACCGATATTTTTACCAGCGACTAGAACGTTGTCGTAAGACTTTAACTCAAATGAACGCAGTGGAATCCCATAGAAATCAGGTTTACCGTATCCTTTACCGGTTGGGACAGAACGTGTGCCTTGAATGTCCATCGGATACCCACCAATACTGACATTATCCCAGAACATTTTACTAGCAACCACATCTTCGTAAGGCAATACATAATCTGTTTCAAATCGATTGTAGTCTCGAATATACAAGTAATCCGGGAACCCGTTTAACTCTGCATGTTCATATCCCGGAATATTTTCTTTGAGAAACGTTAATACACGTGGCGCTTCTGCTTTGCCTTTGGCTATAGCGGCTTGGACAGATTCTGGATTCGCAGGATCGACATCATAGATTAGTAGCGCATTGATAATGACATCACCATCTTTCTGATACGTCGAGTTGATGCCACGCAATTTGAGCTGTGGATCTAGTGATTTGAAGTTTTCTGTGATTTTGTTAAAGCCTGTTCCAAAATCATAATCGACATACGTATTGGTTCCATATTTCGCTTCTAGATTAGTCAAAGGATAATCTAACAATGTGGCACTATGCAGCTTCAGCCAATCGACCCCTTTGAACCGTAACATATAAGTCGCCGCCATATATTCAGGCTTATCGCCACCGAAAATAGATTCTACACCTGGAATACGAGTGACATGAAGCTTAGACGTTAATGCGTTATAATCGCTATTTTCGACCCAATATTTTGCTGCGATCGTATGAGATTGTTGATCTTTTGTTTTGTACGTTAATGAAGTGATCGCATAGTTAGCATCGGTATCGGTTTGCTGAATCTGATCAATTTGAATCCCACTTTCTAGCGGAATCCCTTGAATTAAGCTGTTATAATAGTCTGTAAATTGTTCTTCCGTACGGATATCGCCTGCATTATAAGCGTTGTACAGCTTTTTCATTTCGCCTTGTACCAGACTTTTCTTTTTGTTTGTATTGGGTTCATCCAGTACAAGCATTTGTCCTTGAATTAATTGTCCCCCTGGCTTTTCCCGTGGATCGATAATCAGCACCTTTTGACCTTCATCATGTGCAGCTTTTGCCATTAAGATTCCTTCGACTTCACTACCGATCACTACAAGATCGTATGTCTGGGAAATAGTAGGTGTAGCAGGTTGGGGTGTCGGTATATCTGCTGAATCATATGTAGAATCTGTTGTCGTTTCACCGGGTGGAGATGCTTGCTGAGTAGGATTAGATGCGGAGAATAGATTCATTCCTACAGGAATAAGTGCAATAATAACGATAAGTAATAGACCCCACAAAAGTAAATATTTCTGTCTTTTCACTGTTGATATAACCACCTTATGTATAATTTTCATTGTACGGATTAAGGCTTGAAGCAAAATGCCGTATCTATTCTAGTGTACTGTAAAAGAGAGCCAGCAAGGTTACAAAATATAAATATCTACCTATAGAGCAAAGGAGCACAGCATAATGAATCCAACATCAACAGATAATCTATCTTTATACTCTGAGCAATTAACGTTAGCAATGGGATGCTTTTGGAGCCCTGAAGCTTTGTTCGGACAATTCAACGGTGTGATCCAGACGGCAACCGGATATGCAGGAGGAACTACAACGCATCCAACATACCGTAATCTAGGAGACCATTCGGAAAGTATAGAGATTACATTTCATCCGCAACAGATATCTTTAGAACAATTACTTCATACTTTTTGGACTCATCATCGTCCTGAAGCGATCAATGGATATAAAGGAAGACAGTATATGTCGATTCTTTTTTATCGCAATATAGAGCAGTATGAAATAATGGTACATGTTCAACAACAATATGCACCCCAATCGCTTCATACAGAAATCTTAGCGTATACCGATTTCACACGAGCAGAAGAGCGTCACCAGAAATATTACTTGCAACGGAAACCAGAGCTATTGAAGCAAGGGGTAAAACATTTAGATTCACAAGAAAATCTTTTTCATTCAATGATAGGTGCACGATTAAATGCATGGGTTAAAGGATACTTATCTGAGGCAGAACTTATACAAGAAGTGAAAAAGAATGAATATAATCATATTACCAAAAGGCAACAACATGAAATATTAGAATCGATTCAGCAATATTCATCAAAACAATAATTACTGCTAAACTGTATATTAAATAACGATCGCTATGATATTACGGATAACTTTTTAACTCATAATAAGGTAAATATATAATAAAAAGGCAGAAATGAGCCTATTTTTAACCGATTTTGCTTATAAAGTGGTCAAAATAAGCTTGTAATCAGGTCTGAAATCATCTATGATAGTTCCAATATCAAAAGTTAAAGCGCTATAACTTATATAAAATCGTTTTGTTTCGTGGAAACATAGAAGTGGAGAAATACTATTTATCTCTTGAATACCTTCACAATCGTTATGCATAATTATGAATTTATATTCTTCGATGCAAAAAGTGATAGGAGAATGATATTAACTATAGGAGGTGAAAATAATACGATTTATTCCAGATATTAATCTAGCGTGTATTGTTTATTATTTCGAAAGTTAAAGCGTTATAACTTTTATTAAAGCAGAAAAGATAGACTCTCTTCAAAAGAAAGATAGCATCTACAGCCGTCTTCTGATCACAAGCATGATGCTCCTATTGTTGAAAAGAAATCTATATCTAGTCGTTCAGTGCAATATAATAAAAACGCTTATTCATACAAGAAATAACGATTTAGCGCATTACAGTGTAGTCCCTATCCTATATCATCCTGTATAATGAGCAAAAACAGGATGTTCGTTTTTTAAATAGTTGGTATATCTATGTCCTACTTTCGAAAAACGGCATCAATTAGGAGAATACAAAATGAAAGCCAGTATATTTGATGTTGCTAAAAGATCAGGATTATCAGTTGTTACCGTTTCACGTGTGCTTAATGGCGCAGGAACCGTGCGAGAAAATAATCGTCAAAAAGTAATGGATGCGATTAAAGAGTTAGATTACCGTCCAAGTGCTGCGGCTCGTTCACTCGCTCGTGGACGTACAGGAATTATCGGACTGATTGTTACCACGCTACAAGATTCATTTTTCGATGCTGTTGCTAAAGAGATCAATGATGCTTTAGCTCTGCAAGGTTATTTTTTAGCGGTATCCGTATCCCGTAGCTTTGGCAATCAAGAAAGTCATTATTTGATTCAAGAAGATCGGGTAGATGGATTGATTTTATTATCTCCCGTAGAAGAAGAACGTTTCGTATCGGAATTGAAAAAGCGTAATATTCCGTATGTGCTTATTGATAATCAGTTGTCTGAAAATAATGCTTCTGCGATCACTGTCGACAATTACAACGGTGGTTATGAAGCGACTCGTCATCTTCTGGAATTGGGGCATACAAAGATCGCTCATTTGTGTGGATTAGATGTATTTACGAGTACCAAAGAGCGCCGACAAGGATTTATCGATGCTCTACAAGAAGCAGAATTAGAACCGTTTGCGATTGTCGAAGGGGATTACAGTATGGATTTCGGTTATCAGACTGCAAAAAAATGGTTAGCAGAAAATAATCTGCCTACAGCTGTTTTTGCAGGGGATGATTATATTGCGATTGGTCTGATCAATGCCCTCATGGAAGAAGGTATTCGTATACCTGAGCAGATATCTGTAGTCGGATATGACGATCAAAATATCGCTTCGCAATTGCGTCCTTTTTTGACGACGATGAGACAACCGGCTGATCGGATTGGACTGGCGGCGGCGGATATGATTTTGCGTAAGATTAGTAATCAGAGTAAGCGTACGACAGGACTCAAATTAAAATCAGAATTGATTATAAGGCAATCTACAGCACAATGTAACCAGGATTAGAGGTGACTCATATTGGAGTATTACCTTGGTATAGATGCAGGGGGTAGTAAAACGCTTGCTTATATTACCAATGAACACGGACAGTTGCTTGGACAAGGACTTGCTGGCGGTGGGAATCATCAGACAGCAGGATTACTGGCTGGAGAACAGATTGGATCTGCGATTGAACAAGCATTACAACAAACGGGTATTCAGCGTGAACAATTAACATCCAGTTGTTTTGGCTTAGCAGGCGCCGATCGACCAGCCGATTATGCTATTTTACATCCGATGATTCGTAGCCTTGGATTTGCAAAGTATGATCTAGTTGGGGATACGCTGATAGGGCTTCGCGCTGGAACAACGCAACCATATGGTATTGCTGTGATCTGCGGTACAGGAACGAACAGTGCGGGTATTCATCCATCAGGCGAAAGGTATCAGTGTGGTGGGTTCGATTACAAGTATGGAGACTTCGGCGGTGGTGGCTCATTATGTATCGAAGTCTTTCGTTCTGTGATTCGAGCATGGGATGGAAGAGAGCATCCTACGGTGCTAACAGAATTGTTATTAGATATGTTGAATTATAGAGATGTAGAGACACTGTTTCACGATTATTTGGATCATGATTATGACGTGCCTTTACGTGCGGCAGAATTATTATTTACCGCTGCTGCATGGGGAGATGGAGTTGCTTTAGACATTTTAACCAAACAAGGACAGGAAATCGGAAAGTCGATCACAGCGATTATACATCGACTCGCTATGCACACGTTAACATTCGATGTGGTGATGGCTGGAAGTCTATTAACACGTGGAGATCGGGGTTGGATTCGCCCTCAGATCGAGCAAGCACTACAACAATCTGCTCCACATGCCTCATTAGTTAAGTTAGAAGTTGAACCTGTGATCGGAGCGATATTACGAGCTATGGAGCAAGCAGGACGTTATATTACACCACAAGTATATACGCAGTTGCATGATATTGGGCGCTTGAATACAGTGCCTGGAACAGAGCGATCGATCCAATCTTAATTACAACCATCATAGGATACCACACGTTAATGTCTACTATTTTATAAATACAGGATGTGATCATGAATGAGTAGAGGGTTAAAGGTAGCTGTAATCGGCGGGGGTTCTTCGTATACGCCAGAGTTGGTCGAAGGATTTATTCGCTATTATCATGATCTACCGATTCGTGAATTGTGGTTAGTCGATATTGAAGAAGGACTTCATAAGTTAAATATTGTTGGCGAACTGGCTAAACGCATGGTTACTGCTTCAGGATTGCCGATCACGATACATTTAACAACGAATCGAAGAGAAGCTATTAAAGATGCTGATTATGTAAGTACACAAATGCGAGTAGGTATGTTAGAAGCGAGAAGTGTAGATGAACGCATTCCGTTGCAATATGGAGTGATCGGACAGGAAACGACTGGCCCTGGTGGAATGATGAAAGCGCTACGAACGATTCCAGTATTGCTTGAGATTTGCCGTGATATCGAGGAGTTAGCGCCACAAGCATGGTTGCTGAATTTCACTAATCCAGCAGGTATGGTCACTGAGGCGATCCATAAGTATAGTAAAGTACGCAGTATTGGCTTATGTAATGCACCGATCGGTCTAATCAAATGGTTAACAGCACATTATCAAGTAGAAGCAGATCGGATCTATGCTGAATTTGTAGGACTGAATCATCTACACTGGGTGACCCGAATTGATGTCGATGGGCAACCGAAATTAACAGAATTATTAGAACAACGCGAACAATATGCAGCTGCTAATGTTCCACAGCAAGGTTGGGATGCTGATTTTCTTCTCTCTTTGCAAGCTTTACCTTCGTATTACCTCAAGTATTTCTATATGACACCTCAAATGCTTCAAGATCAATTGCTGTCTTTTGAAAATGAAGGATCACGCGCTCAAGTGGTACAGCAAGTCGAACAGGAATTATTCCAGCTGTATCGAGATCCTGAGTTGAAAGAAAAACCAAAACAATTGGAGCAACGTGGAGGTGCTTATTACTCGGAAGCGGCAGTCAATCTGATGCGCTCTCTGCACAATGGCACAGGCGATATACAGACACTGAATGTTCCTAATCGAGGAACGATAGATTTTTTACCACATGATGCTTGTATTGAAGTCAACTGTATCGTGACTCAAAATGGCCCGTTACCAATTCAATTGTCAACTGTACCCGAGCCTATTAAAGGCTTAATGCATGCCGTCAAAACCTATGAACAATTAACGATCCAAGCTGCGATGACAGGAGATCGTCAAGTCGCTTTGCAAGCAATGGTACATCATCCTTTGGTGCCTTCGATTGCGATTGCCAAAGACATGCTAGATGAAATGTTAGAAGCCAATCGAGCCTATCTACCTTTATTTTTTCAAAAAGAGAATATAGCTGTAGCAGAGACGATTTAAGGAAATTTCAAAATATCTAAATATCAAAAAAGTTAGATAGCTTTACCCAGTTCAGAATATGAAAGTCTACCCTATGATAAGGAGGAATTACTATCATGCGTACTCTATTGCCTGTATCTATTGCAACACGTTTAATAAGTCTTTCCCTTGTGGTTGTATTATTCATGATCTCGTTCTTGGGAATGTTTGGAGTATCCACTTCTGCTTATGCTGCAAATGAGAAGAAACCTTTTCCACAACAAATCAATTATACAGGGGTCATCAAGCCCAATCATGTGACCCAAGCCTCGATGAATCAATCGGTCGCTTCCTATTATAGTTACTGGAAATCTACGTATATCAAAAATAACTTGTCTTCTTTGCCGGGTGGTTATTATGTACAAGGTGATATTACAGGCGATGCAGAAGGGTTTGAACCGCTAGGAACATCAGAAGGTCAAGGATATGGCATGGTCATCACGGCTCTTATGGCAGGACAAGATACGAATGCACAAACCTTCTACAATGGACTATTCAAAACAGCTAGAGCATATAAAAGTTCAGGTAATCCTGCACTGATGGGCTGGGTGGTAGCAGATGATGTAGCTGCTCAAGGTCATTTTGGTTCAGCCACCGATGGAGATCTGGATATTGCGTACTCTTTATTACTAGCACATGATCAGTGGGGCTCTTCAGGAGCGATCAATTATTTAGCTGAAGCGAAAAAAATGATTGGTGCGATCAAGTCCAGTTATGTCACCTCTAACAATGGAATTAATCTAGGCGATTGGGATAGCAAAAATAGTTATGATACCCGCCCATCGGATTGGATGCTCAGTCATTTTCATGCTTTTTACGATGCGACAGGAGATCAGACCTGGTTAAATGTAATCAACAATCTGTATAGCAAATATACTCAGTTCAGTAGTGCATATTCTCCTAGTACAGGGTTGATTTCAGACTTTGTTGTCGGCAATCCAGCCAAGCCTGCACCACAGTGGTTTTTGGATGAATTTAAAGAAACCAACGAATACAATTACAACGCTTCTCGGGTACCGCTTCGGATCGTAATGGATTATGCGATGTATGGAGATACTCGCGGCAAAACAATAGCTAACAAAATGGCGGTCTGGATCAAAGGTAAAACAAGTGGCAAGCCTTCCAGTATCAAAGATGGATATCAGTTAAATGGTACAGCACGAGGTACGTATGCGACGGCTGTGTTTGTGGCTCCATTTATCGCAGCAGGGGTGACTGATAATGCTCATCAAGCATGGGTCAATACAGGATGGGATTGGATGAAGAATAGCAAAGAAAGTTACTTTAGTGATTCGTATAATCTACTCAGTATGTTATTTATTTCGGGTAACTGGTGGAAGCCAGCAGGAGTATGATCTTGGATCATAGTATTAGATGATAGCTCATCAAAGATGGGTTCAAGCGTAGATGCAAGTTAACGATTGATTGAGATAGGTTCATCATAAAAAACTTCAGTCCTTGCTAAATAAGCATCGGTTGGAGTTTTTTGCTGTATTTTGTATTTTTCTACATCATGACTTCTGTATCTCAGTAAGATGTCTATTTGGGATTATGGTATAGTGAGATAAAGTATTAACCGGAGCAATATAATGAAAATAGATGGAGCAGGTGACAATCATTGAAATGTTTAACACTGAACACACACTCATGGCATGAGACCAATCAATTAGAAAAAATCAGTCAATTAGCAGACTATATCAATCAACAACAGTTCGATATTATTGCATTACAAGAAGTCAATCAATCCATGAGTGAATCAGCTGTAGATGAAGTGACCTTAGAAGAATCACGTTATTACGCTACTGATGCTCATGTGATGATTCGGCAAAATAATTTCGCCTATGTCTTGTTACAACAATTATCGTCAGACTATCACTGGACATGGGTTCCCACTCATCAGACAAGACATACGTATGATGAAGGATTAGCGATATTAACCCGTACACCGATCGTACAAGCCAGTTATGATTTCGTTTCGCAACTACAAGATTATAACAATTACCGTACACGTCGTTTGTTAATGGTGCAGACGGAGATCAATGGACAGCCAGTATGGATAGCTGATGGACATTATGGATGGTGGCATGATGAAGAACATTTCAGAGGACAATGGGATCGTACAGAAGAGTTATTAGCGCCGTATCAAGATCAATTGATCTTCATGTTAGGTGATCTGAACAATGTAGCCGAGATTCGAGACGAAGGTTATGACTATGTAATGAGCAAAGGCTGGTTCGATACGTATACGTTAGCCAAAGTAAAAGACGATGGGCATACAGTTGTCAAAGCAATCGCTGGGTGGGAAAATAACGCGACCCATCTGCGGATCGATTACATTTTAACGAATCGCTCGTTGCCTGTTCATTCTTCTACGGTAGCATTGAATGGGGTAAACGGAGCTATTGTATCAGATCATTTGGGAGTGGCTGTAGAGTTAGACTTGGAGTCATTCTATGAGTAGGATAGAACATTCCCCAAAATATAGTTCATTCAGATAGTAAGAAAAAGAGACCTCAACTAGCAGGTCTCTTTTTTGATTGTTATAAAAGTTATTCTTTATTTAAATCTTGAACAGCTTCGTACCAAATTTGATATGCTGTTGCTACTTCACCATAAGAAAAATGATGTAAAATTTGATTTTTAATAGATTCTTCTAAATCATCAAAATGGTCATCAAATATCTTATCTATCATACTATCTTGTTCTAAATCTTGATTAGCAATTGTATCTGTCTTCCAAATGAAAGGTGAGTTTTTCTGAGGTAGTTCAATAGCATTTTTTGTTTCTTGATAACGAATTTCAGCTTCCATATACAGTTCTGTATCATTCTTTTTAAAATCAATCAGAAGAATGTTTACAATAGCGAGAATATCTACATATTGATCGGTAATTTGATAAATAATACGTACCCCAGAACGTCTTAATTTCTTTTCTTTAGTACCTTTTAGATGAATTTGTCTTTTATTGCCTAGTAGTTTCCCTACTTGATCTGCTCTTTGTTCTAACGATTCCAGAGCTGCATTGACTTCTTCTATAATTGATCCGTCTAAGGCTTCATATTCTTTAAGAGATTTTTTGGTGAATTGAACTAAGAATCGTTTTTCCATTGCTTATTCTTTAGAACTGCGTCGAACTGTCTGCCAGTCTACAGAAGATTCAGGTTTAGCCGTTGCTTCTTCTGCACGATAATCTAGAACTTCTTGCTCTAGCGATTGGATACGATTATACATTTCTTCGTACGCTTCGTAGCTCAAAAGTACAGAATCTACATTTCCATTGTCTGTGATAAACAAAGGTTTTACTTTAGCTAACAATTTAACTTTGCTGAATTGACGTGAAATCGTAGCGGTATTTACTAATTGATCTCGTCCAAAAAGAATCGGCTGTTCTAGAGATACACCTTTTTGAGGTTCTAATAATTTAGCCATCATTTTCCTCCTAACAAAAACACATGATTATACGTTTAATTATACGTACAATCATGTGTAATGTCATGCTTTATTATTCCGCCCATTCACGACGTAACGCAAATAAGTCTTTTAACGCATCGTTAGATAGTTCAGTGATCCAGCCTTCTGAATTGGAAATCACATTGTCGCTTAGCTGTTGCTTACTTTCCAGCATTTCATCGATTCGTTCTTCCAGTGTACCGAGTGAGATAAATTTGTGCACTTGGACATCGCGTGTCTGTCCCATACGATAAGCACGGTCAGTGGCTTGATTTTCGACCGCAGGATTCCACCAGCGATCCACATGGAACACATGATTGGCAGCTGTTAAATTTAGACCTACTCCACCAGCTTTGAGCGATAAAATAAACACAGATGGCTTGGTGGAATCGCCTTCTACCGCAGGTGCTTGGAACTGCTCGATCATCCGATCACGCGCTGTTTTGGATGTACTTCCATTTAGATATAATACATTTTCCTGTAACTCTTCTTCCAAAATCTTTTGCATCAGCTGACCCATCCCAATATATTGGGTGAAAATCAGACATTGTTCGCCTTCTTCACGTAATTCTTTGACCATCGCCAGCAATCGCTCTAATTTGGCAGACCGACTGACCCATGCTTCGGTATTGAATCGTTTGCCTTTTTCCGGTTCAGGCAACGCTTCTTTGGTCACAAGAATCGGATGGTCACACAGTTGTTTGAGCTGAGTGAGTGCAGACAGGATGGCACCTTTACGCTTAATGCCATCCAGATCGTTCATTTGTTGCATTAAGCTATTGACTGCTTGATCATACAGTACTCCTTGTTCAGCTGTAAGATGAATATAGGTTTTCATTTCATTTTTCTCAGGCAAATTCAATTGAATATTAGGATCTTTTTTGGTACGACGTAACATAAATGGCTTAACCAGACGCTGTAAATGTAATGTTCGTTCTTCATCATGATCTTTTTCAATCGCATTGCTAAACCGTTCTTGAAATCCTTTAGCGGTTCCTAGGTAACCTGGCGTAATAAAGTCATATATCGACCATAATTCAGCCAATCTATTTTCGATCGGTGTACCAGTTAGCGCAACCCGATGCATAGCGGATAGACTACGAACCGTTTGCGATTGCCTTGTTTGTGCATTTTTAATATTTTGCGCTTCATCCAGACAAATGGTTGCCCATGTATAACTTTGAAGCAGTTCTTGATCGAGTGATGCTGTTGCATATGACGTTAGAATAACATCAGCTTGATCGATCAACTGCTGGAACTCTTCTCCTGAACGGCGCTTACTGCCATAATGGAGCGCTACTGTAAGTGAAGGTGCAAAGCGACTGATTTCTTTTTGCCAGTTCCCCAGTACAGAAGTGGGACAGATGACAAGGGAAGTCGGGCTGAAAATGGTCTCTTGATGCATCTGTTGCATTTCTTCGGTCTGATGGAATTGTTCGGCTAGTTGATGAATAGCGATCTCTGCATGTTCTTTAATATGAAGTAAATACGTGATTAATTGCACCGTTTTACCGAGTCCCATATCATCAGCCAGACAAGCACCCAGACCGAATTTTCTTAGAAAAGATAACCATGAATATCCTTCATGCTGATAAGGACGCAATTGCGCCTGTAGTCCTGCTGGAATCGGAGTGAGTGGAAGATCCACTTGCTGATTGATCTTTTCGATTAAAGAAGTCAGATGTTCATTCAATTCGACTTCCAGTTCTACACGTGTACTTTCTTCCTCAACTGCTTCTTCGGCAACTTGAGCCGCACGATGCTGGCGCATCAGATGGAGTTGCAATACATCTTGAAAAGATAATCCACGTCGCTTATCGATCCCGTTCATCGCTCGCCGGATCTGTTCCAATAACTCAGGATCAAGCGCAATCCATTGTCCACGGAAAAGTACCAATCGTTCATTACGAGCCGCTAGTTCCAGAAACTCTTCTTCCGAAAGATCTGTATCTCCAATCGATACCCGCCAATCAAAGTCGATCAGTGCATCTAAGCCGAAAAAGGATTTGCCGTCCCGTTTTTCTTTATCTTCGCTAACTTTAGCACGCAATTTAGGCTTTTTGCGCCTTGCCGCTTCCCACCATGCAGGAAGTAACACTAACCAACCTGCTTGAAGCAGTCGATTACTTTCTGTAGTCAGAAAGCGCCATGCGGTTTCATTGTTCATCGGACGCTGTAAAATATCAGACGTTTCGGCGAATTGGGCTCGTGGTAAAGTGGCTCGTAGATGTTCGAGCCAGCCAGAAGCCCGATCTTGCACATGAATATTCCATGGCTCAGGCCATTTACCAGTCACATGTCCGTCAATTCCCAATTGTACAGGGACAAGAACCGTTTCATCGGCTTTGTCTTGTAGTACAAATTGGAGTCGCCAACCACTGTTTGAATCTTCCGGTTCCAGCAATTGAAGTGCCGGGCGAAAAGGAGCTGTATCGCTTTTCCAACCGATCGACACCAGCCATGTTTCTTCATCTAGCCCTGCTGTACTCTGATTGCGATCAAATAATTGCGGATATTCACGTCTTAGATCAGCGGCTTCTGCTTCGCTGTTATAATATTGGCGGAACACAGTAGCAGAGAATGCCGCTTGTAATCCTTGTACAAATTGGAGTTGAGACGCATTTTTGAGCAAAGATCGTATCTCACGTTCGGCCCCATCTTCTTGCGCCCACTCTAAGAGCACATCTTGATCCCAGCTCCATTGCAATTTCCCTTTCCGATATGAAGCTAGACTGGGAAGATATTTACGTTCTTCCAGACAACGTTCCAGATAGGGAGCCAACTTCCGAATCTGAGCGGTCTCGCCTTCCCAATTCCACTGCACATGATGAAGCAGAGGAGCTGATGCAAAATACGGAATCACCTGTTCAGCAGGGAGCACAATTAGTTCCACTTCGGGTGTTTCTTCTACTTCTAACTCTGTTCCGTAAAAAGAATCTTCATGCCATGCAAATAGTAGATGTTTGAGATAGGTTGCAGGCACGAATCCATAAGCTTCTTTGGAGCCATAGATTAGAGCATCGCCATACTCGCTGAGTCCCATTTGGACAGTGATGTGTTGAAGATAATGACTCATGGTATCAGCTTCCCTTTCCGCAATTCTTCTTGAAGCGCACGTAGACGACTATTTCGCTGAGCAAATTGCTCGATAAAGTCATTCCAACGTGGTTCTTGCTTTATTTTTTTGTACAATTTAGCTAGACGTTTGAGTAATTTGACAGCGGCTTTATAGCCCTGTCTGTTTTTGTGCGCCATATGTCGTTCCACCGCTTGATGGTAAAAAGGAAGTAGCATTTCTGGTGCATTATTTTCGAGTGGTTGCAGTTCGGTGACTTTATAATTGGCAGGATCATTACCCGCAGACAACTGATAATCCATCCATAATTGCCATTTCCCGTACGATAACAATTTTTGCTCGTAGATGCGTCCACCGACAGGTAATAATTTTTCCAGTGCTGTCCACATTTGAGGCTCAGCTTCTGGTAGTTGGGTGATCACTTGTTCCCAATAAAGTGCATAATCCTGTAAATTAGATTGTTGCTGGCGTAATACATCAGCAAGTTCAGTCAGCCAATACGCTAATCGTGTCCAGTTCGCTTGATCGCTTAGACGCTCCAAGTAATCAGGTAAACGATCTGGATAGAAATCCTGCTTGGTCGCAGCAGTACGAATAAGAGCAAGAGATGCTTCATCTTGCTCTGCTCCACGTTCAAACTGAATATAACTTTGCGCTAGCCACCATGCTTGCTTGAGCGCCGAATGGCCGGAACGTGGTTCTAATTGTTCGAGAAGCTTAACTTCAGCTTGTAGTGTTAGTTCGGTATCGTCTGCAACAGAATGAGTAAGCACTGGCAAAATCCAGTTGATCCATATCCGCATATAACTATTGAAAAAGGTAAAAGAATCGCGTGATTCACTAAGCATCTCGACACGAATATAAGACAGTGTACCGCTTAACCATTCACGTTGTTCTATAGAAGTAACAGATGTGAGAGGAAGAGGTTCTGCAAAAAGAGATTCGATAGATTTTTGCAATTCAGCTACTGCCAGATGAGTATGATACCCAAGTGAAGACATCGTGCGACTCAGTTTATTTTGAACAGGTTGGACAACAATCTGTAGCATATACAGATAGGTATTCAGCTTAAATAACGCCTGTTCTACTGGATCATTCGGCAACCCTTTTTGGAAAATAAGAGCGAGCGCTTCTGTCGTATATTGCACATTCCGAATCCCTTGCCCCAGCGGAGCGATATCTTCAGCAAACTGTTCATGCCACTGTTGTACGGAACGATCTATATCTTGCTTTATATTCAATATCAACGTCATATCCTCTATTCTCCTAAGCGTGGTTCTCTATTCACGAATCTCTTTATTATACCATGATCTAGAGAAAGCTAGACAGTCTAACTAGAACTTGCACAACAAAAAAAGACACTATTCAGTGTCTTTATATTATGCGTTGCTTCTATAGAAATAAAGTATTTACTCCTATAAAGAGATTGACTATGCAGTCGTATTTGTTTTGATTTTAATCAACAGTCCGACCAGTCCGAGTCCGGCAAAGATCACAAATCCTACCGAATATGAAAATAGATCAATCACATTCCCCGCAATCAAAGCACCTACAAATTGCCCTGCACCAATCATCAAAAAAGAAAGGCTGATCCCCATAGAAGGTTGCTTGGTATAGACACGAGTAGACCACACAATACAGATACAGCTTAAAAAGATAAACGAAATTCCGAATAAGATAGCTGAAGCAAAGTTAAATCCAACAGACGGGATAATAAGCACTATGATTCCAATACTCATCATAAACATACCCAGACGATATGAGGCAGAAAGTCCAAGCCGATTGATCCATTTTCCAGAACTACCGGCAATCATACCTGATATCCCCATCACAATCCAAAACCAGATCGCTGTCGTATAAGATAATCCTTGTTCTACCGTCAAAAAGCTACGTGAAAACGTCCAATATATTGCAGAACTGCTTCCAATAAGTAATGAACCTACACACAATGCTAGACTGTGTGGCTGAAATAATTGGAATTGGTGCTGATCTTTAGTCGTAGCAGATGCAATAGGATGCCGATGCGGTATATTTTTGCTATTCCAATATAGGGTGATCAGAGCAATGATAGCGAATAGTCCATAACTTAAGCGCCAGTATTCGGTAAATAATAAAGCGATGGGACCGGATAACACCATCCCAAAGCTTGTTCCGCTATTGATCCAAACATTGCCACGATCCCGATCGGCAACAGGAAGTTCAGTAGAAGCCGCATTGCCTAGAGCAGGCGATATCCAACCTGTACTTAATCCAGCAAAGAACAGACTGATCGTTAATATTAATGTATTTGGCGCCAAAGCCACACCGGCAATCCCAACCACTACACTGATTCCAGATAAGCGGATTACCTGATAATGTCCCCATTTGTGAATAAGAAAGGGTGCTGTTAATAATGCCAGACAATATGCAATATACATCACTGAACTGATCCAGCCTGCATCAGTAGTGGATAAAGAAAGAGAAGCAGAAATCTCAGGTAGAAATAGTCCAAAGCTGTATCTGCCTAATGTGTAGCAAACAGCGATCATCGCTATACCGGGAAATATAATTTTTTTAGCGTTCATAGGGTAACACTCCTTTATGTATTATAAATATATAGAACGATCATTATACTTTTGCTTAAATAAAAAGTGAGTATCTATATACTCACTGCGATCAGATATACTTTTGAACTGATAGAAATGATTGATCTTGGGTGCCAATAGTATGGCTATAACAGAATACTTACTTGTTTAAGCCGCACGTACAAATAGTTTTTCGGTCATATCAATTAATTGGGCGCATACGGTGGCTGTATCTTCTGTCTCAGCCAGAGCAGTAGATCCTTCTAACAACAGCGAAAATTGTAAAATTTGTTGCGAAGTCAGGGAGGAGTCCAATTGCTCGATAAATTTCATCACATTTTCTTTATGACGATTCACAGTCTGTACGACTGGATGCGTTGGATCACCAGCAAATTCTTCTTTTGCCCGTAAAAACATACATCCACGTGATTGAATATCCATTAAACGTTGCGCATGCCCTTTAGCCAAATTCAATAAAATAGCTTCATGATCATCCGTCAGAAAACGATGCAGATACTCCATATATTGTTGCTCACGTCGCTTCAACACTTCTACGATCAATTCATCTTTGGAAGCAAAATGGTTGTAGAGCGTCATAATCGCAATATCTGCTTCTGTAATAATCTGCTTCAGACCAATCGCATGAAATCCATGTTCATAAAAAAGCTTTTCAGCTACAATCAGTAACGTTTCTCTTTTTTTACTCAATTGATACACTCCTTTATATAGAACGATCATTATATTTATTGTGAAGGAAAAGAAGGATATTGTCAAACCACTTACATAAAGGTTAACGAATTGACTACAAAAGCGTATACTGTATAACAATCTTACATATGCAAAACTATAAAAAGGAGAGACGGACACATGATTAGTTTTGGAACGATGATTGCTTTTGCCGCTGTCGCTTTAGGGATGGTATGTGCGCCAGGACCGAATATGATCTATTTGATTTCGCGTTCGGTAACACAAGGAAAGTTAGCAGGCATGATTTCTTTGTTCGGCGTGATGCTCGCATTTGTCGTGTATATTGTAGCGACCATGATGGGATTATCTGCGTTATTTCTGACAGTTCCTATATTCTACAGTATGATTAAATGGGCAGGAGCAGTGTACTTGCTGTGGTTAGCGTGGAAAGCGATTCGTCCTGGAAGTGGAAGTGATCGTAATATACTGGAACCTCAATCATTAGCGATCGAATCGCCTAAAAAGCTATTTATAATGGGATTTATGACAAATTTACTTAACCCCAAAGCAGCTGTATTGTATGTATCGTTGTTACCACAATTTATAGATCCTGCACGGGGATCGGTATTGATGCAGAGTGCCACTCTAGGCCTGCTTCAGATTAGCATCAGCTTTATCGTTAATCTATTGATTATACTGGTAGCGAGTCAAGTGGTATCATGGTTCGGTAAACGTCCGATTTGGATGAGTATCCAGCGCTGGGTCATGGCAAGTGTGCTAACAGCACTTGCAGCAAGAATGGCATTCGATCGCAAATAAATAAGATGTAGCAGCATTGAAAAGAAATTCACATCATCCAATACAGAAATTCTCGAAACAGCCTAATGTGCATCCAACACGTTAGGCTGTTTTGATGATTTGGAAGAGGAGTTCTAAGATTTGCGATCATTATCTTCTTCAAATATTTTGTCCCATGATTCTCTATTCTGTGTTAGCATAAAAATACTAATAGATAAATAATAAACTATACGTTTGAAAACGCTACCATAAATGGTATTCTGTAAGATTCTTGTAGTCTTCAGTAGAGTTATATAGGGAGTGTCATAATGAAAGAACTGTGTAGAATTTTGATCGTAGATGATGAAATTCTGGTAAGACAAGGAATTAAACACTATATGGTCTGGGAACAATTTGGATTTCAGATTGTTGGTGAAGCATCTAATGGAAAAGAAGCGCTCGAACTGGTAGATCAATTGCAACCTCATATTGTGATTACCGATATCGTCATGCCAATTATGGATGGCGAAGAATTCACACGAATTGTGAAGCAAAGATATCCTCATATTGAAGTCATTGTACTGAGCAGCTATGGTGAATTTAGCTATGTACGTTCCACTTTTCAAAGCGGGGTAGCTGATTATATTTTGAAGCCAAAGTTAGAAACGCAAGAGTTGTTGCAAGTTCTACAAAAGACAGCACGTCGTATTCCTTCTCTTCAATATAATGAAGATAATGATCAAGAGTTATTGTCGATTGATCATATTATAGAAAAAGTGATCTCCGGATATGAAGTGAATTATGGACAAGAACTGATCAAACAAGCTTTCCCGTATGAGCATTATTGTCTGATCGGCGTTCAGCCTTCCGGTTATATTGCGAACAACCATACGTCTGCGGCTGTACAAAGTCACTTATCTACTCTAGGAATGAGACTGGCAGAAGTGCTTGAATCGCTAGGAACATCGATTGTATTTCGACCTGCACCGGTCAGTGATTCCGGTCTAATTGTATTTCTGGTGAATCTGGAAGAGTCTCAATATTCAACGTTAGTGACCGTTATTCAGCAATTAGCCGATGATATTCATGCTCAGTCTCCACAAATCGGTTGGGTGATGAGTAGTCCTTTTCATACATTTGAGCAGATCGATCCGGTGTATCATCAACAGATTTTGAAATTGTTAGACTATCGCTTTTATTTCCCGGATCGCAGACTCATGTTAGAATCTGAACTTCCGCCACCGGTTGCAGTACAAGGTGCTTTCAACCTAAAGCAATTTGCTGAAGAGATGAAGCGAGAGCATTTTGAATTTGCTTTCCAAGAATTGCGCCAGTATGTCACAGCGATGTCGGCGAACTATGTCTCGACTCCGTTTGAGTTGAAATCATTTCTAGGTAATGTTGTATTCAATATTATTACACTGCTTGGTAATCTGGATTATGATGTTGAACAACTGGATGCTGAGAAATATAACTATTTCAAACAGATTAACGAAGCCGAGCACATTAATGAAGCAATCGATTTGCTAAATCGCTTTTTATTAGTAGTTGATCAGCAGATTGCAGCACGTACACAGCCGAACAGTAACTCGAATATGAAAAAGTTATTAGAGTATATCGATATTCATTTTGCAGAGTCGCTCAGTCTGACCGGGCTAGGCCAATATTTTCATTTTAACCCTTCTTATTTATCCAGCTATTTCACAACGCATAATAAAGAAGGATTTAGTGAGTATTTGAACAAAATCCGCGTCGAAAAGGCCGCCGCCATGTTAAAAGAAGACGAGTTCACGATTGCAGATATCAGTAGCAAAGTAGGCTATTCCGACCCTAGTTATTTCACCAAAGTATTCAAAAAACTAACCGGACTATCCCCAAGCCAATACCGACGTAAACACTTGCGTTAAGCGCTTGGCAATATAAGCGCGACCCAGTTCAATAAGAAAATGATTTTTGCGTAGCAAAATATCTTACATCAAGCGCTTGGCAATATAAGCGCGACCCAGTTCAATGAAAAAATGATTTTTGCGTAGCAAAATATCTTACTATTATAGTATGTAATGAATGGGTTAAAGAAAAGGGAATGAGTATGAAAAAAAGTATCGACAATTTCAAACAGCAAGGTCTGTTTTTTAAATTGTTTATTGTTATGGTGGTCAGTATCATTGCTGTTTGTTTGTTGACTTCGCTCGTAACGATTCGAATGTCAGAGCGATTATTTGCCGAGACATTCAGTATCACCAACTCGAAAGTGTTGAATCAGATTAAAACAAGCTTTGAGTCGTTTAACGATTCGATTGTAAATGCAGTTAGCCATGCCTCTCAGACGGCTACCGTCAAAAGCTTTTTAACGAGCGGTGAAGGCGATTCGATCGCTACAGGTAGTTCTTATTTCAGTATGGGTCAACAGATGAAGCAGATTAAATCAAATGTAGACGCTTATGAAGTAGGCGTAACGGTCATAGGAGTGAATGGCAGAAGTTATGCTTCCGATTATGGATACTGGCCTATTCCAATGCATACGTTGTCTGAAAGTATGATTACCAAGAATACGATCGCTGAACCGAGACGGCTGATGTATCAGTATGATGAAGAATCAACAGCTATCGATCAGCCGGCAGAGCATTATATTATTGCTTCCAAAGCTTTGATGGAGCGTACAAGTAACTTTCTGTATGGAACCATCTATATAGCCATTCAAGAGCGAGAATTCAAACGTTTTTATAGTAATTTTACCAGTACAGGCAACGATGTTCTGATTCTGAATGCGAGTGGACAGATTGTATCGAGTAATCGAGATGATCTGATTGGTTCTTTTTCACCGGAGCTCCTCAATTATGCGACCCAGATTAACAAAAAACATCTGGATTATATGGATGCTGATGTCATGGGTAAAGATCATATTATTTTATCGAATTATGTACCTGAATATGATTTTTATCTGGTTAATTTGGTTGATCGGGAATTTGCCGTTGGACAGATTATCAATGTGCGTTCGGTGGCACTGATCTGTATTGCGATTGTCAGCGGAGCGTTGTTGATTGTATTTTTAATTTCACGTCGATTGACCCAATCATTGACTCGTCTGGTGAAGCAGATGTCTACGATTACGGAGAAAAATTTTGATAATTATATTCAAGTGAGTGGAAGTTATGAAGTTCAGGAATTGGGTCGAGCGTATAACTATATGCTGGATGAACTGAATGATTATATCGAACGTCTTATTCAGACGCAAAAAGATCAACGGAATGCAGAATTAGCTGCATTACAACGACAGATCAATCCGCATTTCCTGTATAATACGCTTGCTTCGATCAAAATCCTAGTGCAAAAAGGAAACAAAGAAACGGCTGCGGAGACGATCAATGCACTGATTTCATTATTGCAAAATACAATCAGTAATGTCAGTGAAACGATCACGATTGAACAAGAGCTGGGTAATATGAAAAACTACGTATTTATCAACCATGTGCGGTATGGACAACGCGTACAAGTAAATTATTTCGTTTCTCCAGATTGTCTGGAATACCATGTACCCAAGTTAATTATTCAACCGTTTATCGAAAATGCGTTTTTCCATGCGTTTAATGAAAAACAAAACGGTATCATCTATATTATGGTGTCTCAATCCGATGGTGTGCTGACCTGTGAAGTGGTCGACAACGGAGACGGTATGGACGGTCTATCTGAAGTAGGCGAACATAACCCGCTCCCCAATCCGAAAAGCAAACGCCAACTATTCACCGGCATCGGTATCCAAAACGTCCACAACCGCATCACACTGCTCTACGGCGAACAGTATGGAGTAACTATTTCCAGCACCAAAGGCGAAGGCACCAAAGTCAAAATCACCATGCCGTTAATTTTAGAACAACAATAACCTATAAAAAATACAAAAGACATCTACCATATCCCGTGTTCTAAACGGTATAAGAGATGTCTTTTGTAAATAGAAGAAAGGTAGACACTTAGAAATAAGCGCCTACCTTTCTTCTATTTATAATGAAACAATCTATAAATATTCCTATTTTAAAAACACCAAGTATTTAATCCATAAACTTAACTCGATCTTTCTATATATAGTAGGCACAAATTCAAGATAGCTATATATTCACCAAGCCACTCCAATCTATTCTAATCCTCATTCTTTCCTGCTCCCCGCTCCCCAACATTCAAATTGGTGCTCTAAATAAGCTATCCCCCGAAGCGGTCTCCCTAAATTCCGCTCATACTCACTAATCCCACTCTATTTTAATCTACATTTTATACCATTATCCAAATATATTACTAATGATAACGCTATCAAAAAATTTAAATATAAGAAAATCACAAATCCTTACAAAGATAGTCATACCGTCTTCAAATCAAGAGGTGTTAAGATAAATATACCAAATGGTAAACGCTTTCAAAAAAAGAACAGGGGTTGAACAAAAATGAAAAAAATGATGTTTCTTTTACTAGCAACCGTTTTCATGTTGTCTGCATGTTCCGGTAATGCTGGTAGCGGTGCAAGTTCTGATCCAGCTAAAAAAGAAATCACAGTATGGGCATGGGACGCTAAATTTAACATAGCAGCATTGAATTTAGCTAAAGAGAGATATATGGCTAAGCATCCTGATGTTACGATTAACATCATTGAAAACGCTCAAGCGGATATTGTACAAAAATTAAACACAGGTTTGAATTCTGGTACAACTAAAGGTCTTCCAAACATTGTGTTGATCGAAGATTACCGTTCACAAAACTTCTTGCAAGCGTATCCAGATTCATTCCGTGATATGTCTGATTCGATTAAATCAGCAGACTTTGCAGATTACAAAGCAGGTCCTACTAACTACAACGGCAAACAATATGGTGTTCCATTTGATTCCGGCGTAACTGGTATGTATGTAAGAACGGATTATCTTAAAGAAGCAGGTTACACACCTGAAGATATGCAAGATATCGACTGGGATAAATTTATCGAAATCGGTAAAGCAGTAAAAGCTAAAACTGGTAAAGATATGTTAACTCAAGATCCAAATGACTTGGGATTGATTCGTGCAATGATCCAATCTGCAGGTACTTGGTATCTTAAAGAAGACGGTAAAACACCTAACATTGCAGGAAACGCAGCTTTGAAAGAAGCTATGGAAGATTACAAAGCAATGTTTGATGCAAATATCGTAAAAACGAACTCTGACTGGAGTCAATTCTTGGCTGCATTCAACAGTGGTGCTGTAGCATCTGTTCCTACGGGTAACTGGATCACACCTTCTGTTAAAGCAGAAGCTTCTCAATCTGGTAAATGGGCTGTTGTTCCATTCCCAACATTGAAAAACACACCAAACTCTGTTCACGCATCTAACATTGGTGGTAGCTCATGGTATGTCATGAACGTAGACGGACAAGATACTGCTGCTGATTTCATGAAAGAAACATTCGGTTCTGATAAAGAATTGTACCAAGATATGTTGAACAAAATTGGTATCATCGGTACGTTCAAAGCAGCTTCTACAGGTTCAGCTTATGACAAAGCAGACGATTTCTTTGGCGGACAAAAAATCTATGCTGACTTTGCAAAATGGACTACAGAAGTTCCTAACGTAAACTACGGTCTACACACGTATGCTATCGAAGATATCATGGCTGTAGAAGTACAGAACTACCTTGCTGGTAAAGACATTGACTCTGTATTGAACGATGTTCAAGCTCAAGCAGAAGCTCAACTGAAATAAAACATTTTGATTCATTAAAAAATCATACTGTACCCGATCTGCTCAAAAAGTGGATAGAGAAAGCTTGCTGGGCGTAAGGCAATAGAAACAGCAATGAAACCTTGGGCTTTGCCGTTCAAGGTTTTATTGCTGTATCTAAGCCATAAATAAAAAATAAAACGACCACAAGCGATATAAAGGAGATGAAAGAAATGAAAGCAGCTCAACCTCAATCCAAGTTCGGCCCTCGTTTCAAAGCTGGCTTAACAGGATGGTTATTTATTGCATTAGCCGTTTTGATGATATGTGCATTTTACTTTTATCCAATGATTCAAGCACTTATTCTTTCGTTCCAAACGGGAACAGGCTCGAATCTATCATTTAATGGTATTGATAACTATGCTCGTCTGTTTACAGATGATATGTTCCTTACAGCAGTAAAAAACACATTTATTTATTTGATTTTCCAAGTACCTTTAATGGTTGTGCTTGCTTTGTTCATCTCTGTATTATTGAACAATCCTCGTTTGAAATTTAAAGGATTTTTCCGTACAGCTATTTTCTTACCTTGTATTACATCTCTAGTTGCTTATTCTGTTGTATTTAAATACCTTTTCTCTTCGGATGGTTTGGTTAATGCGTTATTGCTTAAAGTGCATTTGATTGGTGCTCCGATTGAGTGGATTGCTGATCCGTTCTGGGCAAAAGTAACGATTATTCTCGCTATTACATGGCGCTGGACAGGTTACAACATGATTTTCTATCTATCTGGACTACAAAATATCGACAACTCTATTTATGAAGCAGCACGTATTGATGGTGCTTCCGCTATTCGTCAATTTTTCAGTATTACTATTCCTATGCTAAAACCTATTATTTTGTTTACATCGATCACGTCGACAATTGGTACATTGCAACTGTTTGATGAAGTCGTCAATATTACCAAAGGTGGACCCGGTAATGCGACAACATCCATTTCGCAGTATATCTACAATCTGTCGTTCAAATATTCAGCAGACTTTGGTTATGCAGCAACCGTATCGTATTCTATCGTAATTATGATCATCATATTAGCATTTATCCAGTTCAGAGTGGCAGGTGATCGCAATGAATAAATCCAAAACGTTTTTCACTTATATTTTCTTGAGTATCGCTGCATTTATTTCGATTTTCCCGTTTTTCTGGATGCTCGTCAGCGCAACTAACCTTTCGGTAGACGTTACACAGGGTCGATTGCTTCCCGGTTCTCATTTGATCGAAAACTTCCAAAAATTAACGAGTTCTGTAGATATTATAGGCGCATTAGGCAACTCTGCTAAAATTTCGATCAGTACAACGATTTTGGCATTGTTAATCGCTTCGCTTGCAGGTTATGGATTTGAAGTCTATCGCAGTAAAGCCAAAGATATCGTATTTAACATTTTACTATTGTCGATGATGATTCCTTTTGCAGCGATGATGGTTCCGTTATATCGTATGTTCGGTAAAATCAGTAATGTGGTACCAGTGATTGGGATCGATACATTAGCATCGGTTGTGATTCCAACCGTTACTACAGCATTCCTTATTTTCTTCTTCCGTCAAAGTACCAAAATGTTCCCGAAAGACTTGCTTGAAGCAGGTCGTATGGATGGACTAACCGAATTGGGATTGTTCTTCCGTGTATACATGCCAACGATGAAAACAAGTTATGCAGCAGCAGCAATTATTACATTTATGTCGAGCTGGAATAACTACCTATGGCCTTTGGTTGTTTTACAATCGCCAGAAAATCAAACGATTCCGTTGCTTATTTCTAACATGGGATCCAGTTATGCACCAGATTTCGGTATGATCATGATCGCTATCGTGTTCTCTACATTACCTACAGCTATCGTCTTCTTCGTTATGCAGAAGCACTTCGTAGCAGGAATGGTTGGATCGGTAAAATAAATCTCCGAGTTGTGGAGAGTGGCTGTGGTTGTTGATGGGGACCGCTTCGTCTAAGGAATTGTCCTTGCCGCCGCTGGTGAAGATAAATGCTTTGAATGACTGCCAAGCAGTCGCATTTATCTTTAAAGGCGACGTTTAGGATAATTTCCTTAGACTCCGCTCTGCCGCATCACAGCCACTTTGCCATGTCCACAAAAAAGAGATTTAGTTTTACTTTGAGTAGGTGGGCAGGGTAGGAATAAGAGATTTGAATTTTTAGGTTTGAGAATTTAGGACTTATAATTTTGATTTAAAATCTAGAGTTTAGAATTTAGAATGTAGGGATTTTAAAAATTAGGGTTTGATAAGATTTTAAGGTTCCAATTTAGTAGCGCTTTAAGCTTATTCGATTTTGGAAGTAGCTTGAAATGAACTAGTTTGAGATCAAAGGCATTGTGATATCGATGCTAAAGCGAATAACAATGCTAGAGCGAGACTAAATATCATTATTTATGTAATGAAGAAACCATATAGCCAAAACGCATACGAGATCAAAATTCCAAAGCGACAATGTACTTCAAAATGATAATGTAATCTAAAGGATGATGTAAGGTGTAATCTTTCTGCGGAGACTCATTCAAATGGAGTAGCAGTTACCTCTAGCGGAGGGGAATGGTTATTCTGAAAGTCGCTGGTAAGACAAGGATATCGACCACTCAGTGGTCCAATCAAGATATCCCAGTCTTACCAGCGACGGCAAGAATAACCCTTCCCCGCAGCGCTAGTCACTCTAAAACAAAGAAAAGTCGGGGGTATGGACATGAACCAACAAAAGCCTAGTTTAGACTGGTTAACAGATGTCAGTGTATTTGCTGTAAATCGCTTGAGAGCGTACTCAGATCATAAATATTATGCAACGTTAGAAGAAGCACAGAAACGTGGCGAAATGAAGCTTCGCTCTTCTTTAAATGGAAATTGGAAATTCAACTATGCAACGAATCCAAGTACTCGTCCACAAGGATTTCAAGAAACAGACTTTGCTTGTGACGGTTGGGGAGATATTACAGTTCCCGGTCATATCCAGTTACAAGGGTATGGACAAATGCAATATGTAAATACGATGTACCCGTGGGATGGTCACGAAGATCTGCGTCCATTATTCACGTCTGAGACGGCTACAGTTGAAAATAGCCTTTCCACACAGTCCAATCCTGTAGGCAGTTATGTGAAGTACTTTACAGTACCTCAACATTTGCTAGAGCGCTCCTCAGGAGACAAGTCACCTGTTTATATTTCATTTCAAGGTGTTGAGTCTGCATTTTACGTGTGGTTAAATGGACAATTTGTTGGATATAGCGAAGATAGTTTTACGCCAGCAGATTTTGATCTTACACCTTATCTACAAGCGGGTGAAAATAAATTAGCAGTAGAAGTCTACCAACGCAGTACTGGTTCTTGGTTAGAAGATCAGGATTTCTGGCGCTTCTCCGGTATTTTCCGTGATGTGTATTTGTATACTGTACCTTCTGTACATGTACGTGATCTGCATGTGAATGCTGGATTAGATGATGCTTATACGCAAGGTCAGTTGTCGGTACAATTAACGTTAGAACAGACCGTTGGAGCGAAAGCGATTATTGAAGTGCAAGATGCTACCGGTACAAATGTAACTTCACTTGAAGCGCAATTTGTAGATGGCAAAGCCAACATTACAACAACGATCGATAGTGTACATACATGGAGTGCAGAACATCCTTATCTGTATACGTTATTGATTTCTATCTATGATGAAGCAGGTAACTTGGTAGAAGTGATCCCGCAAAAATCAGGCTTCCGCCGCTTTGAAATGATCAACAAAGTCATGTGCTTAAATGGTAAGCGTATTGTGTTCAAAGGTGTAAATCGTCATGAATTCAATGCTCGTACAGGACGTGCGATTACAGCAGAAGATATGTTGTGGGATGTGCGCACGATCAAGCAAAATAATATGAATGCTGTACGTACTTCACATTACCCGAACCAGACGCTCTGGTATGAGCTATGTGATGAGTATGGTCTGTATGTGATCGACGAGATGAATCTAGAAAGTCATGGTTCATGGCAGAAGATGGGTGCTGTTGAGCCGTCTTGGAATGTTCCTGGTAATTTGCCAGAGTGGCAAGATATCGTAATGGATCGTGCGATCTCGATGGTGGAACGCGATAAAAACCACCCTTCGATTCTGATCTGGTCTTGTGGTAACGAAGCCTATGCAGGAGAAGTCATTTTGAATGTATCTAATTACTTCCGTGAAACAGATCCTACACGTCTTGTTCATTATGAAGGTGTATTCCACAACCGTGATTATGATGCAACCAGTGATATGGAAAGCCGGATGTATGCTAAAGTAGCCGATGTTGAAGAATACTTGAATGACAATCCACAAAAGCCGTATATCAGTTGCGAGTATATGCACGCTATGGGTAACTCGGTCGGTGGCATGTCTAAATATACGGATTTGGAACAGAAATACGAAATGTATCAAGGTGGATTCATTTGGGATTATATCGATCAAGCGGTGATGAAAGAAGATCGCTATGGTAAAGAATATTTAGCATTTGGTGGCGATTATGATGATCGTGCTACAGACTATAACTTCTGCACCGATGGTATTGTCTACGCAGATCGTAAAGTTTCACCTAAAATGCAAGAAGTTAAATTCCTTTACCAAAATATCAAGCTTTTACCTGATCCAAGTGCGATTACAATTGTGAACGAAAATGTATTTGTAGGTACAGATGCGTATAACCTTGTCTACAGCTTGCACCATGAAGGTGTAGAAGTGTACAGCCATACAATGCCAGTTCAAGTGGATGCTCAATCCCAAGCACGTATTGAATGGGTATTGCCAGATACGCATACAGCTTCAGGCGAATATGTGATTCATGCATCTCTTGTATTGAAAGAAGCTGAATTATGGGCAGATGCTGGGTATGAAATCGCATTTGGACAACATATTTTCCACGTGGAACCACAAGAAGTAGCCGTCTTGCCTACAGGTACATTACGAGTAGCACATGGTGATGTGAATATCGGTGTACACGGTACAGGATTTAGCGTGATGTTTTCTAAAGGAGCAGGTAGCTTAACTTCTCTACGTTACGGTCAACGTGAAATGATCTCTACACCACCAGCACCGTTGTTCTGGCGTGCAACAACAGATAACGATAAAGGAACAGCTAGAGGATTCCATGCAGGCAACTGGTTCGCAGCTAGTCTTGCTCGCCAATGCGTAGGTATTGATGTGAATGAGCAAGCCGATCATGTGACGGTAACTTTCCATTATGGATTCAGTATTCATGCGGATTTGAAAGTAACGACAACATACACCGTATATGGAGATGGAAGTGTTAAAGTACAATCCACATACAATGGTGCTACAGGACTTGCGAATCTACCGATCTTTGCATTATCGTTTAAAGTACCGGCAGATTATGATCAATTAGACTGGTATGCTATGGGACCGGATGAGAATTACAGTGACCGTGCTTTTGGAGCTCGCTTAACTCGTTTCCAGAATCAAGCATCAGATAATGTATCCGGTTATGTTGTTCCACAAGAATCGGGTAACCGTACGGGTGTACGTCGTGTAGATATTACCGATCAACGCAAACAAGGTATTCGAATTACAGCGCCATCAACTGCACCGGTAGAATGTAATATTTCACCGTATACGGCGTTTGAATTAGAAAGTGCATACCATCAATATGAATTGCCAAATGTGTATTACACAGTCGTTACAGTCGCTGGTAAGCAAATGGGTGTAGGTGGCGATGATAGCTGGGGTGCTCCTGTATTAGATGAGTATCAGATTCCTGCGGATCAACCGTTAGCCTTTGAATTTACAATTCATCCACTGGTATAAATGAATAGAGTATAATCGCAAGACTTTCCTATCCGAACGCACATGTTCTGGATCAGGAAAGTCTTTTTTGTCTATCTAGAGGTATACGTCAAAACTAACCTTGCGATAGAGTTTATTTTTTGGCAATCATGCTAAGATTTAATGAAGAGATGAAGCGTAGAACAGACCGGAATATCATCTGTACAACTCAACATCATATGATCAGAGGAGTGGTAATCATGCTTAATATGTCATCGCGCAGTTATATTATATTCACACTTGTTATTAACGGTCTAATTCCGTGGGGCGTATATGTGTGGCTTTCCCCGTATGTAGGAGGTTTGGCTGCTTTGTCGATTGCGACCTTGATTCCTTTAGTGGATAATATCTTTCATTTTGCCAAGCACCGAACACTCGATGTGTTTGGAGGTTTAATGTTAATGACCTTTATTCTTTCCTTTGTGATGATCTTGTTGGGTGGCAGTGAGAAGATTCTTCTTTTGCGAGAGTCGATGATTACAGGTGTGGTAGGTATCGTCTTTCTAGGTTCATTATGTGCAGGCAAACCGCTTATTTATTATATCGCTAGTCGTTTTGCGACTATTACTCATTTCGAACAAAAATGGGAATATGCTTATTTTCGCAAAGTCATTCGAAATATAACGTTGATCTGGGGAGTTCTTCTGGTGCTAGAAGCTTGTACTAAAATAGTCATGGTCAACGAACTCAGTGTCATGCAGGTGCTTGCCTTATCCAGTATCGTATCTTATAGCTTTATTGGTGTAGCGATTGGAGCAACGATACTTTATCGCCGTAGATCAGCAGTTCATATGAAGCATCTACAACAATCGATGTCTTAAATGATCCCTATAAAGAAGTCCTTCATCGTTGAAGGGCTTCTTTTTTAGGTGTATTTCCTCTATGATATTCACATTGTATATACAACAAAGATCGCATGACATGATCTACTTAAAGGAGAACGACTATGACCGAGCAGATTATCACAGTACAACAAGTCTTAATAGCAAATACGCCTAAAAGCTTTATCACTAGAGAATTACCTTCGATCGCTGTTGAACTGGCAGGTATTCCGGGAGATCGCCATTATGGATTGTTACGTCCTGCCGATTCCAGACAGAAAATATATAAAAAAGGCACAATGATTGCTAATCGTAGACAGATTAGTATTGTATCTTATGAAGATTGTGAACAGATTGCGATACGTATGAAATTACCAGAAATAAAACCCGAGTGGTTAGGAGCCAATCTGATGATCCGTGGCTTCGATCAGTTGACTCATTTGCCAGCAGGAGCACGATTAATTTTTCCTGATGGTACAGGTCTAATCTGTGAAGGGGAGAATCTACCATGTATTTTTCCGGGTAAAGTGATTGAAGAGGTATATGATATTCCCAAGTTACGTTCCAAATTTGTACCTGCTGCCCGCAAAGCAAGAGGTATTGTCTGTTCGGTAGAACGAGAAGGTAGGATTGCTCAAGGCGATACTGTGCAGATTATTACTGCTCATTTATAAAAAAACATAACTGATTGTGCTATGTAAAAATGACTTTTGATTGGACAGGAGCGCTCTTATACTACCAAGCGCTTACGGTATACTATAGAAATAACAAAGATAGACCTGAACTACTTTCAGCAAGGAGGATGCCAACGTGAGTACCGAACTTCATTTGCCAACTATCGAATTATGGTGTGGAAAAACTGCTTTTGCTAAAGGGAAATCGTATTACCGTAATGGTAAAGTATCCTTTATTCAGTATGATCAATCATCTTCTGTGTACCAAGCCATTGTACATATTCGAGCGAAACTGACAGAGCAGGTTTCTTTAAATATAGATGAAGAAGGGGAAGTGTATGCTCAGTGTACTTGTCCTTCTTTGTCCTCTTACGATCATTATTGTCAGCATATAGCGGCTGTATTGATCCATATCTATTATGCGCATCAGCAAGGGATTGTGCCGATCTTAATAGAGTCAGCGGTGAAGCCACAAGGGTTATCGATCGAACTACAACAAGAGATAGACCATCAGCAGGAAGCAGAACAGCTTATACAGCAACAGCACGCGGATGCCGCGCAATTAACACAGCATTTGCTATCTTTATTTGCTGACAAAAAACAGCGTCCTAGTGGCAGTCGAGCCTACTTTGAGACGCGAACGACTCTTCAAGTGGAATGGATCTGTAAGCCAATTGCTTATGGTAATCGACAATATCGTATTGGAATAGAGATGAAAATAGGACCCAAGCGTCTGTATATTGTGCAACAGGTTATCGAATTTTTGGAACATGTGAAGCGCCGGGAAAGTTATTATTTTTCCAAAGCATTTACGTATGATCCTGAATTGCATAGCTTTACCCGTACCGATGACCGTCTTATTCAGCATCTACTGGATATTATGCAAGAAGAACAGCAATATGGAAGCTGGGAATCACAGGGTGTTGTAGCAAGGCAAAATCCTCGTCTGTTATTAATTCCTGCATCACACTGGCAGGAAATCTTGCAAGAATTGTCTCAAGCTTCTTCTACCGTATTGGAACATACAGGTCAGCAATGGGGAGCGGTCGTATCCAGTGAAGAAGCATTGCCGATTCAATTTGAACTGGATCGTCATGAACCATTATCAGCAGATCCAATCAACCCTTTGCAGTCGTTAAGTGCACCACCTCGTTATGAACTGCATGTAGAAGGTCTAGAACACCTTATCGTCATGGAATGGTATGAAACGGTAATCTCTTATAGTCAGATTATTCATGTGCCTGAAAACGAGTGTCAGCGTCTGAGTGAACTTCAATCGGTATTGCAAGCTTCACCACAATATCGAACACACCAGACAATGACGATCCCTGAAGAACAATTAGAACCTTTTATCGAGCAAGTGATTCCCGGGTTAATGACATTAGGTCAAGTTCATATGACCCGTGCAGTCTCCGAATATATTGTACGCACACCGCTTCAAGCACGATTGTATCTAGATCGTGTACGTGATCGTTTATTAGCAGGCTTAGAATTCCAATACGGACAAGTCACCATCAATCCACTGGATATGCAAGGAACGCAATTACCTGAAGGGCAGATTTTGTTACGAGATGGGAAGCAAGAAGAAGAGATTATGATGTTGCTAGATGAAGGTTCTTTTGTACAGACAGAAGGCGGGTACTTTTTGACCGATGAAGACGCTGAATATGAGTTTCTTTATCATCTGTTGCCCCGTTTAGAAAAGTGGGTCGAAGTCTATGCTACATCAGCTGTCAAAGCCAAATTATACAATCCTTTGTCTGCACCCAAATTAAAAGTAAATACCGATCCACGTCATGATTGGCTAGAACTGACTCTAGAGTTAGATGGGATAGCAGAATCTCAGATTATTGAAGTGTTGAACTCCTTAAAAGAACAACGACGCTACCATCGATTACCTAATGGTTCATTATTACCTTTGGAACAACAAGAGTTTCGCAAAATTATCGCTTTTATTCAGCAAACGGGTATGGCGAAGTCGATGCCACTGGATCAGTATCTGATCGACCTTGAGTCCAGTGAAGAACAGACCGGACAGTTGAAGATGCGTATGCCACTGATGCAAGGTTTAGCAGGGTTGGATCAAGAATCGCAAGACGAAAGTGTGCAATTTGGCAAGTCTTTACGATTATTATTGGAAAATATGCGTAATCCAGATCTACGGGAAGAAGCTGTACCAGAGCATTTAGCTCCTATTTTGCGAGATTATCAGCAGTATGGTTATCAATGGATGAGAACACTGGCTCATTATGGATTCGGTGGTATTCTGGCGGATGATATGGGGCTTGGGAAGACGTTACAAAGTATTACTTTTCTAGCTTCAGTCTTATCGGATATTCGGCAAAGTGGCAAGCCTGCATTGATTGTCACTCCGGCTTCGCTGATGTACAACTGGCAACATGAGATTCGGCGGTTTGCGCCCGAAATGAATATTTGTCTGATCGATGGTACCAAAACGGAACGTAATCGGCGGTGGTATCAATCGCTAAACCCTCAGACCAGTGATCAACCTGTAGTTGATGTGATTATCACATCGTATCCATTACTACGTCGTGATCTAGAACAAGCGCACCATTCTTCTTTTCACACGTTGATCCTGGATGAAGCGCAGACATTCAAAAATGATCTTACGCAAGTGGCGCGAGCAGTGAAGCAGATTCAAGCTCAGTATCGCTTTGCATTAACAGGCACACCGATTGAAAATTCGATCTACGAATTATGGGCGATTATGCATGTGGTATTCCCGCAGTTGTTAGGCGATAAAAAGTCATTTGCTGATCTCTCCAAAGAAGTAGTTGCGAAGCGCATCCGTCCTTTTGTATTGCGACGATTGAAAAAAGATGTGCTGAAAGAATTACCGGATAAGCAGGAGCATATGCTGGTGTCTGAACTTTTACCAGAACAGAAAAAACTATATGCCGCCTATCTAGCTAGGCTACAACAAGATGCACTGAAACATCTAAATGACAAAGCAGTTCCGCAAAATAAAATCAAAATTCTAGCCGGACTTACCCGTCTACGTCAGTTGTGTTGTCATCCGGCGCTATTTATCCAACAGTATCAAGGTGGGTCAGCCAAGCTGGAACAGCTGTTAGAGATTGTGGAAGAAAGTCTGGATGCAGGTAAGCGATTATTGATCTTTTCTCAGTTTACCGAGATGTTGGGGATTATTGGTCGAGAGCTTCAGCAAGCTCAAGTCCCTTATTTTAATCTGGACGGAAGTACACCTGTAGCGGAACGTGTAGAACTCTGCAATCGGTACAATGAAGGAGAGCGAGATATCTTTTTGATTTCGCTCAAAGCAGGAGGCACAGGGCTGAATCTGACAGGAGCCGATACGGTGATTCTATATGATCTATGGTGGAATCCTGCGGTAGAAGAGCAAGCCGCCGATCGTGCCCACCGAATGGGTCAGCAAAATACAGTGCAGGTCATTCGCTTAATCGCGCAAGGCACTGTCGAAGATAAGATGTATGAATTACAGCAGACCAAAAAGCATTTAATCGACGAAGTGATCCAAGCTGGCAATGATCAACCAGCCTTAACAGCGTTAACCGAAAAAGAGATTCGCCAGATCTTAATGATCTGACGAATCTCTTTTTATAGTTAAGTGTGTATAACTTTAGTTATAAGCAATCATTACGTATGCATGTGCGTGTTCAGACCTTCTACACCTGCAATCACAATCGAATGATGAGCCAGTAGATCCAGATCATACGGAGAAGCTAACCGCTCGCCTGCTTCGTTATAAAGAATCCGAATAATAGGACGCTGAGTAATCGACTTATGAATATGAACAACAACACCTTTAAGACCATTGCTCAAAACCACCGTAAGACCGATCGGATAGATCGCAACACGACTTTTGAAAATTTCCATCATGTACTTATCATACATTGTTCCATAGCCTGCATATAAGACTTCCAATGCTTGATGAGGCAGTAGAGCAGAGCGATACACACGACTTGTCGTCAATGCATCATAAGAGTCTGCAATAGCGATCCATTTCGCATAGTCATGAATATCCGGTTCTGTAATTCCGCGCGGATATCCGCTTCCGTTCAATCGTTCATGATGCTGATAAGCACAATGTGCAGCAAGAAGAGGAATGCCAGGTTCGTCTTTTAACATTTTGAATCCGTATTCCGTATGAAGCTTAATTTCTTCATATTCCAGATCGGTGAGTCGTTCAGGCTTGGACAAAATAGAGCTAGGTATTCTGATTTTGCCAATATCATGTAACAGTGAACCAATACCGAGAACATGCAATTCTTCTGTGGAGTATCCGTGAACTTTGCCAAGTAAAAGGGTATAAATACATACATTTAATGAATGATGATACAAATATTGATCTTTGACATGAATATTCATTAACATGATCATCACTTCAGGATCGGTACTGATATCATTAAGGATAGAATCGACCACTCCTGAGAACGATCGTCCAATTAAAGGATAATTCTTTTTCTGAGCTTGAGGATCAATCAGACTGCGAAATCCAACCTGAATTTCTTGTAAAGCTTTGCGGCGTGTCTCTGAAGTAATAATATCTTCAACCACGATATCATCAGTGTCAGCATCTTGAATATAGACATAATCTAGACCATGATTATGTAGTTTACGAATAATTCCGTTGGTTAATTCAGCATCTACAGAAAGGAGTACGACTCCTTCATCATTGTATATTTTTTTGGCTAATCGCATTCCCGGCTGTAGGGAGGTAACAGGTATCAACCTCAATAGTAGTCACTTCCATCTATAATAGTTTAAGGTAACAATTCCACTTAGCTTATTAAGCGTAGAGTTTATAGGAGCGTCTTATTGAATCGTTCGACAATCATAATAAACAAGGTTAAAAAAACCTCGAACCAGCCGGATGGGTAAGTTTTCTTATGTTATTTCGGTTCGTGTCTATACGATGGAAGTATAATTTCAATAAGTGATACGTAATATACCAAATATGATAAAAGAAAATCACATTGGATTCCGCACAAAATGGGTATACTCATTATATCGACACTTCACACTTATTTAATAAATTATGTAAGCAAATTTGTGAGAAATTATAAAAAATAGTTCAAATTACAATTAAAAAAGTTTTTCACGAAGCTACATGAATTATATAGGGATTTTTTAAAATGAACCAGAGAGATTATGGAAATCAATCACACAATTTTAGGAGGTTTTCACATGGATTTAGGATTGCAGGGGAAATCTGTATTTGTTGCGGCGGCTAGTAAAGGATTAGGCAGAGCCAGCGCACTAGAATTTGCCAGAGAAGGAGCAGAAGTGACGATTGCTAGTCGTGATCTTGAACAGTTGCAACAAGCGAAAGAAGAGATCGTTTCAGCAACAGGCGCAACAGTAGATATTGTACAAATGGATATAAATGATGCTACACAAATCAAAGAAGCCATTGAACAGACGATTACACGCAAAGGTCGCTTAGACGTATTAGTGACCAATGCAGGAGGACCTCCTGGAGGAACATTTGCAGATATGGAAGATGAGCAATGGCAACAAGCTTTTGAGCAAAATCTGCTGAGTACTATTCGCTTGATCCGTGCCGCTTTACCTGCACTACAAGCAAATACAGGTGGACGAATCGTAAATATTGCTTCTTCCTCTGTCAAACAACCGATCGACGGCTTGATTTTATCGAATGTATTTCGTGCCGGTATTCAAGCATTGACCAAAACACTTTCTTCAGAATACGGGTCAAAAGGGATTCTAATCAATACCGTCGCACCCGGACGTATCGCTACAGACCGTATTATCGAACTAGATAGCAAACGTGCCCAATCTCAGCAGATATCTGTTGAAGAACTACAAACGCAAACTAATGCACAGATTCCACTTGGTCGAATGGGTACACCGGAAGAGTTCGCACGAATGGTTGTCTTTTATGGTTCTTTTGCAAATACGTATGTCACTGGACAATCCTTAATTGTAGATGGAGGAACCATCAAAGCTATATAAATAGAATATAAAATATGGATCAGATATCCTTAGATTCTTTATATTCGTAACGATACAGGGAGAGATCGACTATCGGATGGAGACCAAATGAAATTCCTTCTTCTTCCAGTAACATCTGCTGAAGAAAGCGAGATTCATCGTCTGCGATAGCGATCTCTCCTTTAATATTCACCACTCTATGCCACGGAAGATGATGCTTCTCGCTCATCGAATGTAAAATGCGTACTACTTGTCTAGCTCCGCGTGGACTTCCTGCTTCTGCCGCAATCTGCCCATAGGTCATCACTTTTCCATAAGGAATAGCTTGAATAATATGAATAACACGTTCAGTAAATGGTTGCATATAATCCTCCTATATCATTCTCTTGTATATAGTTATTAAATAAGTAAATTCCTCAGGTCTAAATACAGACACCAAAAGTCGTTTTTGTCTACAAAATATGTCGAAAATTGTAATAAATACACTTTTTTTATAATAAAAAGATTGATTTTTAGATATAATGGGTATAAAGTCTTATACAATAAGAGAGTCAAAGGTACGAAATAAAGAATATAAGATATAAGAAAAAAGTCGTGTTTTTGCTGATATTTATCATTGTTCATCAAATTATATATATATGTAATCTAAAGGAGACCGGAAAATGTCTATTTTCTCACCGAAAAAATCAAGTCTTTCACTTCATTCCCTTGTTGAAGAAAGCCAAAAAATTCTAACCCAAATTGATCAGCAAAAAGAATTACCACAGTTAAAAGTAACTGACGCTTCACCTGAAGTACAAGCATTGGTTACCCATATGAATCAAGCGTTAGAAACACTATACAATCAGAAAAAAGATATTTCACTACGTCTGGATCTAGTGACTGAAGCGATTCAAGTTGGATTATGGGATATGAACGTCGTTGCTGGTGATCCAGTGAACCCAAGTAACAAATTTACATGGACAGATGAATTCCGTCATATGATCGGCTACCGTGATGAAAATGATTTCCCGAATGTATTAGATAGCTGGGCATCTCTACTTCATCCTGAAGAACAACAATTTGTACTAGATGCTTTTGCAGCGCATTTACTAGATCACTCCGGTCGTACTCCTTATGATATCGAATATCGTCTGAAATTGAAAAATGGACAATACCGTTGGTTCCAAGCTACAGGTACAACGATTCGTGATCGTCAAGGTGTGCCTTTACGTGTGGCTGGAGCTCTATTCGATATTCATGACAAAAAGTTAAAAGAACAAGAGTTACAAGCGCTTGTTACTCGTTATGATCTGATTAATAAAGCATTGATCGAAGCACCGTGGGATATGGAAGTGATTGCAGGCGATCCAGTGAATCCCAATAATGCATTCTGGTGGTCCCCACAATTTCGTTCAACACTGGGCTTCCAAGATGAGAAAGATTTCCCTAACGTATTAAGCAGTTGGAGTGATCGTCTACATCCTGAAGATAAAGAGTATTCTTTGAATGCTTTTGCAGCCCATTTGAATGATCATACAGGACGCACACCGTTCGATATAGATTACCGTTTACAGTTGAAAAATGGAGAATACCGTTGGTACCATGCAGGTGGCGCAACGATTCGAGATAGCAAAGGATTACCGGTACGTGTAGCAGGAACGATTCGCGATATTACGTTTGAAAAAAATAAAGATATCGTTGTGGAAGGCATGAATAACCGTATGCAACAATTGTCTCAATCGATCAGCGAAATGACAACAGCGATGGCATCCGTATCCGAACAAGCGCAAGAAGTAGCTTCTGCTCAAGAGAAATCGACTGAAGCCGCCAATGAAGCGAAAAACAGTGCAGACGAAACCAAAAACATTTCTACCTTTATTCGTGAAATTGCGAACCAAACGAATTTGTTAGGACTGAATGCAGCGATCGAAGCCGCACGTGCTGGCGAATTGGGTATGGGATTTGCAGTAGTCGCCGATGAAGTTCGTAAGTTAGCTGTAAATAGTGCTTCTGCTACCGAAAATATCGAAACCAGCTTAAGCGATATGAAAGAATTGATCGAACAGATTCTAGAGCATATCGGTAATATGACGACGATGACACAGACCCAAGCCGCGTTAACTCAACAGGTAAATGCTTCTATGGATGAGATTAATCATATGGCAGAGTCTCTTGTTGATTTTGCGAAACAAATTTAAGTGTAGATGAAGAGAGTTTTACGTTAGTCTATGTATATAGCATAAACTAACAGAAGAGTACTCTTTTTATTTCTATAGATGTTCAAAAGATACTCAAAACAAAAAGACCTGTACACCGACCACTTTTCACAAAGTATCGGATACAGGTCTTTTTGATATTTATTCAAATCATACTAAATGATGAAATTATACTTGTTGTACTTTGAGCAAGTTGGTATTACCAGATTGCCCAATTGGCACACCAGCAGATAATACGATAACATCGCCTTTGTTGATGTAACCTGTGTTGATGGCATTACGTGTAGCAGATTCGAACATCTCATCAGTAGTGCTTACAGCGTCGCCTTTAACCGGGATCACACCCGACAATAGACATACTTTAGCCATTACTGAATCATGTTGAGTGACTGCAAAGATAGGTGCTTGTGGACGGTATTTGGAGATCATACGAGCGGTAAATCCACTCTCTGTTGAAATAATGATCGCTTTAGCCGCTAGTTCAAGCGAAGCACTTACCGCACTCTGGCTGATCACTTCTGTGATGTTGGTAGAGTGTGCTGCTCTTTTTTTAGAAAATTGCTCGTAGTAGTCGATCATCGTCTCTGCACGTTGTGCAACAGCTGCCATCGTTTGAACCGATTGTACAGGATACTTACCTGCTGCGGATTCACCAGACAACATGACTACGTCTGCGCCTTGCAATACTGCATTCGCTACGTCACTGACTTCTGAGCGAGTTGGACGCGGGTTCACTTGCATAGATTCCAACATATGTGTAGCAACGATAACAGGTTTACCTGCTAAGTTACATTTATCGATCATTTCTTTTTGCATCATCGGTACGTCTTGAATCGGAACTTCAACCCCAAGATCACCACGAGCAACCATAATACCGTCAGAAGCAACGATAATATCATTCAAGTTAGTCATACCTTCTTGGTTTTCGATTTTAGAGTAGATTTGAACATGTTCTGCATTGTTTTCAGCTAAGATTCCACGAATTTCACGAATATCGTCGCCTTTACGAACGAAAGAAGCAGCGATCATTTCGATGTTTTGCTCTAATCCGAAGTGAATATGCATAACATCACGTTCTGTTACCCCTGGCAAAGTTGTGTGAATACCCGGTAAGTTTACACCTTTACGAGGTTTGAGTGTACCACCGCTAATAATATCGCAGTAGATATCGTTTCCTCTGATTTCACGTACATTCAGATCCACCAGACCGTCATCAATAAGAATACGATCTCCTGCTTTAACAACTTCATTTAATTCAGAATAGTTTACACCGATACGTTCAGCATCGCCCAAAATTTCATCTGTTGTCAAAATCAATTGCCCGCCTGCACGTAATTCGCAGGAAGCTTCTCTTAATTTACCGATACGGACTTCAGGTCCTTTGATATCCATCATAATTGGAACAAATGTATTCAGTTCAGAAGCAGCTTGACGTACATTCTGGATACGCATCACATGATCTTCTAATTCACCATGAGCCATATTCAGACGAGCTACCGTCATACCTGCTTTAATCATTTCTTTTAACATTTCTACAGAATCACAAGCAGGTCCCATCGTACAGATAATTTTAGTTCTAAGCATTGGTTATCCTCCTAGAAGCGATTTTATTTAGTATACACTTGAATGATTTTCGCACAATCAAATCGATTCATATTTCTTTCAATAAACTTGATTGTACGAAAATCATAATCAATTTCGTGATTATTCTATATGCGATAAAACACTTTTCATAAATTATTGTACCTGTAATAAACACAGTATGCTATGAACTATAGTACAATTAGTAGACTATAGTACGCTAAAATAGAAAAAGTGATGTCGGAAATGCTCATATTATAGGATTGAACTTGCGATAAAGGAGAAAAGATGCACATGTTGGAGATTGTTGATATACAGGAGCATGACAAGGTAGATTGGTATGAGAAAGAGCCATGTAGAGGACAGATCTATTGCCTTAGTCTGGTGACTTATGGAAAATGTGTATATTGGGTGAATGAGCAAAAGCAGATTATTGAAAAGGGAGAAATGCTACTTATTCCTGCTCATCTTGCATACTATGGCAAAAGTATTCCTACTATGATGCACACTAAATTAGTCATTTATTTCCGTGTGCAACAAGCAGATTTGGAATTATCGATTTTGCATCAAGCCGAGCCGTTAAGACTCAAACTAGGCTGTTATGATCTTATTCATGAAAAGCTAAAAGTGATTATTTTGCAATGGACAGAGCATACACCGTATTACGAATTGATGACACAGACGTTGTTAATGCAGTTATTAATTGAAGTCAGTCGTGAATACGATCAGAAGTTAATCAGTGCAGACAAACATCAATTAGTCGATATGATGAAGCACTATATTCAGCGTAATTACAACCATCGTATCACCAAAGAACAATTAGGTGAAGTGATTGAGCGAACACCGAATTATGCCGCTAATCTGTTCAAAAGTGTTACCAATCAGACGATCAGTGACTATGTCCATCATCAGCGGATGAAGCGTGCGGTGTATATGTTGACAGAATCTCAATTAACGATTGCAGAGATTGCTGAATTTTTGGGCTATCGTGATTTGTCTTACTTTTATCGTGTATTCAAGCGCATGATGGGGACTGTTCCTTCTGAATTGATGCAAGATCGTCCACCGATTTTATAACTAAAATATACGCACTACAATCGCTCACGAGTCTGTTTTGGCGAATGACCGATTACTTTTTTGAACATTTTAGAAAATAAAAATGGATCTGTGTACCCGACTGAACGTGAAATATCGCTGATTGATAATTGACTATGATGAAGTAACTCTAACGCTCGTTTCATTCGGTATTCGATCATAAATTGCTGAAGCGATACACCAAGTTCCGCTTTGAACAGACCGGATAAATAGGTGCGATCCAGACCGACAGAAGCAGCGATATCCAGTACACTAATCTTCTGGCTGTAGCTATTTTCAATATATTCAATCGCTTGTTGCAAATAACGTTCTCTTGAAGGAGCTACCCGTAATGGAGTAGTTGATGCAGGAGCACAAGCTATTAATTCATAGATTAACTGATACAACATACCTTGCGCATAGACATCTTCGCCCGGTTCATTATAAGCGGCTAACAATTGATCATAAAAATGCTCAAACCATGACCGTCCCTGACTATCATACACAGGATGATCGAGTGTCAGATGCGCCCGCTGCATTAATGATTTGGCGTTGATCCCTTTAAATCCAATCCACGTATAGACCCACGGATCATCTGCATCTGCTTCATAATTCATAATCACATCTGGAAAAATCAGAAACCCTTGCCCTGCGGTAAGATGATATTCTCGCTCTTGAACTCGTAGAACACCTGATCCTTGATGAATATAGTGAAGAATATACGAATCTCTAACACCGGGGCCCCATGCGTGATTAGCCGTACATTGTTCAGTTCCAAAAAATAATAGGTTCAAATCCATAGGTGGGTAAGATACCGAATGAGTGTAATGCGTATACGGTAAATGGTTAAGCAACATCGTATCGATTCCTTTCCAAAGCACAATCGCTATCTATATATCTTTAGTATATCGTACATATTGACTTCATAAATAAAAAGATAAAATGGGATTATACCATGTTTATGATACTTTACTCTATGTTCTTATAAAGCGCTTACCTCTATAGTTAATTGTATTGAAGGCGCTTCATCAGATCTACATATGGAGGGAAATAATCATGAATAAAATTACTTTTATCGGCGCAGGTAGTACTGTATTTGTCAAAAATGTTTTAGGTGATGTGATGTTAACAGAAGCTTTGCAAGGCTTTGAACTTGCTCTATATGATATCGATCTCAACCGTCTGCAAGAATCAGAAAATCTATTAAATAGTATTAAAAACACCGTAGGCAGTACATGTGAAATTGTGACGTATCAAGACCGTAAAGAAGCGCTACGTGGCGCTAAATATGTGATTAATGCGATTCAAGTCGGCGGATATGATCCATGTACGATCACTGATTTTGAAATTCCTAAAAAATACGGATTACGTCAAACGATTGCAGATACGTTAGGCATAGGCGGGATCTTCCGTAATTTGCGTACGATTCCAGTGATGCTTGAATTTGCGAAAGATATGCGTGAAGTCTGTCCGAATGCTTTATTTTTAAATTATACCAATCCGATGGCGGTACTGACCAATGTGATGAATACCTATGGCGGGATTCAGACAGTGGGATTATGCCATAGTGTACAACAATGTATTCCGAACTTATTTGAAGCGCTCGGTATCGACCAGACGGGCATTCAGGCGAAAATCGCAGGTATTAATCATATGGCATGGTTACTTGAAGTGACACGAGATGGTGTCGATCTCTATCCTGAAATTAAACGTCTTGCCGCTGAAAAGCAAAAAACCAAACACGATGATATGGTACGTTTTGAGTTGATGTTAAGATTCGGCTACTATGTGACCGAGTCATCTGAGCATAATGCAGAATATCATCCGTATTTTATCAAGCGTCAGTATCCTGAATTGATCGAGAAGTTCAATATTCCATTAGACGAATACCCACGTCGTTGTGTAGAGCAGATCAAAGGATGGAATGAAATGAAAGAACAGTTATTTGCGAGTGAGCATATCCAGCATACACGTAGTATGGAATACGCTTCTTATATTTTAGAAGCAATCGAAACAAATACACCGTACAAAATCGGAGCCAATGTGATGAATACTGGTCTGATTCCGAATTTGCCAACAGAAGCTTGTGTCGAAGTGCCTTGTCTGGTCGATGCTTCAGGTGTAACGCCAACGTATGCAGGCAATCTACCTCCACAATTAGCGGCGTTGAATCGCACAAGTATCAATACTCAATTGTTGACGATTGAAGCGGCGATCACAGGCAAAAAAGAACATATTTATCATGCGGCTATGCTTGATCCTCATACTGCTGCCGAGTTATCAATTGACGATATCGTGGCACTGTGTGATGAATTAATCGAAGCACATGGAGATTGGTTGCCTAAATATATCTAAAAAGCTAGCGAGAAATATAGCCGAAATGGTACTCCTATGCTCCACAGGCATGTTATGATAAAGTCTAACATCACTTTGAAGAACATAGGAGAATATGCTAAATGATGAGTAAAAAATCATGGTCTTTGTCATTACTGAGCGTCTTATTACTATATATAGGATTCATGCCAACGATGTATGGCGCAAGTTCTACATCGACTTCAAGCACAGATATCTGCTCGACCAATACTAAAGTACGCAAACATTATATTAATGTCTCTGTAGCGACTTTATGGAAGCAACCCGGATTAGAACGTAAACTAGATGCCCCTTCGTTATCAAGTCCAGTCGATATGAAAAAGTGGACGTCATCGATGTCTTCCACTACACAGCGTAGATGGTTAACTGGCAAAACAGAAACACAAGCTTTGTATGGACAAGAAGTACGCTTGTTACAAGTCAAAGGGGATTGGGCACAAGTTGCTGTTGTGGGACAATCGACACCCAAAAGCAAATATGGTTATCCAGGTTGGTTGCCTAAAGTGCAAGTTAGCACATTAAGTACTATCAATTATAGCCAGTGCCCTGTAGCGATAGTGAGTGCTAAGAAAGCTCCTGTATACAATGCCGATCAGACCACCAAACGTATTGAAGTTAGTTTTAATACACGTTTTCCTGTGATTGCTCAAGAAGGGAACTGGGTGCAAGTCTGGACACCGGATGAAAGTAAGTCATGGATAAAGCAATCAGACGTGGCGGTATATGAATCATTGAAGGATATTCCTAAGCCAACAGGTGCTGATCTGGTAGCAACAGGTAAGCAATTTCTAGGATTGCCTTACTTGTGGGCAGGTATCTCAGCCTATGGATTCGATTGTTCTGGATTTACATCGACGGTGTACGGTTATCATGGTATAGCCCTACCTCGTGATGCTTCAGCTCAGATCAAAGAAGGTACAGCGGTCAGCTGGAATGATTTACAACCGGGAGATCTGATGTTCTTTGCAACTAAAAACGGCAAAGGTAGTGTGCACCATGTCTCCATGTATATTGGGAATGGACAAATGATGCATTCACCAAAAGCAGGTAAAACGGTAGAAATCATTTCAATCAACACAAGCGCTTATGCTAAAGAATTTGCAGGTGCTAGAAGATATCTTGATTAAAATGATGCTCAAAATCAAAGATTAATCAGAACTCTATGCCTTGAAAAGGGTATAGAGTTTTTTATTTGAATTTTTTTAATTGAGTATTGATATTTTCAAAAGAATATTTCCAACTAAATATAGATGAATTTGCTTTATAAAATGTTCTAAAGGTTCCAAATGTTCTTTATGTTCTTTATATTTTATAGTATATTGAACATATCAAACCAAAGGAGCTGATGCTATGAGTACTCTAAAAGAGCGTCAACATGATCGAACGCTTTTGGAAAAAATGATAGCAAACGAAATGCAAGTAGATCCTGAATTGGCACATGAATTACTAAAAGATTATATTTTGCAACAACAGATAAAACGTAATCAAGAGCGATTAAAAGCAAGAAAATTGTCTAATCAGAAGATACAGGAATTTAATAAGAAAATGGAACAGAAAGCAATGCAGGAAAATATTGAGCGGATTATAGAATACAGTGATGAAGAATATAAAGAAGAATTACTTTTGAATTATCCTAAATATTTCAACGTGCGTGAAGTTTCATTATATAAAGGGATTACTCCACAGCAAGTACGCCGAAATTGTATAAATGGAAAATATCAAGCCGAGCAAGTAGCAGGGGAAAACTCATCTTGGAGAATCCTAACAGATCAATTTAAAGAAGAAAATGATTTTTTCGATTTTATACAACAAAGAGCTGAGAAGTTTAAAAAGGTATCTAGGGCTTCTCAAATGGCTGTAGAATTATGGACAGAATCTCAAAATGGTATACAAATAGAGCATAAAAATAATGAGTAATCATCCTCTACTTTCAACAACATATGTACTAGATACTAATCTATTTAGATACCATACGGATAAAAGAAATGATGTTAATGTTAAAAAACATCGAAAAGCAGCTATTGATTTTTGGAATAAAATAATAGAGGAGTCGACTAATCAAGAAGCCGATGTTCTTATCCCTCTAGAGGTTAAGAATGAGTTACTTGTGCAAAGAAATCAGTTGAAAGATTCAGTGAATCAAAAGATTGATGAATTACTAAATCACTTTGATATGGATCATTATGTATTACCGTCAGCTATAGAATTAGAACTACGCTTGTTAAGTAGTTATGTAATAGGTAATTATCGCGATGTTATTCAACCTGTTGAAATAAATGGAAACGAGCCTTATAAAGTTACTTACTTGCAAGCTTCTGACGCTCGCATTTTGGCTTCTGCTTACATGAATGAAGGTGTATTAGTAACTCGAAATATTAAAGATTTTATTATTTATCTTTTTCTATGTCCATCGGGATCTAAGTGTTTATATGATTTTGTTGAAAAGCAATACATTACTATTCCACAAGAAGCTATGGATAAAGTATTACAAGATGTGAAATTTCAAGAAATGAAACGTAGTATCGAATCTGCTTTGTTATTGTAAAGTATGAATGAAATTCTAAATAATCGAATAAATAAAGATCATCAGAACATGCGAAGTGAATATTAACTTTGCATGTTTTTATTGATTTCTTTTTTAAATCAAATAATTCATATAAACATTAATTAATTTACATATAAATAAATAATTAGCTTGAAATAATCCGATAAACGCTATATATTATGTTTGTAAGCGTTTTTATAAATAAAAATACTTCAAATTGCTAGATAAAAAAATATTCTAAAAGATAATAAATATATTAACGATTAAATATCTTGTATCCAAAAGGAGACTCATTAATGACAAAACACATGTGGACCAAAACAAGTCTGCTGGCATTAACAGCTGCATTACTTTTACCGGTAGGGCCAGCATGGGCAAGTGATAATGGCAATACATTATCAGCGCCTGAATCTGTATCTACAAGCAATCAAGCCCCTACATATCAGGAAGCTTCTGTGCATGATCCGTCTGTGATTCGTGTCGGCGATGAATTTTATATTTTTGGTTCTCATTTAGCATCTGCCAAGTCTAGTGATCTCATGAACTGGCAAATGATCTCTTCGGGTGTCGCCAATGGTAATCCGTTGATTCCAAATGTGAAAGAAGAGCTTAAAGAAACATTCGATTGGGCACAGTCAGATACCCTTTGGGCAGCAGATGTGATCCAGTTAGCAGATGGCAAATTTTATATGTACTACAACGCTTGTAAAGGAGATTCTCCTCGTTCGGCATTAGGAGTAGCGGTCTCTGATAATATCGAAGGGCCTTATAAAGATCAAGGTATTTTCCTCAAATCAGGGATGTGGGGCGAAGTTGGAGAAGGAGGTACGATCTATGATGCTACCAAAGATCCAAATGCGGTTGATCCCGATACCTTTTTCGATAAAGAAGGCAAGTTATGGATGGTGTACGGATCTTACTCTGGCGGTATCTTTATTCTGCAATTAGACCCTGTGAGTGGTAAGCCTCTTCCAGATCAAGGTTATGGTAAAAAGTTAATCGGTGGCAATCACAGTCGTATTGAAGGGCCTTATATGCTATATAGCCCTGAAACGGATTATTACTACCTGTTCTTATCTTTCGGTGGACTGGATTCATTCGGGGGATACAATGTGCGTATAGCTCGGTCGCACAATCCGGATGGGCCTTTCTATGATGCACAAGGTAACGATATGACCAATGTCCAAGCCGATCCAGCCAAACCACTATTCGATGATGCTTCGATTGCTCCATATGGTGTGAAAATTATGGGGAATTACAATTTTGAACGTGCGATTGGTGATCCGGGTGAAGGTATCGGAGCTAATGCGGTATCACCCGGGCATAATTCGGCTTACTATGATGAGCAAACAGGCAAGTATTTTCTGATTTTCCATTCACGGTTTGTCGATCGTGGGGAAGAGCATGAAGTACGTGTACATGAAATGTTTATGAATGATCAGGGATGGCCGGTTGTGGCTCCTTATCGTTATGCAGGAGAAGCTGATCCTACTTCAACCGTTCAATCCCAAGATATCGCGGGTGAGTACCAGTGGATCACGCAGGATAAAGAAATCAGTGCGAATGTCCATTCATCAGTGACTGTGCAACTGCAAGCCGATGGTCAGATTACAGGAGCTGTACAAGGCACATGGACATTACAGGGCGATCATGATGTACAGATTAAGATAGGTAATGTGCAATATGATGGTGTCTTCTTACATGAGACGAACCCACAATCAGGTGAGACTACGCTAACCCTAACAGCGCTATCGGAAAGTGGTGTAGGTGTGTGGGGTAGCCAGATGCAACCCAGAAAAGACAAGCAATTCGTATCTGCTGTGGATAAAGATCTTGATCTGGGCGATATTAGCAGTGTGTTCTATAACCTTGATCTACCTGCTAAAGGTACGCATGACACGCAAATCACATGGAAATCATCCAAGCCAAACATCATCTCCGACAAAGGAGTCGTGACACGTCCTGAAGCAGGAACAGGTAATGCCAAAGTCACGATGATTGCAACGATCACCAAAGGCGATGCCAAAAAGAATAAAAATTTTAAAGTGACTGTGTTAGAACAAGGACGTGGCCCACTATTAGGTGAATATCACTTTGATCAGACGTCCGGTACAACCGTACAAGATAATACGTACAATCATTATGACGGTACACTTCATGGAGCGACTTGGACAACAGCAGGTAAGCAAGGTGGAGCAGTAGCGCTGAATGGTGCTGACGGTTATGTGCAATTGCCAGGAACCGTTACCGATGGACAAGACTTTACATTTGCCGGTTGGGTGAAATGGCAAGGTGGAGCACCATGGCAACGTATTTTAGACTTTGGGGATGGGATGAATAGCTTTATGTTTTTGACGCCTTCTCAAGGAACAGGGATGCAGTTTACGATCCATCAGCAAAACACGGATCAAAATCTAATCACTTCAACACCGCTTCCTTTAAATGAATGGGTACATGTAGCAGTCACTATTGAAGGAAACACAGGCAAATTGTATGTGAATGGGAAGTTATCTGCAACCAATGAAAAGATGACTTTTAATCCGAGTGATCTCATGACTCGTGAAGCATATTTAGGCAAAAGTCGCTTTGCAGCGGATGCGTATTTTAAAGGTGCCCTAGATACAGTACAAATTTATAACAAAGCGTTAAGCGAAGCAGAAGTTCAAGCGTTAGCAAAATAAATGACTCGTGAATCACAAATAGAATGACAGACTAATCATGTACCAATCCAAAGGTAGTCATAAAAATCAAATAGCAAAAAAGCGTCGCCTGCTGTATAGGCTCGACGCTTTTTGCTGTTCTCACAGAAACAGTATCTACATTTGTAAAGTGTATTACATCATAGGTCTTCCGTAATACAGGATACAGAGAAATTGCAATCAACTGAGATCAGACCAAATGCAAATGCTGTTCAATCTGATCAGCCATATCCCAATCTTGTTTGGCTTTTTCAGTTTCTCCTAAAAAGTCGTAGATATAAAAACGATTACGATAATACAATGCACTTGTCGTAGGATCACATTCTATTGCTTTGCTGTAATCCGCTAGAGCCGCTTCATAATCTTTGAGCCTTTGATAAGCAAAACCGCGGTTATTGTACGATAAAGCATGGGTGGGATCAATAGAGATTGCTTGATCTAAGTACTGAATAGTTAATTCGTAATCTTTATTGTCTAGACAATACCAACTGCACTCAAAATAAATCCAGACTGCATCAGGTTCAATCTCCATTAAGCGATGATAATCATGAATCACCCATGAACGGTATCCTTTGGCTTTGTACAGCGCAATTCGATTAATATAAGCTTGCTTATTGTGTTCATCTAGTTCTATCGCTCTCGCATAATCGTGTAAAGCCAGCTCGTCTTCTTGCTTGCATTGATAAGCCCAGCCACGACTTACATAATATTTAGATGTATTAGGATAGAACGTAATAGCCATATTATAATCTTGAATCGCTAAATCATATTGTTGACGATGAAGATAGATCAATCCTCTATTGTTGTAAGCTCGTGCTTGATTTGGTTGTAGCTCTATAGAGCGTGTGTAATCTTCAAAAGCCAGATCAGCACGATCATACACTTCATTATGAATCCAACCTCGATTGTAGTACGCATCACCATAACCGCTTTCTAAAGCAATATACGTATTCAAATCTTCCAGTGCCAGCGCATACTCTTCCAAATCGATGTACAATAGTGCCCGATTGTAGTGCATATCAATATTATAATCGCCACATTCGCTTGCTAATTGGTAATATTCTAAGGCTCGCTGGGTATCCTCTATTTTGCCATAGTAGATTCCTAGATTCACATAAGCATTCGCATAATTGGCATCCAATTCGATTGCCTGTTCATAGTCAGCAACTGCTTGCGTATAGTTATCCACTCGGGCATAGGCGACACCGCGATTATAATACGCATTGGCATCGGGTTGAAGCTCAACAATCGCATTCGCATATTCAAGTGAGCGATAAAGGTCTTTCTGTACAAAATAAATCTGACAACAATGATAATACGCATCGATATGCTTAGGATAACGATCGATCGCTTGATGGTAACTACGTAAAGCCAGATCTAAGCGTTGATCTTGTTCATATAACAATGCGCGTCCAAAATACGGAATATCATTTTCAGGATGATACTGAATCGCTTGTTGATAATCTTTAATCGCCAAAGCAGGTTGCTTCATATTCTCATAGACTTCTGCGCGCAAAATATGTATTCTCGCCAACAGCAAATCATCCGCAGTCTGAGCGATTAACATATTCAAGCGTACTAATTGATCATAATTATGTTCTGACTTACGAATATGATCCAATTGTTGCTGTACTTCTCGATGTAAGCTGAGATTGTGGCTCGCTTGTAATTGTACCTGTATCAAACGATACAGCTTTCGCAGACCTCTAACTGCATAGACCCCTATAGTAATCAATGCAAAAACAATACCAATTCCAATAACGATCCATATCGGATTCCATAGATCAGGCGTACTCCATACCAGAAGATAATGATTCATCAGCAACATCCCTTAATATTCTCAAATGTAGGAAATAGAATAAGTACATTATAAAGTTTTCCATATCATATATGAAAAAAAGATTAGGAACAATAAAAAAATGTCGAAAAAACACATATTTCTATTTGACATTCATTTAAATTCGTAATATGATTTGACCAGAAAACTAAATTGGTTTTTTGGTCATGGAGGTAGAGCGAATGAATGATATACTAAACCAGAACCACCATTTGGAAGAAGAGTCTTCTTTAGAACAAATGTTGACGCTATTCATTTTTGGATCACTGGAGGATATCATGATGGAAGAAATATATGTAGACGAACGACGTTTGAAAATTTTAAATGCAGCTAAACAGGTGTTTTCTTTGTTTGGTTATAAAGGAACGACTGTGGAGCATATTGCTAAAACAGCAGGCATTAGCAAAGGTGCAATCTACCTCTTTTTTGAGACCAAAGAAGATATTTTAAAAGCGATCATTCATAATGTGAATGATGATCTGGCTCAAACGATTGATGACAATATGGCTATAGAAGGAACGATTCATGAAAAGCTTCATCATACAATACAGGGGTGTATGCAGTTCCGTAAAGATCATGAATTATTAAATAAACTCGAGCAAGAAGCTGTTGAATATTCGACAGAAGCTTCTAAGAACGCACTGGCAGAGATCAATTGTGAGACCGTTCATTTTATCGCCAGTCGCTTGGAAAAAGCGGAACAAGAGAATTTGATTCAAGTACCGGATAAATTATTAACTGCTTTCCTATTGTGCCGTATGTATGAAGCATTGGTATTTGAATGGGAAAAGTTTGGTGATCCGTTGTCAGCAGATGAAGTGTTGGAACAGATTAAACGATTTATTTTATAACTATTTTTGGAATGATAAGGAGCAGATTAGAATGAAAATACGCAGTTTATCTGCTTTGTGCATCGTCTTAATGATGACTATTTTGAGCGCTTGTTCTACAGCAGATAGTCAAGCGCAAAGTGCCGAGCAAGCAAATGTGGAGTTAACCACTGTCAAAAAAGTAGCTTTAGATACTACCTATGATCTATCAGGAACATTAGCAGCATCAGATGAATATCCAGTGTCTTTTGAAATTAATGGAACGGTAGAAGACGTTCGTGGCAGTGTAGGGGATACCGTGAAGCAAGGAGAGTTACTTGCTAATCTAGATCCTGCTGATCTTCAATTAAAAATAAGCGATGCAGCGCAAGCCGCTCAGCAAGCACAAGCCGGTATCTCTAGTGCACAAGCAACATTGAAAAGTGCTCAAGGTGGGCTAAGCAAAGCACAGGCTTCGAAGCAATCGGCAGCAGCAGGTGTAGCCGCTGCAAATGCTAAAGTAGAAAGTGCTCGTGCAGCAGAGCGTGGAGTCACCGATGGTGCACGTTCACAACAAAAGAATCAAGCTATTAATGCTGTTAACAAGGCACAGACGACATATAATCAAAACAAAATTGAAGCGGATCGAGCTTCTACTTTGTATCAAAATGGGCTATTAACTAAGCAAGAGTATGAGCAAGCACAGACAGCGGTAGAAGTCGCTGAGCAAAGTCTGAATGATGCGAAGCAACAACTATCTCTTTTACAAGAAGGAGCAAGTGCATCTGACCGTGCAAGTGCAGCATCAGCAGTTAAAGAAGCTCAAGCTGGCGTGCAATCTGCTGAAACAGGTATACAACAAGCAAATGCAGAAGTGGAGCAAGCACAAGCCGCGATTGCGCAAGCACAAGCAGGTGTAGAACAAGCACAAGCAAGCTATCAACAAGCGATTGTCGCTCAAAAAGAAGCAGCGCTTAGTTTATCCAGAACGACATTGAAATCTTCTGTAAGTGGTGTGATTTTGGAGAAAGATATCTCAAGCGGACAGACTATCTCAGCAGGAACTCCTGTATTTACAATCGGTAAAGTGAATCAGCTTAAAGTATTGCTACCGATTGCAGATCAAGAATTGAAAAACTGGAAAGTCGGTCAAAAGATCAGTATCAATCTGTATGATCAAGTTCGTACAGGAACAGTCAAAAAATTATATCCAGCTACCAACAAAAATACCGGTTCAATCAATGCAGAAGTGGTCATTGCTAATCCACAGCAAGATTGGAAACCCGGGCAAGTGGTTAAAGCTTCACAGCAAGCTACAGGACGAACAGGCATTGCTGTACCTGCTTCGGCTGTGATCAGTACCTCGAACAATCCTTATGTATTTGTGAATCAAAAAGGAAAAGCAGTTAAAAAGACCGTTCAAATTGGTGAATTATACAATAATCAGTATGAGATCAAGTCTGGTCTACAAGTGGGTGATCAGATTGTCAGCAGCGGTGCCGATCGTCTAATGAATGGCGATGTGTTGCAAGTACAGAAGGGGCAATAACATGATTAATTATATCGTCAAAAAGCGCAAAATCACGCTGTTGTTTTTTATTGTCCTTATTATTGTAGGTGTAGCTAGTGGACTTCAATTACCAAAGCAATTAATGCCAGACGTTGTAGTCAAACAAGCGATGGTGACGACAGTCTATGCGGGTGCTAATCCAGATCGAGTCGAGCAGACAGTCACCAAGATTTTAGAGCAAAAAATCAAAGAAGTGCCTAATCTCAAAACCGTTACATCTACATCCAGCGCAGGGGTATCGTCGATCTTAATCGAAGCACAACCCGATGCGGATGCAGAGACAGTCTGGAATGATTTGCGCAAAAAAATTCAAGATGTAGAAGCCGATTTACCAGATGATGCAGATAAGCCGATTGTAAATGATAATTTAACCAAATCGTTTGTTCAATCTTTTGCATTATATGGTAAGTCTACTGATGATATTTGGGCATTGAATGACTTGATGCACACATGGGAAGATCAATTGCGTTCGGTTGAAGGTGTAACAGATGTGGTGATTGATGGTATTCCGGAGCAACAAGTACGCATCGATGCCGATATGAATAAATTACAGCAGTACGGAATCGCTTGGGAAAGTATTTTGCAAGCGATCCAGTCTTCTAATGATCGAGTACCAACAGGAACGATTGATAATGGTACACGTAGTTATGAATTGAATGTACCGCTTAGTTACGATGTAAATAAACTCAAAAAAATCGTGGTATATCGTTCAGATACCAAAGTGCCTGTGTATCTGGAAGATGTAGCGAATGTGCAGATGAGCCATGCCAAAGCAGAATACCTTTCTTATTATAATGGTGTTCCTTCGATTGCGATTAAGATTAGCAGCGAAGTAGGTTCTGATGTACCTACAATGTATGAACGTGTAAATACTAAAATGACAGAACTTCAAAAAACATTACCTGCTAATGTAAAAGTGACTTCATTATTTGCACAAAAAGATGAAACCGATCGTATTTTCCATGCTTTAACGGAAGAGACTTTAATTGCGATTGCTGTAGTTGTTGTGATCTGTATGCTTGGCTTAAATATGCTGACTTCGTTATTTGTGGCTTTGGCGATTCCCGTATCAATAGCGATAGCCATGATCTTACTGCCTTCGATGGGGATTACGCTCAATCAGATGACGGTTGTAGGTTTGATCATTGTACTCGGTATACTGGTCGATGACGCTGTAGTAGTCAACGATAATATCGAACGGCGATTAAGTCATGGAGAAAGCCCGAGCGAAGCAGCAGTCAATGGAACCAAAGAAGTGGCGATCTCTATTCTGACCGCTACCTTAGCGACAATTGCTGCATTTGCTCCATTATTATTACTTACAGGTGATATTGGAGAATTTATTCGTCCGATTCCCGTGATTATTTCATTAGCGATGTTGGCTTCCATGGTGATGTCATTAACGATTATTCCTATTTTCCGTGAATGGTATGAGACCCGTCAATTGAAAAAAGGCAAAGCGACACGTAGTAATAAGCCATCTGGTTTACTAGGCAAACAGATTCAAGGTGCCACCGATGTCTATGCGCATCGAGTGATGCCTAACATTTTGAAACGTCCTGTGTTCGTCGCTATCTTGGGACTTTTATTTAGTACCTTAGCGTATGTATTGGTGTTATTCACGCCTGTAGAATTGTTCCCTAAATCAGACAATGCAGAGCTTACAATCAGTGTACAGATGCCTTCAGGAACATCGATCGAAGAAACGAATGATACCGTACAGAAAATGGCGGCATGGGTTAAAAAACAGCCGGGTGTAACAAAAGTGTCTTCTTCGGCTGGAGGAACAGCGGCGCCACTATTTTCTAATATTACAAGTGTAGATAGTTATGGAACCAATCAAGGAGCTGTCGTATTAACAGGAGACAAAGACAAGTTAAATGTAGCTACAGCGTCTACACAATGGGCAACAGCATTGAAGAAAGACTTCCCGGCAGTCACGACTTCTGTCAGTATGACAGAGCTTGGTATCCCTGTAGGTAAGCCGGTATCGATTCGTATTTCAGGGAATGACTTGGCTGAAATTCGTAAACTTACCGATCAGGTAAAAGGTATCGTGGCTTCAACCAATGGGGCTACCAATGTGAGTGATACGATGGGCATCGAAAGCTATTCGCTGGATTTTGTAGTGAATCAAGCAGCAATGGATCAATATCAAGTCACATACAAAAACTTAACCCAAACCTTATTAATGATGGGTACAGGGGTAAAAGTAGGCGACTTTGATACAGGTAAAGAGTTAATAGATATGAAGATCTATATGAAAGACTCTACCAAGCTCAATGCAGAAACATTATTCCGTCAAGCCAATGTAACCAATGAAGCAGGTGTACAGGTTCCCCTTTCTCAGATCGGAGAGATGAAGCCTTCCTTCTCAATTAAGCAAATCAATCATTACAATCTGGAGCGCGTGAATACGATTGAAGCAGATGTATCTGGTCGTACCGCTACAGAAGTGATGGGCGATGTGCAGACTAAAATGGCAGGTGTATCGTTCCCTGATGGCTACAAATGGGAAACGGGCGGAGAAACATCCAAACAAAGTGATATCTTTGTCGATCTTGGTAAATTATTTATCGTCGTGATTATGTTGATTATTATTCTGATTACAATGCAATTCTACTCCCTCTGGATTCCTGTGATTATTATGACAACAGTGTATCTAGCGGCGGCAGGAGGAGTACTGGGATTATTTATTACCCGAACACCGATCGGATTTATGTCGATGATGGGTGTGATCTCCTTAGCAGGGATCGTTGTACGGAATGGTATCGTATTGATTGAATTTATCGAAGATGCGCGTAAGGAAGGCAAAGAATTGAAAGAAGCGATTATTTTAGCGGCTTCGGCAAGATTCCGCCCGATTCTTTTGACTTCACTTGCAGCGATTGTCGCTTTGATTCCAATGGCGACGGTAGGAGAGCTATTGTTCCGCCCGCTTGCGATAGCGATTATTTTCGGCTTATTATTCTCTACGGTATTAACTCTTTTAGTGGTACCTTCACTCTATATGGTACTGATTCGTTCACAAGAGAAAAGAAAACAACGCAAGTTGGCAAAAGAAGCAAAAGTATAAATAGAATCGATCAACAGATAATAAGGCGCTCTCAGGAGCGTCTTTTTGTTTATCATTTAACAAATCGCACAAAATAAAAGTAACGATAAGTCATTTTTTACCTACTCAAGTGAACACAGTAATGTTATAATTTGGGTGATTTTCAATATGAGGCAAAGAATACATATCATATGCACTAACCAACTTCCAGACTGCCGCTAATCGGGAATTGCCACTTACATGATAAGAAAAGGGGTTAATCAATGTCCGACTTTCAACCACCACCGTATCCTCAAAACGATTCTAAAGATGTGCAAGACAATAAAGTGATGGCTATTTTAGCGTATATCATCTTCTTTATTCCTTTGCTTGCTGCTCGTAATTCACCATTTGCCATGTATCATGCGAATCAAGGATTAACGTTATTTTTAGTCGCTGTTGCGGCAAATTTAGTATTCTCCATTATTCCATTTTTAGGATTGTTACTTCCTTTTGTGAGCTTAGCTATTTTCGCATTTATGATTATCGGTATTGTTAATGCTTCTAAAGGCGAACGCAAACCGTTGCCATTGATGGGTAATGTTCAATTGCTTAAATAAAAAATAACTTCACAGTTCAATAGGTATACAAAAATCACAAAAAAACCTTTACTGCTCTATTATGCAGTAAAGGTTTTTTTGCGATAGCCAAATATCTTAAGCGTTTGATTTATACAGATTTAACTCAAAATCGTATTTAAATTACTGCCCTAACTGCTGGAACTGATTCATCAGCCCATTAATCTGATCGATTGTCTGAAAAATCTGCGAGTTATTTACTTTTTCTAGTGTAATCTGTCCAGCTTGAACTTGATCGATCAGTCCGTTGATCTCTGTACCTAATGTTTCGTTATAACCAACAAGCTTCTGATGCAGATCTTGAGCAAAACCAGGGGCTTCAAGATTGGCGAATTGATTGATCTGAGTCTGCATTTGCTGTAACTCTTGCACCAGTTGAGTTCGTGCTTCTGTATCGACCACAGCTTGTTGTGTCATTTCAGGAAGTTGGCTAGAAAATTGAGAAGCTTGATCGATATAAGATGTTGCTTCACTCACATAATTGACGGATTGATTGACTTGATCGAGTGCAGAACAACCCGATAGCAAGCTTATACTCAAAATAAGTAACAATAATCCTTTTTTCATGGTAGGTCACTCCTTTGACAGATATCGAAATCTTTTTGCAAAGTATCGTTATTAACGTATACTACTCTGAGAGGAACACAATGGTTTCATAAATATACAAGCCAATCTTAGAGCGACCAGATAAAGGGGACAAAACAAATGACAGATTCAACAACGATCGAACAGCATATCGCTGAATGGATGGTAGAACAGATCAAAAACAACGGTACATTAAAGCAAGAAGATGCGATTGCTTATGTACGTGCAGAGCATGGAGAAGAGTATATATTTACAAGTGAAAGTGGAAATGTCTCATTGTCCAAAGAAATCAAAAAAGCTTTTCGCAAGCACCATGCAGGTAGAGTCGCATGGGATCGAGACGGATTTTTCTGGGCATGGACATAATAACAACGACAATCGTATCTAGCTGTTAAAAGCAGGATCATGGCGTAATTGTATGGACACAGTAGATGAGAAAGCGTTCATCCAAGCTCAGTCCATATCACACTTATTCTGGCGTGCTAAGCCAAGTTTCCATCTGTTGGCATATTCGATATACTTTACTCTAGTTGAAATGATCACTATCCATTGGAGGGAAATACATTGAACTCAACAGTAGTATTAGAACGCCAAAATGAGATTTTACGACGCAATATTGAAACGATGACGATTAAAAACAACAAAAATGGTCTAAGCCGTCAAGAAAGTAGCTTTTATCATACGATGGTAAAAGAATGGCATCAAAACCAGCGCGAGATCAATCATAAGCGTGATTAGATCATCAGGTACAACGAAGTAATATCGTCTGTACTGCTCTTACATAGGAGTATGTGAATCATGATAGAGTAGTCATAAAATAAAGCATAAATTAGAAGTGTCTGCCACAGGTAGATGCTTTTTTTGTATGTTATGGAATGAATGGATAGTACGAATATTAAAAATAAGCAAAAAAATTTCAAAAAATGATCTTTAACTATTGCAAAGCCGTATATTCCGAGTATAATACTTGGTATATAGAAAAGGATGAAGGTGATGGTAACTGTGAATCGTATTCAAGCAATGATTTCCGAACGTAATGATGATTATTTGGATCTATTGAATTACGCGATCCAATTGGATGATGGACAGTGGCAAGAGGAGATTTTGGAATCGATGCGCAAGTTGAACGCTTCAGAAGAAACGCAACAGGAATGGGCAACAACCGAAGACCTGTGGAGACAATTTGATAAGATCAATTCCAGACTTACCGAAATCTATTATTCGATCCGAGCCAGTAAAGATGATGCAGATAAGCAGCGCTTATTGGAACAAATGTGGGAGCTTAAAATGCAACGCATTGATGTATCTCGTCAAATTAAATCCGAAACTTCTAATATAGAATGTTAATACTTTACACTGTATGTATACAAAAAAGTGCCAGATCATTTCGCACATGATCTGACACAAGTAATAATAGATGAAATAAGTAATTGGATTTCGTAGATCTGATTAAACACAACAAGCTAGCTGTATTTCACATGGATATTGTGAATTACATGCTAGCTTGTTTCATGTCGCGCATCATTGTCATCATAGAAGTCATCATTTCGTCGCACTCTTGCAATTTACTCATCATCATATCCATATCCATGCCCATATCTTTCATGTTCATGTCCATGTTTTTACATTGTGTCATCATCATGTTCATGTTAGTCATTTTGCTCATCATATCTTCCATAGACATACCCATCATCATTTGCATACACATTTTATCCATTGGCTCATCTCCTCAAAGTATAGTGTCTTGCCCCTTGACTATACTATATCGCTCAGACAGTTACAATATAATTGGAAGATATGTTTCTTTATGCCAAAACGAATAAAAGATTAGACAAAAAAATGCTGTCTAGAACGATTGATTCTAGACAACATCTATGATGATTATGCTTAACGATACTGTTGCAAAAATGGATGAAGCTTGTTCACGACATAATGACTGCCACCCCGGCCGTTCACCTTTTCAATCACCGCAGCCAGTACAAAGGAAGACTTAGTATCAAACGTAATCACAAATCCATTCTCCTGACCCTGTTCACCTTTGGCTAATTTTAATTCGGCTGTACCAGTTTTGGCGGCAACTTGATAAGGAAGATCAGCTAGAGCATGAGCCGTTCCGCCTGAATTGCTAACGACTTGTAGCAAAGCGTTTTTGACTGTATCAGCTACTTCTGGCGTAATAATACGTTTATTCGCAGGTGTAGCACTGTTTAATGCTTGATTTTCAAATAAAATAGGGCTGATTAATGTGCCTTCTGTAATAAAAGGTGTGAATGAAGCCGCTAAATGAATCGGAGACATTAACATCTCGCCTTGTCCATAAGCCGTATCAGCTAAAAGAACTTCTGAATCCAATGCTAAATGATCTTTATTCGCATACTGACTTGGCTTCAGATATAGAGCATCTAATCCAAACTGAGTATCAAAGCCGAACTTCTGAATGCCTTCGATAAATTTGGCTTTACCCATTTCGACTGCTTCTTGAGCAAAATAAATATTATCTGAATACATCAGTGCATCATTCATATTGACGTGTAGCACATCTTTGACACGAGTGACGTAATAGCCACCCCAACTATTATCTTTGCGCCATTGTAATCCTTGAATCGTATGCACTTTATCAGGTGTAGTGACTTTTTCGGTTAAGCCTGCTGCCGCTGTAATGGCTTTGAATACCGAGCCAGGAGCATAACGATTGGTGAAGCGATTGGTAAAAGGTAAATTTGGATCATTCGAATAGGCATCCCACTCTGCTTGAGATAAGCCAGTTACCATTTGGTTGGGATCGTAAGCAGGAGTGCTCACGAGAGCAAGCAACTTGCCGTTGGTTGGATTCATTAATACAGCTGAACCGGCGTCTTGATCACTAGCCATCGTGGTATAAAGTTCTCGTTGTGCAGAGGAGCTGATCGTTAACGTTATATTTTCACCATTGACCTCTTTTTCTTCGGCAATCACCGATTTGCTTTTACCGGCTTCATTTACAATTTCTATGCGTCCACCTTTGGTTCCACGCAATTGCTTTTCCATTGATTGCTCAAGCCCTGCTTTGCCGATCCAATCTTGCGCACTATAATAGCCTTCGGTATCTTTTTCCAAATCTTCAGCTGTCGTCTGACGGACATAACCAATCAGATGAGCCGCCGCAGTACCCAGAGGGTAAGTACGTACTTCTTTGGTCTGCATAGAGACACCATGTAATTCAGTCGGAATATCCGGTTTTGTAGTCGTACCTATAGGCACAAAATAATCGTCTTTAACCCATGATTGCCCTAATGCTTTTTCAATCGTAGCTTCAGGAACGTTGTAATACTCACTGATTGCTGTCATAGAAGCCGCTTTAGTCGTATCATCTGTACCTAATTTGCCAGGAACGATTCCCCATTCAAAGATTGTGCCTTTGGTGGCTAAAGGATATCCATCTTTGTCGAGAATTTCTCCACGTTCGGGATGAAGAATCTGTACTTTCACTTTATCGCCTTTTTCCATTTCAGGTAAAATGAGTGACGGTTGCCACTGGATACGCCATGTTTTGCCATGATCACTATCTTGCTGGACCAGCTTCAGTTGATATTTTGGATCAATATTACCGAGAAATGTATTCATTTGAGCTGAATAATTCAATGTGTACTGATGCTTATCGTCAGGCACAGGAACGGGTGCGTCAGCATTTACTTCAATCGTAGAAACTTTCATACCGTCGAAGATTAATTTATATTTCTGTACAAATTGTTCTTTGGTCATACCGGATTGTTGTAATGATTCTGGTGTCATTAAGTTATAAAGCTCGTCATAATTTTGAGTCTGTAGCGTATTGATATATTTCTGAATTGTTGTATCTGGTTGTTCTTGAAAGCGACTTTGCATATATACATATAGACCAAGCCCGCTTGCAATCAGAAAAGAGAGCAACCCGTAAATGATAATATGTTTGGTTTTCAATCGAGACACCTCATTTATATTGATCTTATTCAGAATAAATCTGATGATCAGTAGGATTTGTTGAAATCACTTTAGTATAATAAGATAAGGCGATACCAGCGCCTGTTTACACTATAAAAGGATGTACGTTAGCAAACAATAGAACAAATCTGATGAAATTATCATTGTTTACGTATAGAAGGAGAGAGATTCCATGCCGGACGTTATCAAAATCGTAATCCACACTGCCGGTCAAGAAGGCGATGGTTCTTTTGTATATATCCAAAGAGGACAAAGCATTCAAATCGGTAGACATATCGGAACAGGACAGATGGATCTACCTATCTACAATCAATTAGTCTCCAAGCAACACTGCACGATCCACCGTGTAGGCGATCAACTATATATTGAAGACCTCGGTAGTAAAAATGGGACAGAGCTGAACGGGCAACGATTGGTTCCATATCAGCGTTATGCGTTAACCGCTCAAGATCAATTAACGTTGGTCAATGGATTAGTAGGGTTGCAAGTAGAACAAGGTAACTTGTTAGAAGAAACACGTGAGTATGTATTAAGCGATCTGGTCGATCATAGTATTCAATTAAATGACTTTTTCCAACGCATCGAAGTAAGTGGCGAAAGTATAACGTTATCGAAAAAAGAATATCAGTTGTTCCGGTTATTGTATGGATGTCTGGATCATTTTGTAACTCGTGAGCAGATTATTGAAGAAGTATGGTCAGAACGCTATAGCGAAAATGTCGATCTAGTAGGAATAGATGAAGTCAATTCGTTGATCTATCGCACAAATAAAAAACTAAATAAACACTTTATGATCAAGTCAGTCTACAAAAAAGGGGTATATATGAAGAGAAGTATACATCAGGAAGTCAATCACAAAGGGGACTACATATGACAGTACTTTTTTCTTTTTTGAAAAAATATCGGGTTGCGGCATTTTTAGCGCTAGGTATGATGCTGGTCGAATTGGCGCTTGAATTGTTACAGCCTTTTTTGATCTCCAAAATTATTGATGATGGTGTAACGCAAAAAGATATTTCGACTGTATTATTATGGGGCGGTATTCTAACAGGTGGAACGATTATTGCTTTTTTTGCAGGGATATTTGGTTCCTTTTATGCTGCTCATGCCAGTCAGGGTCTAGGTTATGATTTACGGGAAGCAGTCTATAACAAAGTGCAATCCTTTTCGTATGCGTTATTTAACCGTTTCTCTTCCTCCTCTTTAATCACACGATTGACCAATGATATTACCCAATTGCAAGATATGGTCTTTATGGGATTACGATTTATGTTACGGATGCCATTGTTAGTTGTCGGTAGTAGTGTGATGGCTCTACTTGTGAATGTGAAGTTAGGATTATTGTTAGTTGTGGGTATTCCGATTCTTTTATTCTTTGTCATTATTATTATGCGTAAGGCTTCAGGATTGTTCCAACAAGTACAGCGTCGCTTGGATACAGTAAATAGTGTGATGCAAGAGAATCTCACAGGAATGCGCTTGATTCGGGTGTTTGTCCGTAAAAATCACGAACGTCAGCGATTTGAAGAACGTAGTAGCAATCTTATGCAAGGTACTGTGTCTGCTTTACGTTTAACTGAAACGACAATGCCTTTTATTTTGTTAATTACGAATGCCAGTATTATTGCAGTGCTCTGGTATGGTCATCTTGATATTATTATTGGTCAAGCTTCCGTAGGTGAAGTGGTAGCGATTATTAACTATGCAATGCGTACGATGGGCGCTTTATCTGCATTTTCGATGATTGTAGCTTCGTTCTCTCGTGCTAAAGCTTCAGCAGAACGGATTCAAGAAGTGATGTTTACAGTGGAAGATGAACGTCCACTAGATAATCAAGATCAATATGTTGCAGGATCGTCTGCTGTAAGCGCATCACAATCATCAGATGTTTATGAAGTGGGTGTGGCTTTCCGTCAGGTGAGTTTCCATTATCCCGGTACAGAAGCTCAAGTGCTCAAAAATATAGATTTTAAAGCTCGTGCAGGCGTAACTACAGCAATTATGGGTTCTACCGGTTCAGGAAAGTCTTCACTCGTACAATTGATTTTGCGATTATACGATAGTGATCAAGGAGAGATCGATGTATTGGATCGACGTATCCAAGAGCTAGATGATCATCAATTACGTGGTCTGATCGGGTATGTACCGCAAGAGATTGTATTATTTACCGGCAGTATTCGTGAAAATATCGCATGGGGCTATGAACATGCCACTCTTGAAGAAATTCAAGAAGCCGCTCGCATTGCACAGATTCATGATACGATTATGAATTTGCCACATGGCTACGATACATTGCTCGGGCAACGGGGTGTTAATCTATCAGGCGGGCAGAAGCAACGGATCTCTATCGCTAGAGCATTAGTACGCCGTCCAGCAATTTTATTGTTGGATGATAGTACCAGTGCGCTAGATGTACGTACAGAATCATTGTTGCTTGATGCACTACGCGAATTGTCATGTACGACCTTATTGATTACACAAAAGATCAGTTCAACGATTCGAGCAGATCAAGTGTTATTGCTAAGTGATGGTCAGTTGATTGCACAGGGCGATCATACTCACTTGCTAGCGACCTCCGAGTTATATCAACAGATCTATGCCTCTCAATTTGGAAAGGAGGAACTAGAGCATGTGGAAAGCGTTAACTGATCCTTTACGGTATCCTAAGCCAGCGGTTATGACCGAAGCGATAGCGAACAAGTCTGCCAAAGTTGAACCTGTTCCTAGCAAAAAAAGGCGTGCTAAAGACTGGAAAGGTACGCTAGCACGAATCTGGGGCTACCTTGCAGAACGCAAACTCAAGTTAATGTTAGTTCTATTTATGGTACTGCTAACATCAGCGCTAACCTTGCTCGGACCTTATCTTATCGGGATAGCGATAGATGATTTTCTCGCTCGTGATGCAGGTCAGATGTGGGTATGGTTTCTTGTTGGATTAGCTGTTGTCTATATTCTGAACTCGGTAACTTCATGGCTTCAAAATATATGGATGATAGAGATTGCGCAAGAAACGGTCTACCGGATGCGAGTCGATTTATTTTCTCATTTGCATCAATTGCCTATTCCTTTTTTCGGGAAAAGACAGCAAGGGGAATTAATGAGCCGGGTTACCAATGATATTGAAAATGTTAGTTCTACGTTGAACAGTTCGGCAATCCAAATTTTCTCCAGTGTATTGACCTTGATCGGTACATTGGTCGTCATGTTGTGGCTTAGTCCATTGTTGACGTTAATTACTTTTCTCGTAGTGCCGTTGATGGCTTTAGGAATGCGCTGGATTACCAAGCGTACAGGGCCTTTATATCGAGAACGTCAGAAAAATTTGGGTGATCTGAATGGTTATATTGAAGAGACATTATCTGGTGAAAAGATTATCAAAGCTTTTGCTCAAGAACAACGAGTGATTGGTGAATTTGGAGAGCGTAATGATCGTATCCGTTTATCTGGATTTTGGGCGCAGACGATTTCGGGATTTATTCCCAAATTGATGAATGGATTGAATAATTTGAGCTTTGGTCTGATAGCAGGAGTAGGCGGTATCTTAGCAATCAAAGGCATGATTACTGTGGGTGTGATCGTGATTTTTGTTGAGTATGCGCGTCAATTTACCCGCCCGTTAAATGATCTTGCCAATCAGTGGAATACATTGCTATCAGCTATTGCCGGGGCAGAGCGTGTTTTTGAAATTTTGGATGAATCGGTAGAAGCAGAAGATGAACAGCATGCTGTCCATGTCGATCATATCGAGGGTGCTGTTGTGTTTGATGATGTATCATTTGCCTATGATACAGGAGATGGCGATAATACATTACAGCATATTTCATTTACCGCAGAGCCAGGTGAAATGATTGCACTAGTAGGACCTACAGGTGCTGGTAAAACAACATTAATTCAATTGATTTCACGCTTTTACGATGCCGATCAAGGAAAGATTACAATTGATGGGCGAGATATTCAGAGTATTAAGCGAGAAAGTCTACGTTCGCATACAGCTTTTGTTTTGCAAGATTCGTTTTTATTTGAAGGAACGGTTATGGATAATATTCGCTATGGAAGACTGGATGCCACAGATGCTGAAGTACAAGATGCCGCACGATTAGCGAATGCTCATTCCTTTATTGAACGTCTGCCAGAAGGATATAATCATCGTTTGAACCGGGATGGTGGAGGAATTAGTCAAGGACAGCGGCAATTGATTAATATTGCTCGCGCGTTGTTAGCCGATCCTTCGATTCTAGTATTAGACGAAGCGACCAGCAGTATAGATACTGTGACTGAGATTAAGATTCAAGAAGGATTACAGCGCTTGATGGAAGGTAGAACGAGCTTTGTCATTGCTCATCGACTGAATACGATTCGAGCAGCCGACCAGATTCTAGTGTTACGAGACGGTCAGATTTTGGAAAAAGGTTCTCATGATCAGTTGCTAGACACCGGCGGATTTTATAGCGACTTATTTTACAGTCAACTTCACTCGTCCGATGCCCGGCAAGCTTGATCTGAAAGCTACCGTTATCATCCAAACTTAGCTAAGCAGTAAAAAAAGTAACGCAAGCAAAGCAGGAGCACCTTGCATTAACCAGATTCTGCGACTAGAGGTTGCACCGCCATATAGAGCTGCGATCAAGACACAGATAATAAAGAATAATTGAATCTGGTAACCAAACTGCGCTGTCGGATGAACCAGTCCCCATATCAATCCTGCGGCAAGAAAGCCATTGTATAGTCCTTGATTGGCAGCAAGTGATTTGGAAGACTCGGCTAGTTCAGGGGTAAGATTGAACGTTTTTAGTGTACGTGGCTTGGTCCATAGAAACATTTCCATCACCATGATATACAGATGTTCAACTGCAACCAGTACAACAAAGATTATTGCCAGTAAATGCATACGTATTTCCTCTTTTCTTAAAAATAGTCATTTTTCTTGGAGAAGCAGTGTTAGCGTAACAGAATTGCTTCATATAATGAATAATAACACGAAAAAAGATGCCTTGTTCAAGGGCATCTTTTTTCGTGTTACAGTAGCAACATCTATTATTCGTTCTTATCCAATGAGATTGACGGTGGAATGACATTAGGATGAGGCGAAGCAGATGTCGTATCGTGAGCATGACGATCCGGTACAGGATGCTGACGTAAGTACTCGATCTGAGACAAAATATAAGCTTCTGTCTGATCATTCAATTCTTTGACCATTTTCGGGATCATAAATAAATCAATAACGATCCAGATAAATAAAGCTAATCCAAATAGAATCATAAATATCGTAAACACCATAGTACCTGTTTCACTTTCAACAATCGACATAAAAGCGAGCAAAAAATAAAAGATCATCGTAAACAAAAAAAGAACCAGTTGTACAATTCCGCTAGGGATACGTTTCAAATAAAATCGGTGTATACCTAAATGACCACCAAGTAGCATCACATAGGTTAAACCTAGCGACTTTTCTTTACCTCGCATTTCAGAATTCAATAGCATCATTTCTTGCGCAGATAATTCGTATCGAGATATAGCCATCTTAATAACTCGGTGGATCAATCGGTTTTTGAATAAGAATCTGATCAATAATATTACTTTCTACATAATCGTTACGATCTTTAACCCATGTGTGAAGCAAGAAGGCATCTACAATCCACCATATGCTGGTTACAATCGATCCGACTATAGTAAGCGTCAAGATTAATTGAGCAATAGCCGATCCTGTTTTCCCCATATAGAAGCGGTGTCCTCCAAATATGCCTAGAAAATACCACAAAATATAAGCAACCACCATGTTTTTACCGTACGTTTTGACTTCTGATTCCAGTAACATCAGCTCTCTTGTATCTAGTTGAGCTTTACGTTGCCAGTTGTTATAACTCATGCCCATATGCGTAACCCCTTTACTTTGATATCATCGTTCATTTCCATCAACACTGCCATTTTAACAAGATTATCCTATTTAATCTACTGTATTCTACGTTGTTAGACGAGGAAAGTAACTGATATGTAACACAATCTTTTAAAAAAAGAACCTCTCCATTTTAAAGAAGAGGTTCTTTTTTTTATGATTAATTACGCCATAACCGTGTAATTTTTAACAAAAGAAGGACGTGGGAAGATAGAGGGTTGTTGCGCAGTAATCCCTTCAGATGAATCCCGTTTGCGATGTGCGTGGCTATAGGCTTGTGATTCTTGCCATGCTGTGAAATATTCTTCTGATGCCCATAGCGTCATGATGACATATGTATCATCATCAAGTGGACGCATAACTCGAATGCCGACAAAGCCCGGTTCATCTTCTACTTTGCGCGCACGATTGCTAAATCGTTCTTCAAAAGTAGAGCGACCATCCGCAGTCACAGGAATATTGTTGAGTACGGCATAGCTACCACCAATCGTTCCACTGCTATCAAGTACTTCATATCGTGATGAATTTTCCGTATGGAAATCCAGCGGTTCATCAATCTCTAATACATAACGAGTCTCATCATCATGTTGCAACGTAACCGCTTGTGGCAATTCAGCCGCTTCTGGAAAATGTTCTTCAAGCAGGTGCGAGCTAATATAAATATACATCGTGATCCACCTTTCTTTTGAGCGAGATATTTATAATTTAACATGTTTGCAGATGGTATCCTAATTTCTATTTAACTAGGTTCATCCCCGACTAAAGTCCAAACCATAAAACCGTCCTTAGGCGGTTGGAAAGAAGGCTCTTATTTTCTATGATATAAGAAAGAGAATAAGAAAGAGGAGATCAATAATGAGAAAATTGTATCGTTCTAATCGGGATAAGTACGTTACTGGTTTAATTGGTGGACTGTCAGAAAGTTGGAATATCGATGCAAGTCTGTTACGGATTTTATTTGTAATTAGTGTATTTGCTACAAGTGGTGCTAGTTTGCTGGTTTATGTACTTGCTTTATTATTTGTACCGAAAGAATCAACGTATTGATGTATATGAATTGCATATGATTAAAAGTCGCATTTTCTTCTACATGTAGAAGAATGCGATTTTTGGTTTTTGTACTTATTATAATGTAAATAAGCTTATTCTAACTTTCTCCATGTTCTCTATTGATAAAGTAGCTATGTCATCTATGTATTTATCTGCCTGATAATTTAATATAGTACCAGCTCATATGCTATACTATGGAATGGAAATCCCCGGCAGATTCATGCGCTGTCACCATCAAGAGGAGGAAAGTTATGAAATCAAAATATTTGGCGGGTGGATCTTTAGCGATTATGGCGCTTGGATTTATAGCCACTCTGTTTTTTCCGAAAACAACGTTATTGTTGATTATTCAAGGCGGCTTTGAAGCCGGTCTTGTCGGAGGGATCGCGGACTGGTTTGCGGTGACTGCATTATTTCGTCATCCACTAGGTATTCCGATTCCGCATACATCACTTTTGACCCGTAATCGAGATAAAATTATTCGCTCTCTAATCTCAGCGATGGAGAATGAATTGCTCAACAAAGAAAGTATCGAAAATAAATTGCGTCAATTCCGTATTTTCCCGTTTGCACTGTCGATGTTAACTCGTCAATTGGGCAAAAAGAAAATGCGGCGTGAGCTGTTAAATATGATGATTCCACCGATTGAACGTTTGCCTCTTGAGCCTGTAGCTACATTTATTGGTAAAGGGTTGGCGAACTATACACAAAAAGCAGATTTACAGTCTGCGGCAACAACCGTATTAACGAATGCACTTAACGAGCGTTATGATGAGAAAGCATTAGATCATATTTTGAAAGAAGTACGCACATGGGCGGCTCGTCCACAAAGTCGTGATACGATGGGCAAAATTGCGCACGAGCAATTAGCTAACATTAACATGGGTGGATTGAAAGGTTTTGCTTTTCAAGCTTTCGCAGGCATGATGAATGAAGAAAGTCTAGGTAGCATTTTGCAAAATATGATCATTTCCGGTGTTGGCAAATTACAGGAAAAAGATAGTGAATACCGTGAAGCGATTATCCGTGAACTGCGTATCCAAATGTTCCAGGTAGTGGATGAAGAAGATAACTGGCTGAAAATCAAAGACTGGACCGCAGAGTTAATCCAGGGTGAATTTGCGAATGCATTCATGATGGAGCGTCTGGAAGAGTTACGTCGTCTATTGATCTCTATGCTAGAACAAGAGCGAGATGGTGGCGGTCGTCATGTATTTGCAATCTATCGCTCGATTATCCGCGATCTAGGTAAAGACCCGCAAAAAGTAGCTGTGTGGGAAGATCGTCTACTACAAGGGATTATTCGTACCGTTGAGAAAAATCATTATCGTATCGGAATTCTGGTTAAAGAAAATCTGGATCGGATGGACGATGCTGCATTGGTCTATATGTTAGAAGAAAAAGTAGGACAAGATTTGCAATGGATTCGTGTAAATGGTGCGGTCTGTGGTTTCTTAGTCGGTATTATTTTATCGCTTGTTCAATTAATCTAATGTCTCATAAGAAAAGGTATCTTCACTGTGATCTACAGCGAAAGATACCTTTTTGGTTATATACATATGCAGATGGTGCTAGATGATATATTTATTGATCTAAAATCGACAATCCTCGGAAAGCTAACGATTCATACGGATGTAATGTTGTTTGTTGACCTGATTTCAATGCTTGTACAACTTCTTCGGAGTGTTCTCCATGTGTACCTATCATCAGTTCAGATTGTTGAATACGCTCTACCAGTTGCTCGGGCAATTGCAGGTCTGTAGAAGATTTGGAGAAGTTCAGGATGATCAACCAGTGTTCGTCATTCCATTCACGAGTGTATGCAAAAATATACGGATCATCTGAAAGTTCGCAAGCATATTTACCATAGATCAGAGCCGAACTTTCTTTGCGAATCCCGATCATTTTACGATAGAAATGAAAAACAGAGTCTTTGTCTTCCAATTGCTGAGCTACATTGATCTCTGCTTTGTTGGAATGAGCAGGTATCCAAGGCGTTGCTGTAGAGAATCCAGCATGTTCGCTGTCATCCCATTGCATCGGGGTACGAGCATTGTCCCTAGCTTTAGCACGAATGCGCTCCATAATAACTTCAGGATCTTCTCCTTTTTCTTCCACCATTTGTTTGTAATATCCTTGAGCTTGTTGTTCTTTGACATCTTCGATCGTTTTCATATGTTCAGCATTGGTCATTCCGATCTCATCCCCTTGATAAATATAAGGGGTACCACGTAGTGTGAGTAAGAACATTGCTAGCATTTTGGCAGAATCTGTACGATACTCCCCTTCATGCCCTAGATAGGAAACAAGACGCGGGTGGTCATGGTTGCTGAGATAGATTCCCATCCAACCTTGTCCGTAAATATCTTCTTCCCATTTAGCGATGATTTCTTTGAGATCATGAAGCGACCAGTCTTTACTTTGCCACATATCATTATCTGCATCACAGACTTTGGATGCTTCAATCATCAAGACCATGCTCATTTCTTCACGATCTGGATTGGTGTATTTTTTAACATCGTCGATAGAGACGCTTGCTGCTTCGCCTGCGGTAAACATTTTATAATGAGAAAAAACATCGGTATATAATTCATGTAAATATTCGTGAATCCGTGGACCATTTTTATAAAATCCTTCAGCATTGGCTTGAAGTTTGTCAGATGGGGGTGCATCCGGGAAGCTGGTATCTTTGGAGATCATATTAACAGCATCAATCCGGTACCCATCAATGCCTAGATCTAGCCAGAAGCGCATCATTTCTTTCATATCATGACGGACTTTAGGATTCTCCCAATTGAGATCGGGTTGCTTTTCACTATAAGAATGTAAATAGTATTCATTAGAAGCTTCATCTAATTTCCACATAGAATCTCCCAAGTAAGAGATCCAATTGTTAGGTGCTGATCCATCTTCTTTGGGTGCTTGCCAGATATAGTAATCACGATAAGGATTGTCTGGAGAAGAGATCGCTTGTTGGAACCATTCATGTTGATCTGATGTATGATTCACCACTAGATCCATAATCAACTTCATTCCACGACGATGCACATCGTCAAGTAACTCTTTCCAATCATCCATCGTTCCATATTCGGGTTGAATATCATGGTGTTCTTTAATATCGTATCCATAATCAACATTAGGAGAAACATATACAGGAGTCAGCCACAAAATATCGACTCCCAATTGTTGTAAGTAGTCTAATTTCGAACGAATTCCCGGAATATCGCCGATGCCATCATTATTGCTATCTTTAAAACTACGAGGATAAATTTCGTAAACAACACTTTCTTTCCAGAATTCTGGCTTCATAATCGTCTTCATTTGTCAGTCTCCTGTTCTGATGTAACATATCTAGTTACTTACTAAGTATTACCCCTTCATACATGACAACAATCGCAGGACGTTCAAAAGAAATAGAAGGTTCACTCAGTAGCATTTTCAATCTGTTAATACTTCATTACTGTTAGGATAGTTAGGTCAAAGAAAGCAAAAGAACCTTACCCCACAGATGTTGTGGAAGTAAGGTTCTTTATCGTTAGGTTATTGCTATCAGTTGCCCATCAATCGGACTTCGTGCAAAGTTGGAGTATACCAGTTGTTGGGATTGTTATGGAGTACAGCATTTACCATATTAATACGTACATAACGAGCCGTAAATGACACTGCATCTGTTGTAAAGCCATAGGTGGTATTGGTTGTGCGATCAATCGTCGTATAATTTATGCCATCGGTGCTGTATTCAATTTTGTATTTATAATAAGCTTCAGAACCTTTGTACATAAACCATGAAATATCCACTTCACTAATCTTTTTCGCAGCGCCTAGATCGACTTGCCACCATGCCGGCCATGTTGCAGAAGCAGCCGCCCAAGAAGTCTGAGCATTACCATCATTGGCATTGGTTGTTGCAGAAGAAGAAGCGGTAGAAATGGCGGTTGCGGGTTTACCCAGAGCATGGTTGGTCAACGTTGGCAAGCTCACTGTACCTGTAGCGGCATCTATATTCCAACTGCTATACCAATTCAATGTAGCTGTGCTGTTGCTATCATTTAAGGTTAAAGGTAACCAGATAAACTTGTGGTCACTGAGGTTAAGCGGATTCCAGCGATCCCCCATATAAATATAACTGGTACCTGCACTACCTGTAATGGTAGCGATGGAATGGATCTGTGTCGCATAAGCAGAAGGATCGCCAAAAGGAGACAGTGCCGACCATGTACCTGTTATCGAAGAAGCTGTTGCATAACCGCCTTGATTCGGATACCAGCCAGAAGCTTGAGAAGTGAACAGATAATATTTACTTCCTTTTTTCACAACTGCAGGTGCTTCCCGATAAGCTCCTTCGAACACCCAGCCTACAAAAGAAGCCACTCCTGTATAATCATCGGTTAAGCGGAAGATGGCCATTGAGTTGTTGGCACCACCATTATTTTGACGAGAAGCTGTAATGAGATAAGCTTTATTATCTGTATCTACAAATACCGTCATATCACGGGATTCATAATCGAGCGGACGGAAGCTTCCTTTATACGTGAAATTACCATCGGGTGTATCACTAGTCGCTACAGCTACACGAGCTAGCGAATAATCACTACCATTTTCATAATGTGCCCATAGAATATACTTTTTCGTTGTTGCATTGTAGATCACTTTGGGACGTTCAATCTTACTGGAATTAAGTTCAGTAGCGGAATTTTTGGTGAGGATGCTGTTGCCAAATGTCCAGTTTTTAAGATCAGTGGAAGTATATACGTTAACTTTATCAAATTTACCGTTGGTTGCATGTTCACCGTACCAGTAGTATGTAGCCCCGACTTTGAGAATATTACCACTGTTGGCTTGGATCGGATTACCCGCGGTATCTGTCCAGTTGGTGCCATTGGTAATCGTAGCACTAGCCGCTTGAGCAGATTGCCCGTTAACACCTAAGCCAGTGATAACAAGCACCAGACTAAGCCATAGCATCAGCGTTTTACGTGAAAATTGCCAAGAGATTTGTAAAATAATAAAAACCTCCTTCGGTCACTCTAAGATAGTCTCTCTACAAAAGAAGGGAGACTTCAAATTAATCTTAAGTATTTTTGTAAGCGTTTACAATAAAATAATAACGAAATAATGACATAAAAATACAGTAGCTCAATTAGAAGTTCCAATCGGAAAACCTATTGTAAAAACCAAAGAGTGTGATCATTCCGTCTTATCAACGAATAATCACACTCTTTCTCTACCTTCATACCAAATTCTTATAATACAAGTTCGTAGCATCCAGACTACCTGTTCCAGACTTAGCATAGTTTGGAATTTGCCCAGCTTGGCTGTATCCTAGTGACTGATATAGTCGATTAGAAGAGTCGCCATCCCGGGTATCCAGCACGAGTAGAATTCGTTGTGCCAAGCGTGCTTGTTGTTCGACATGTTCCATTAACAGCCTTGCTATACCATGACGACGATAATCCAGATGCACCATTAATTTAGCAACTTCCGCTCTGTGATCGCCATTGGGCTTGGTACATAGATGCAATTGAATCGTTCCTGCAATCACACCATTAATCTTAGCAACGTATAAAAGAGTTGCAGGTTGCACCACCTGTTCCCAATAGGCTACAGCTTCTTTGTGATCCAGAGGCGGTAGGAATCCAATAGATGCACCCGCATCTACAATCTGTACGAGCATATCTGACATTTCATCCAGATAAGGTTCAATAGAGTTTACTTGTTCGATAATAACAGTCTGTAGCAAGATATCCACCTCCATGTATAAACTCTGTCGTGTTATACCTTTTATTCTATCGCTTGGCTGTAAGCATAAAAATAGCAAAATAAGCACGCATTATTTCCACTTTTAGTACGGAGTATACTCTATCGCTTTAATAAATTACGTTTGGTGGAACCAGAGCGTATCGAAATTGACCCATCCTTTGTGATTAACATTCACGCCACGCAAAGATGGGTGATGAATGGTACTGGCTGTGCGTACCACTAGAAATGCACTTGTGCATGTATCACTCAATAGCCGATTTACAGCAGTAGACCAATGTGAGAGCGCATGTTGATCTGTAGAAGCAAGCATAGGATAGGTGAGTTCATCCAATTGAGCAACTATGTCTAAAGGCAATGAATGTCTTATAAAATTACGATCCGACTGAATATATTCAAGCAGATGCAGCAGATTTTCACTAACCATAGCTTCGAATAAGATTAGATCTGCTTGTTCCATCATCGCCAGTTGAATCGTTTCTGACCATTCTACAATATGTACGTCAATCTTTATTCCATAATTTTGATACTGTTGTTGAAGCCAGTAGGCATCTTGCGCATGACGGTGAAAAGTATACAAATGTAGCACTTCTCCAGCATATGTAGTGTGTTGGAGTTGTTCTAGCAGTGATGTAGATAGAGAAATGGATTCTTCTGGCTCCGACACATGTTCTGTAGATGCTGTTGGTAGAGAGTTTGTATGGATCTGTAATCCTTGCGCAGGACATAGACGGGTTTCCCCTAATTCTTGTACCATATGCTGGCGATTGATAGCATTTACTAACACATTGCGAAATGTCTTATCTTGCAAAATGCCTTCTTTTCGCAGGTTAAAAGTAAGGGTGGATATCCCTGTGATTGTTTGTGTTAAAGGCATTTTCAAATCTTCTGGGATCGAGAACTCTCCTGTCACTACAGTCAGTACCCCGGGGCTAGTACCCAAACAAGCTTCTGCTTCATTTTCAGGTACAATAATAATCTCAATCCGATCGATCTGACCACGGTATCCAAAATACGATGGAAAGACTTCCAGTGTACATTTTCCAGCATGACGTGATACGACCTGATAAGGACCTGAACCGATAGGTAAAGAAAATTCATGATTCGAATCTCCCTCAGATGAAGGAAAGATCGATGCAGCACTATGACTCATATAAAAAAGAAATTGAGTATTCGGTCGGTGTAGTTGAATCTGGATTTGATACCTAGTGATCACTTGAATATGAGCGATATCTTGACCTAACCAGTGATGAACCACAGTCGGTGATTGTAGTTGTATCAGACTGGTATATACATCTTGTGCCGTCAGTTCTTGCCCGTTGTGAAATGAAATACCTTTGAGCAGATAAAATGTCCAGCAAGTAGCATCTGAATTACTTTCCCAGTGATGAGCGATGTCTTTGGTAAATGTACGCTGAACAGGATCGTAATGTACCAGTCTACTAAAGACCTGACCGATCAGATGCGTATCAAAAGCATACAGCGCATTAGCAGGCTCTAACGAGACAATCGGTCGATAAATGGGTAAACGTAGCGTTTCGATGATACGATCTTGCCCGATCTGCTGAGTCGTATATCCAAAATAACGAATAAGCCATTCCAAAAACTGTGGGCGTACCACAGCTAGTGCTTCATGTTGTTGTAGCCACTCAAAAGCAGACTGTACCTCTCCTTGTATCACCCGTTGCTTGGCTTCATCTAATAATACAGTCGTCACTGGCAACAAAAAGGTAAGCTCAGAAGTATGTCCACGACCTCGCCCAGAGCGAAATTGTATCCATTTTGCATCTACCATTTTGGTGATGATGATTTTGGCATTACGAGCTGTACAAAATAATGCCTGTGCTACTTCTTCCATTGCTATATGAAATGATTGCTGATCTGGATAATGGTGAAAAGCCAATCGAAGCTGTACATAATCTTCTGCTATTCGCAAATCTGACCGCTCCTTTCGATAATCTTCAAATGGATACTCTATAGATTCTAATGTACAACATCGTAGCAAAAAAAGAATTGTAAAGAAAAGTAAGTTATGATTAGAAAAATAGATATAATAGATAGATATCTGATATTGATTTCGAATGGAGACCCATACATGTGGATCGCATTACTCATCACAGCTATTGCTTATCTAAGCTATTGGATCTATCAGCAAATCAAGCCAAAGCCGTTGCAGCCACCAGTCAAAGTCATAATAGGATTAGATATTCCGCCACCTGCATTATTCTTTTGGCAAGACACAACAGAAGATACCGTTATCGATTTTGGTCACAAAGCTACATGGTTACGCGTTAAAAGTACAGACTCTATCGCCGTTCAATCTGAAATAGATATTATTTTAGCTCAAATAACTAACGTTTCTCCACCACAGCCACAGACTAGAGAACAATGGATTTTGACGACAGTAGAAGATTGGGTACTGGTTAGCAGTTATGATATTCCCTTTCCTGATGATGCCCAGACAGTGATGCAACTCAAGCAACTGGTACAAGAATTAAGTAGGGTATTTGGAGAAGTTCATTATTTCGGCAATCATCGGACAGTCCAGTATTACGCCTGGGTCAAAGCAGTATCAGGTACATTAATACGTGCATATGCATACATAGATCAAGTAGAAGAACCCCTTTGGGAAGAAGGAAAATTAACGTTAGAAGAAATACAGTTAGAATTGGATTTTAGAGATCTAGGACGAATGGTCGAATGGGAAGATGCTAGAGAAGAAGATAATGATCATGTTCCTGATGAACAATCTGTGAGAAGGATAGCTGCTGCATGGCGTGCAACCAGTGATAGACCATCTATTTAGCTCATAAGCCATATAGAATAATTAAAAAGCATAACTGCTATAGATAGCGCAGTTATGCTTTTTAGATTCAGACATATATTACTTTTTATACCCGTATACAAAATGGAGAGCACCCGAGTAATCGGTATACACATCGTGTACATTCGACTTTTGTAGAAAATACGTATTAAAATAGTAAAGTGGGATCGCAACCATCTGATCGGTCAATATTTTTTCGGCAGCACGATATTCTTTCATACGAGCTTTGGCATTGGTCAAACTGTACGCTTTCTTCATATGAGCATCATAGGCATTGTTTTTCCAACCGGATGTATTTTCATTGCTCCATGAGGTGAACAAATCTAGAAAAGCAGCAGGATCGTTATAATCCGCTGACCATCCACCACGTACAATCTGATAATTTTTCTTTTGTTTTTCTTCTAATAAAGTATAGAAATTTTCTTCTTTTACTTTAACGGTAACACCTAAATGTCTTTTCCACATATCCGTAATCTGATCCGCTACATAGCGATTACCATCACCATTCGTTAGTAATGTCATCGCAGGTAAAGAAGTGATTTTTTCTTCTTTCATCCCTTGTTGTAATAATTGACGAGCACGCTTAGAACTGATCTCAAAATTAGTCACTGGATACTCTTTGCGGAAAGTAGAGGTGGCTCCTTTGATCGCTGGAGGTACAAATCCATATGCAGATTTAGGACTAATCAGCAGTTTGCGCTCAATCGACATAGCAAAAGCTTTACGAATATTTACATTATTGAACGGCTTCTTCTTCACATTAAAAGCATAATAGTATAAGGATGCCGTATCTGGATAAACGATTTCTTTTTTCATCTGATCGGTCATTTTAAACGTAGGAATATTGCTTTCTGACAGACCTGACCGATCGATAGCGCCTGATTGGTACATGGTGTACTCTTTGTTAGGATCATTAATAAAGCGAATAAATACATGATCAAAATGAACTTTTTCAGCTTGCGCATATTGAGGATTACGAGCCAGTGTTATGGAATGACCTTTTGCCCAGGATTGAATAGTAAATGGACCATTGCTGATCATATCCTTAGCAGAGGTATTCTTATTCTGAATAGATGTATTGCTTGATGTATGTATAGGTGAATAAGCAGGATACGTTAATGTTTCTAGAAAATAAGGGAGTGGCTGTTGCAACACAACTTGTAATGTATGATCATCTAATGCTTGAAATCCTAGCTGGCTGGGATCAGTAAGCGTTCCTTTATAATAATCTTGAGCATGTGCGATAGGGAATAGCAACGAAGCAGATAGAGAACGGGTTGCAGGGGTAAGCACTCTTTTCCATGCATTTACAAAATCAGCAGCGACCAGTGGATCGCCATTACTCCAACGAGCATTCGAACGTAATGTGAAAGTGTACGTTTTGTTATCCGGTGAAAGGGTCCACGATTCAGCTACACCAGGTTCCACTTTGCCATTTGCATTGGTGCGAACAAGCCCTTCAAACATAGCCTCAATAATCGTACTGGTCGTTCCATCACTAGACAATGCAGGATCAAGAGTAACCGGTTCTAAATACAGATTAAAGCGGAACGTTTGCAATGGATCACTTTCGGCGTGTGACATTCTGGGAGTGATCGTACTGAACAATAGCACAAATGTAAGCACAATGAATATGCGCGTGATGTAGGTATTTCTCATAAATAGATAGTTCCTCCTTCAGAATAAGTACGTTCCTTCTAGTTATAACATACTATTCTACAACTTAGGTGATGAACTAAATAATATAAAATATCTTTTGATTGCTATTGATATCTATCCCTCTTTAGCAAAATGGTAAGTCACAGACGACTGAAATAGGGTAATACCATAATGATAGAAGTAAGAGTAAGGAGGTACTGATCCAATGGCGAAAGTAGAAGTGATGCAAGCCGAGCAAGACAAATGGACATGGTATCAAATGAGAGATGCTAAGCTATTGATGGAGCATCCTGATTTTGATGAACATTTACAAAAATGGGCACAGGAAAGCCTGATGTGTACGCATAATCAAATTACTTCTGTTTATTATAAAGAAAAGAATGAAAATTATATCAGCGGAACATTAGCAATCAATATGAACCCAGATCACTGGGAAGATGTTCATATTCTCCATTATTATATTGATGAGAAGCGATTGGTAACGATCGGAGATCCTACATGGCTCTTTCATAATATGGACAATCACGAATGGAATCAGTATATTCTGGGTTGTGATTATCCGGTAGATGGCTTTATGTTTGTCGTTAATGCGATTATTCGTGCTTTTTTCGGACGGATGGATGAGATTGAGATGCAACTGAAAGAGATCGAATTTCAAATGAAGGAAAATAATGGTGGGAAATTGCTACGTGAAATTGTAGATTTGCGCAATCAGATGACACGCTGGAATGTGCAGACGGTCGCTTTGAAAGAAATTCGGTTTGCGATTGAAGAAGTCTTTCCTGCTCTGGTCAAAGATGCTCAGACATTCCATACTTTAAAGGTCAGATTAGCACGGATTCAAATGCTTCAAACAGCATATGAACATGAAATTGATACATTGCTCAAAATTGATGATAATGTTGCTAATTACCGTTCAAATAATATTATGAAAACATTAACGGTATTTACAGTTCTACTGACACCAATGACAGCATTAGGCGCAATCTGGGGAATGAACTTTAAAAATATGCCTGAATTAGAGTGGAAATGGGGCTACCTCGCTTCACTTATCTTAATCTTTGGACTTACTGGCTTAACCTACTGGTGGCTCAAACGAAAAGGGCTGACTGGCGATATTTTGGATATGAATCTTGAACATACCTCTAAAAAAACACGTAAAAAGACTGTGCACCCTAGCGAATAGATATACATGATATCTCTTAGAGAAGGGACGTTGATTTATGTATCAGAACATATTGTTAGCGGTAGATGGTTCAGACAATTCATTGCGAGCAACAACAGAAGCGCTCAAATTAATGGAGTTACAACAATATGGTGAGATCGAAGTAGTGTTTGTCGCTGATTTTGGCAAAAGTCGTGATGAAGTCTTACGCTATGGCGATATTGATGAATTAGAACTTTCGAGACGACAAAAGCTTTTTCCCATCGAAGAACTTCTCAAAGAGCAACAAACGACATATACGATCAAAGTATTACATGGAGAACCCGGGCAAAGCTTGATCAGACATGCCAATGATCATGGATTCGATCTAGTGGTAATGGGAAGCAGAGGATTGGGTTCTTTTAAAGAAATGGTACTTGGAAGTGTCAGTCATAAAGTTGCTCGTGGTGTGAAATGCCCTGTCTTGATTGTGAAATAATACCAAAAACACGTATACATATGGAGTGTGTAAAGAATACTCCTATCCTGTATACGTGTTTTTAAGTTGTTTGGATAGCCTAATATTAAGCGATAAATGCTAACGATTGCCGTACATATCTCTGAATTGTCACTTTTCTATTGTAACCAGATATTATGACTTGGGAACAGATACAGGAACGTATTTGGCAACGTCTACAGCAACCTGCTCTAACTTCGCTTTACCTAATAAATGATAGGGTGAAGAAATCGTTACATACCGATCATCTAATTTGAATGTTAACATATCTACTTTATCGGGTTTGTACCATTTTGCTTTTACATTATTGGAATTAGGAAGAGTTACCGTTTTGCCTTTATAACTATATGAATAATCACGTGGAGAGACAGATACCGTCATATATTTAAAAAGAAAAGTTACACCGTCGCCCATGCCACTGACTTTGCGGAAAGCATCGCCTTCGATCATACGTGTAGGTACATAGGGAGTCTCAAACCCATCAAAATTTGCAAAAGCTTGTGTGATTTTTTTTAATTGAGCGGTAGAGTAATTCACATTGGTTACAGGGTATTGCTTACTCATTGTGGTAGAGCTAGATGTTGTTGCTTTGGGTGTTGTTGTAGAAGTTGTTGCCGCATGTGTAGTAGTAGCACCTGTTAATAATACTCCTGCGATCACGGAAGTAGCGATCCATTTACTATAGTTCATTATTGTACATCTCCTCTATAGGGTGGTTTGTTTGTCTTGCCTTTATCTTACCCGTTAAATGTATCTAACTTAAATGCCAATTGTATCCAACTTGTAAATAATGATCATAACTTCGATAATCATTAAAAAACTGTTGCTAATTTATGACGAAGATTTGGTTGTTCGGTAGAGGTAACGATGATAACTTACATATAGTCGATAGATATGCACACACAGATCCTACTTATCCATGTAAAAGGATTCCAAAATAAATAAACAAACATGGAAACTTTTCAGGAGCGGTGTGCGTCTAATAGACGGGGAATAAAAGACAAGCTTGGCAGATAGCGTTTGGCACTATTTCGGGGGAACGAGGATGAATACAAATGAAAAAGAAGATTTGTTCAGCAGTATTAGTTACAGCTTTGACGGTAAGCGGAGGTCTACATACACCATCCGTCAGCGCAGCAACACCTATTAAAATTACAATTGATGGAGTTCAGCTAACAACAGATCAGGCACCTGTAATGTCAGCGAATCGGACGATGGTACCATTAAGAGGTGTTTTTGAAGCGTTAGACGCGAAAGTACTTTGGAAGCAAAGTACCAAAACAGTCACTGCAATCAAAGATGGCACAACCATTGTATTACCGCTAGGATCTAGAACAGCAACGATCAATGGCAAAAAGGTTACGTTGGATGTACCTGCTAAGTCGATTAAAGGAAGAACGGTTGTACCGTTACGCTTTGTTAGTGAATCGTTAGGCGAGAAAGTAGGCTGGAACGCATCTACGAAGACTGTAAGTATTACGACTACGAATGCCAAACCGACCACACCCACTACACCAACCACTCCATCGACTTCTATCTCACCTGTACCTTATGTAAATGCCAAAGTTGTAGGACAACAAGGAAATGGAAATGATTTAGAAATTAGCTTTCCGGCTTCTGCTAGCACTAAAGGAATCAGTCAATATCGAATTTTAGTAGTCAAAGCAACTAATAGTAATACATTTAACGTCAATACAGCATTAACAGTGCCTGCGGCGAATTATACAGGCATTCCGCAAGGCAGTAGCAATTATACAATCACATTAATGCCTCAAGCCCGTGATACAGACGGCGCATTGATTCAGAAAAATGTAAATTACCGTGTCTATGTATTGGCAGTAGGCGCAAGTGGATATAACAGCTCGTTATCTGTAAGTTCACCGAACGTATCTTTGGGCGTTGTGGCTACAGCTTCTGCGATAGCTACAGATGTTAAAGCAAGTGATGTCTCTGACAATGGCGATGGACGAGATTTCTCAGTCAGTTTTACCAGAGCAAGCGATGAGAGTAAATTAAGCAATTACCGTGTGTTTGTTGTAAAAACAACAAGTGCAGGAAGCTTTAGCACAACAGAAGCAGCTAAAATAAGCAATTCTAACTATACAACGATTAACAAAACAGGCTCTAACCCGACTACACGCTTGACGAACACAACGCGTGATACATCTGGTGAGTTGATTACAACAGGAACAGCCTATACTGTATTTGTTATCTCGATCACAAGTGGTGGCGATAATATTGGAATATCCGCAGGTTCTAATTCATTAACATTAGGACGTACAGTAGAAGCACCTTCTATCACTAAAGTAGAAGATGTAAGTAATTTTGCCGACGGACGCGATATTCAAGTGACTTTTACCAAGTCTTCTGAAGAGTCCAAAATCAGTGGCTATCGTGTATTTGTCGTTCGAAGTAAAGTATCTGGAGATTTTGATATTGCGACTGCTAATGGTCTGGCATCTAGTCGATACATCGATGTATCCAAAACAGGTAGCGATCGCACTGTGACGCTAGCAACATCGCTTAAAGACAGTGGTGGAGACACGATTGTGAATGATGTACCTTATCGTATCTATGTGATGGCGCTTGGTTCAGGTTCTTATGCGAATAGCTTATCTTCCGCATCTTCTACACTGACACTAGAGACAGGTGATCGGACGGTAGGCAATGTGAGTGGCATCGCTGTTAGTGATATTAGCGATTATGGAGATGGACGCGATCTGCAAGTGACATTTAACAAAGCAAGTGATGAAGGATTAGTGAATAATTATCGTGTTATGGTCGTTAAATCGATCAATGCGAGCAAATTCAATCTTTCTACAGCAAATAGCGTATCTAGTTCTAACTATTTGCAAATCAGCAAAAATGGTTCGAATCATACGGTTGCGTTCAGTGCCGGATCAAAAGATGTAAATGGTGACCTCATTAAAAATGGTACCAATTACCAAGTGTTTGTCTTAACAACAGGTACAGGTAGTGCTTCTGGCAATAACTCATTATCTAGTGCATCTTCTGTTATTACATTAACATCAAATGGCGCAACATCGGCTGTAAATAGCGTAGCGACTACCAATAGCACTTCGACTAATACAGCATCCGATATTACATTTAGTTTTGTACCGGCTAATGATACAGGTATTTCGGAATATCGTGTCTATGTAGTACGTGCAGACCAAGCCGGTTCATTTAATCTCACTACAGCTAACAATACAGCCGCAGCCAATTATACACGTATTGCCAAAACAGCGACTAAAGTGACACAAGCTTTAACCACAAGTACGAAAGACTACAACGGAAATGCAATTGTGAAAGAGGTAGCTTATCGTGTCTATGTATTAAGCGTAGCAGATGGTTCGGTACGCTCGGTTAACACCTTATCTGGCGCATCTAATGACTTTACAATCAAGTCATCAACGGTTGCTTCAGTGACTAATATTAATGCTAGTGCAACTAATGGCGGAATCAAAGTGACATTCTCCAAACCAGCAGGTGAAAACGGTATTGCTAACTATGCTGTAATGCTAGTACCGTCTGCAAGCTCAAGTAATTTCTCATTGGCAGATGCGAATCGTGTGAGTGAACGCAATTATAAGACAGTAACGCAAGGGGTATATAGCGAGTGGACCTTTACAACCACAGATGTAGATGTAAATGGTGCTGCTATTCGCTCAGGAGTGACGTACAAAGCGTTTGTTCTATCGATTGCTGATGGACGTTCAGCCACAATCAATGCTCTCTCTGTAGCTTCTAGAGAAGCTCAAATGATCACTCAATAAAAGAAAAAAAGATTATTTTTTAAGCAAGCTTTTATCGGTATTCACCGAAAGAGCTTGCTTTTTTCCTATTTGCAGACTGGATAAAGATCGCTAGCGATATCAAAATAATGTGGCTCAATATGTCTATTTTTGGTTATGATAAGTAAGTAAACATCTATCTATTCGCTAGATCATGCAAACTTGCCTCAGGGCGGAAAAGAGGGACATTGATGCAATATGTAAAGTTAGGTCGTACCGGTCTCGATGTATCGCGAATTTGTTTGGGATGTATGAGTTATGGAATACCTGATCGTGGAGCACATCCATGGACCTTAGATGAGCAGAGCAGTCGTCCTTTTATCAAGCAAGCTTTGGAAGCAGGGATTAATTTTTTTGATACAGCCAATGTGTATTCAGATGGTACAAGTGAAGAGATCGTCGGAAAAGCGCTCAAAGAGTATGCAAACCGAGATGAGATCGTTATCGCTACCAAAGTCCATGGCAAAATGCGTCAGGGCGCTAATGGTGGAGGACTTTCTCGCAAAGTCATTATGGCGGAGATTGATCATAGTCTACAACGTCTGGGAACGGATTATGTAGATCTGTATCAGATTCATCGCTGGGACCCGAATACACCTATAGAAGAAACACTAGAAGCTCTTAATGATGTTGTCAAAGCAGGGAAAGCAAGATATATTGGTGCTTCATCTATGGCTTCATGGCAGTTTATGAAAGCTTTAGATATTTCCAAGCAAAATGGCTGGGCACGCTTTGTCTCGATGCAGAACTATGTGAACTTGCTCTATCGAGAAGAAGAACGTGAGATGCTTCCTTTATGCAAAGAAGAAGGCATCGGTGTTATTCCGTGGAGTCCATTGGCACGCGGTCGCTTAACCCGGGATTGGGAAGAAGAGACTTCACGTTCTGAAAGTGATAGCTTTGGCCAAAGTCTTTACAAGGCAAGTGCTGAAGCCGATCGCAAAGTGGTAGAACGGGTGGCAGAGATTGCGTCGGAACGTGATATTCCACGCGCACAAGTCGCTCTAGCATGGGTATTGCAAAAAGAGCCGATTACCGCACCAATTGTAGGAGCAACCAAATTACATCATTTACAAGATGCTGTGGCTGCTGTAGATATAGTATTAACAGAAGACGAGATCAACCGTCTGGAAGAATCATATATTCCGCATCCTGTCACAGGATTCTAATATAAATCAAAAAAACACTCCAACCCTTTTGTACAGAAGGATTGGAGTGTTTTTGTTTATTATACCTTGGTGACTTAACTTACTTCCGTATGAAGAGCAGTCACTGTTTTATTTTTACCTGTACGCTTTGCCTCATACAGATACGTATCGACTTGTTCAAAGAGTTGCTCTTTGGTCTTCTCAGAGCCATAACTTTGCAGTCCAATACTGACAGTAACGGACTTGCCATTCATTTCAAGATGTTGTAATTCGGCAACACTACTTCGTATACTTTCAACCAGTGCATACGCTTCTTCAAATGTCTGATCGAACAAAAGCAGTGCAAATTCTTCGCCACCATAGCGAGCTGCTATATCGCTAGAAGACATATGTTGTTGAATCACTTGAGAGACTTTACCAAGAATAGTATCTCCTGCTTGATGACCATACGTATCATTAATGACTTTGAAATCATCAATATCGATCAATGCTAGATGAAGCTTAGCACCTTTGGTCGCATAATCAAAAGCCGTATTATAATAATCTCGAAACGAAATCTGGTTATACAGATTAGTCAGACCATCTGTTTTGGAAAGCTTGCTCATAATAGCATTTTTGACAATTAGATCTTGCTTGGCAGACATGGTTAACTGCAAATCAGCTAGAATTTCTATACCGCTAGCTACAATAATATGAGCGATAAACGTACTTACAATAATAAAAGAAATGACGGCGATAACGTCAAAGGACGAGAGATAGTTGCGAAAATGTGAATCGGCTAGATACAATGAAGTGAATGCGATAAGCTGTAATACAGAAGGAATCCATAACAAGCGACGTCTGAAAAAGACAACAGCTGATAAGATCGGTAACAAACATAGTGCTGTAATAATACGAATATCATAGTTGAGATAAATAATCGTCCATGTGATTAGCGTACTTGCACTGAATAACACGTAAAAAGATAAATGATTCCAACGGATATATATCCATCTTGTAATCAAAGTGACTAAGCTCATCAAAAGAGTAGGCATAATTAGAATATAGATATAGAAATGATAGGCATCATCGTCATAATCTAAAAAGACAAAAGAACCCCACTGAGAGAAAAAGTGGACACCAATGACAATCCAGTATACTTTGAAAAACTGATGTATCCATTTGGACTGTTTATTCATAACATCACCATACAGCCTCAAGATTTAAGATGTGCAATCTTGCACATTCATGTAAAGACAAGTATAAATCATTATACGATCATAAGAAAAGACAAGCTTTACCAAAATAAAAAATATCATTGAAATAGGAGGTATTCATAGATGATCGATTCTACATGGTATTCACAACTCGTCCTAGAAGATTATGCATATGATGTAACAGAAGAGGTGACTTTTGAAGGCGAATATTCTTTGCATATAAAGAATCAACAGCTATCTATTCATGTTGAATTTATACAGAGTGTTGCGAATGAAGAGGAGATTGAGCATCTAACAGCTCCTTCTATAGTACAGCAACAGTTATGGGAGCATTATATAGAACATTGCGAATCTATTCAGGAGCCAGTATTACAAGCGATATTCAACCATTATCAACACATCGAAGAACAATATCGTCAAGCCTGGCAAATTGATCCGCAAGATCCTGCAACAATAGAAGAAAGAGATCAATCGATTCCGTATATCCAAAATGTTAATCAAATTGCAGATTATATTACACTGCAAGGCTTTTTGATCGGAGATTCACCATCTGGGGATACGTATTACCTTAATTTTCATTGTACATGGGACACAGAACATGGATTAGGAGTCAAAATGGTCAATCATCAACCTGTTCATGTGAGCAGTTTTTATACAGCCTACGATATAGATTAAAGACAATTTACTTTAAAAGTATACGCTTACATTTATTGCTTGAAAGCGATTCAGTTCTGTATGCTCTGGTATAAGTATAAAGTGAGCCTTATGACCTTAGCGATTGCTGACGAAAAATGTCACCATCTAAGATGAAAGATGCGGTTTAGTGAAATTACAAAAATTACCTGATAAAGACGTTGTATTTATTCGTGCAATCGGTTATAATAAGAGTAACGAAAACGTGACTGGTACTCACATATTGTAGAGGGTTGTTATATAGGAAGGCGAAGAGCCTTGTACAATATGTGATTATTCTATTTTATCGGATGTTAATCTTCTGAATAAAGAAGGTCATGTAAATTTAATTTCTTTGGAGGTACTACAATGCAAACAGGTACAGTAAAATGGTTTAATGCAGAAAAAGGATTTGGTTTTATCGAGGTTGAAGGCGGAAGCGACGTATTCGTTCACTTTTCTGCTATCACTGGCGACGGTTTCAAAACTTTGGACGAAGGTCAACGCGTTGAATTCAACGTTGTTGAAGGAAACCGTGGTCCACAAGCTGAGAACGTTGTAAAACTGTAATTCAGTTTATAAGACGCCCTTAACGTTAGTTAAGGGTGTTTTTTTATTCAAATATTTGCAACTTGTGCAAGAACAAATAGATATTACTACTGGGAGGGGACTACACATGTACTATTCACGGAAAAATCCATCGCAAGAGATTCCTACAGCAATGACCGATATATGGGAATGTACGAATCCAGATTGCAAAGGATGGATGAGAGATAACTTTGCACTTGCAGATGTACCGGTTTGTTCACAATGCAAGTCGCCCATGACCCGCGCTCAAAAAGAATTGCCGGTGTTGGATAATACAAGCTATAGTAGACCCAACAAAAAGCGTTAATTCTTATGGAACGTTTATGTAAGAATCATAAAAAAGCATTAGTTTACTGATGGATGATCATAATCCAGAGGTAGACTAATGCTTTTTTTAATAGACATTATGAATACTAAAGAGGATACTTTTACATAAACAACCAAAAATAATAATTAGATTCCAAATATTTAGTCTATCCCTCTTTGCATAAATGATATAACATAGTATACTAAATGATAATAGTAAATCTAAATTGAAGGTGATCGTATGGCAGATAGTTCAATATCGCTCAAACCTCGATATGAGCAGATGTATTTAACATTACGTGATCGTCTACATTCAGGCGAATATACAATAGGCGATAAGATTCCATCAGAGAAAGAATTAATGGAACAATTTGAAGTGAGTCGTATTACTTCCAAAAAAGCACTGGACATGTTAGTACAAGATGGATACATTGTACGGCAACCGGGTAGAGGTTCTTTTGTTATTCATAATGGCAATCATACAGAAGCTATTGAACCTGCTGAAGCTGGCAAACATGATTATAACACTAGATTACGTACAGCAAGTGATCAGATTGTTCTTGGATTGATTATGGAAGATTTCAGTGACAGTTATGGGAAAGAAATGTTGGTCGAAATGGAAAGAACCGCTCAGAAAATGGGTGTGTATTTGATGTTACGACTTTCCTTTTCACAGACTGATATTGAAGAAAATGCGATTCGGATGTTAAGAGATTATGGTGTCGATGGCTTGATTATTTATCCAACTCGCGGACAAATTTTTAATTCTGAAATTCTAAAATTAGTGATTGATCGTTTTCCACATGTACTGGTTGATCGTTATGTCAAAGGCATCGATTCGACGTCGATTAGTACCGATAATGTAGCAGCAGCAAGCTTCGGCACACATTACTTGTTGGATCAAGGACATCGTCATATTGCATTATTAACTTCCAAAGTGACTGATAATGTAGCGATTGAAGAACGAATAGAAGGATTTGTACAAGCTCATGCTGAACGTGGAGTTGTACTGGATCGCTCTTCATGGCTTACCGATATGTACTGGAATAGTAATCAAGAAGAAGATGAACAAGTATTGGTACAACACAATGTAGATATGATTCAACAAATGATTGAAGCTCATCCACAGATTACGGCTCTTTTTGCTATGCAGTATGAACTAGCATTATTTGCCAAAGAAGCGATAGAACATATGGGACTTCATATACCGCAAGATATCTCGATTATCTGCTTTGATAGTCCTCAAGCCAGTGCGGCGTTATATCCATTTACACATATGGAACAAGATCAACAATCGTTAGGTAGACTGGCGATCGAAAATGTACTCGCACTGATCGAAGGAGCAACATTACCGAGTAAAATTTCGTTACAAGCCAATCTGGTTCATGGTCATTCCGTGACCAAAGCGTCTGTTCGTTCATAAGTTATGGTTAGCAGATGTATCTTGCTTATACAGAGGATACATCTTTTTTGTATATCTATACATTTAGAGTTCTTAATATTTTTCTTTAATAACATAATATAATGTATTGACATGTTAATAGGCTGTGATCTATTATATAGCTATAAATGTAAGCGCTTAAAAAAGGGAGGATTGCAATGAATGATATAGGAGATGGAGTATTGCCATTATCTGTCCAGCAATTAATTACAGAGGTCGAAGAACATTTACAAGAACGTCCCAAGCTTGCACGAATGTTCAAAAATGGGATCAGTAATACATTGACGACGACGCTCAAGCCTTTAGAAGATGGAACCGTATTTGTGATTACAGGGGATATTCCAGCGATGTGGTTGCGGGATTCAGCAGCTCAGGTCAGACCTTATCTGATATTGGCGAATAAAGATAAAGCATTAAGCGAACTCGTTACTAATGTAGTCAAGCGACAGATACATTATATTCATCTTGATCCGTATGCTAATGCTTTTAACGAAGAAGCCAATAACAATGGACATCAAGAAGACAAGACACAGATGACTGCATGGATCTGGGAACGTAAATATGAGATTGATTCGCTTTGCTACCCGATTCAGTTAGCTTATCTACTCTGGCGCACGACAGGAAGAACCGATCATTTCGATGAACATTTTCAAAAAGCTTGTCATATTATTATGACATTATGGCATACAGAACAGAGGCATAGTGAACAGTCACCTTACACCTTTGAACGTGTAGATTGCCCTGAATCAGATACGCTTCCACATGAAGGTAAAGGTAATCCAGTAGGATTTACAGGTATGACATGGTCAGGTTTTCGTCCAAGTGATGATGCTTGTCAGTACGGATATTTGATTCCTTCGAATATGTTTGCTGTCGTGGTACTCGGTTATATGGAACAGATCGCAAGCGAAGTGTATCAAGATCAGGAATGGGTCGTCAAAGCCTCTTTGTTAAAAGCACAGATTGAAGCAGGTATCGAGCAATATGGGATTGTAGATCATCCAGAATTCGGACGGATGTATGCATATGAGACAGATGGTCTGGGCAATCACAATCTGATGGATGATGCGAATGTACCTAGCTTACTGTCACTTCCTTATCTAGGATATTGCACACTTGATGATCCACTGTATCAAAATACAAGAAAGTTTATACTCAGTCAGCACAATCCTTATTATTACAGCGGTACAGCTGCTCAAGGGATTGGTAGTCCTCACACTCCTCCTCATTATATATGGCATATTTCATTAGCGATGCAAGCTTTAACATCCCAAGATCAACAAGAAATTCTTTCTTTATTACACACGTTGGAACAGACAGATGCAGGTACTGATTTTTTACACGAAGGATTTCATATGGATCGACCGGAGGAATATACACGTGAATGGTTTTCATGGGCCAATTCGTTATTTAGCGAAGTGATCTTAACCTACTGCGGGTATACGGTGCCGAGCGGTAAAATTCAGTCATCCTAAATTAGATCAGCGATCAGTATCAAGCCATATTTCAAATTACACCTTAGATGTCACATGATGTTGTACCCAGAACCAACGATAAGGGAGCGATAACAATGGCAAAAGGCAAACGCAAATGGATAACAGGTTTATTGGTAAGTCTGACTGTTTTAACAGCAGCCTGTTCGAATAACAGTGCAGGAACGAGTGCTTCAGGTGGAGACTCTTCTAACAAAGTCGTCAAAGTCGCTTATGGAAAATGGAATGAAACGGATAACTGGGGCAAATGGTTAACCAGTGTGAAAACAGAATTTGAGAAAGCACATCCGGGTGTAACCGTTGAACTGCAACCGATTCAAGGAGCCCAATATGCGACTAAAATTCCTTTATTAATGTCTGATCCAAGTAGCGCTCCTGAAGTACTGGCTGAAGATTCTTTTATGATCAATGCAGATAGCGAAGCAGGATATTTGGAACCGCTTAAAGTAGATAGCTGGTCAGATTGGAGTAATTTTAACGAAGCGATCAAAGCCGCAGCGAAAGGAAAAGATGATAAAACGTATGGCGTGCCCTTTTCGACAGATGTACGTGGATTGTATTACAACAAAGAACTATTTAAAAAAGCAGGATTACCCGTACCGTGGGAACCTAAAAACTGGCAAGACATTTTGACAGCTTCCCAGACGATTCATGAGAAATTACCAGATATTATTCCGTTCTGGATGAACTCCGGTAAAGCTGGGCAAGAAGCTACAACGATGCAGACATTTGAAATGTTGTTATACGGTACAGCCAATCCATTATATGAAAATGGTAAATGGATCACACAAAGTCCGGGTATCTTAAGTTCACTTAACTTTATTAACAATATCTATTCCAATGGCTTTGGACCACCACTGTCTCAAGTACTGACTGCACAAGCAGGGCAAGTATTAGAAACGGATCTAATGCCAAATCAAAAAGTAGCTATCGCGCTAAATGGTAACTGGTTAACAGGAACATGGGCAGCTTCAGGAAGCAAACCATGGCCAGAAGCATTAGACGTCTATGATTTTGTAAAAATGCCAACCGAAAATGGACAAGCACCTGGATTCACTTCTATGTCCGGTGGATGGACACTTGCTGTAGGTGCCAAATCTGTTGAAAAAGAATTGGGTTGGGAATTTATCCAATTGGCGATCAATGAAAAGCATAATAAAGAATTTGCGATGTTAGACGGTGCTTTAACACCTCGCCTTGATGTAGCGAAAGACAAAGAGTATAGCGAGCAACCGGGCACATTGTATGCCAAAGCCGCAGATTTCATTACGTATACTCATGTTCGTCCAAGTACCGCTGATTATCCTGTTGTTTCTACAGCTATTCAAGAAATGGTTGAAAAAGTAGTTACCCAAGGAGCTAGCCCTCAAGACGCTATGACTCAATATGCGCAAAGTGTAGAACGTAGTGTAGGCGCAGATAAAACAGAGACCAAATAAAGTAATCTATCATTTCATCTATCCGCTGGCAGATCAGGTTGAGTAACGGCAGAGTATAGCCGATCAGCCTGATCTGCTCGTGAGGATAGAAGGCTGTGTTTAAAGGAGGAATCCAGATGGAAGCGTCACATCCGCGTGTGTCCAAACCCAAACGCAACGGAGGTGGTGAGCAGTGGCGGGCAGCTTTATTTTTATCGCCTAGCTGGTTGCTTTTGTTGCTGTTCTTTTTTGTACCGACGATTTTAACCTTTTATTTTGCATTTACGAATATGGCACTTACAGGTGCAACAGCAGCCAAAACGGAATTTATCGGGTTCGAGAACTTTAAATATATGTTTCAGGATGCTAACTTTCGGACTTCTGTGTGGAATACCCTTATTTTTCTAATCTTCTCCGCAGTGATCGGGCAACAGGTGATGGGCTTTATTATCGCTGTATTGATGAACGGTCGCAAACAGTGGTTCCGCAGTGTGATTGGTTCGATTGTTATTGCTGGTTGGGTTGCTCCCGAAGTGGTATGTGCGTTTGTATGGTTTGCTTTTTTGAACGATACAGGGACAGTCAATGCGGCAATTGAATCGCTAGGGATGAAGCCAGTTGCATGGTTGTATACATTTCCAATGGTATCGGTGATTGTCGCTAATATCTGGCATGGAACAGCCTTTTCTATGATGGTATTCCAAGCGGCATTAGGAGATGTACCTAAAGAAGTCGAAGAATCAGCTATGATCGATGGTGCTTCGGCATGGCAACGTATGATTCGTATTACGTTACCGATGATTATCGGATCAGTGACTACCAATATGGTACTGGTTACGCTACAGACACTCGGTTCATTTACATTAATCTATGCGTTGACCGGTGGTGGGCCCGGCATGGCGACCGAGACATTGCCAATCTATATGTATCATCAAGCTTTTGTAAATTATCAATTAGGTTATGGCACAGCAATCTCGCTAATGTTGCTAGTGATCGGAATTGTAGCTAGTCTACTGTACATGAGAATGTTGAAAGTGAAGTTATAAAGGAGGAGAGACCATGAGCAGTCTAAATCTTGGCAAACGGCGTAAAATGAATCGGTTTGTGATCGCGCGTACGTTGCCTTATATTATTCTCTCTCTAATTGGTTTGTTATTTCTATTACCATTATTATGGTTATTGTTTGCATCGCTTGATCAAAATGCAACATTAGCTCTCAAAATTCCAAGTGCATTGACGTTGGATAATTACGTTTCTACTGTTACTAATACCGATAATCAGAAATCATTTGGTAATGGATTAATACTGGCAGTAGGTCAAGCTTTGCTGGTTGTGGTGGTGGCTGGACTGGCTTCGTATCCATTGTCTCGCTATCAATTGAAGTACAAACGTTCATTTATGTATATTATTCTGTTCGCTACAGGTTTGCCGATTACAGCGGTAATGGTTCCTGTGTATCAATTTTTTATCTATTTTAGAATGCAGGATTCGCTCTTTTTTACCGTCTTATTTTTGACAGCATCGGCGCTTCCGTATTCGATCTGGATGATGAAGAATTTTATGGACTCTGTGCCTCTTGAACTGGAAGAAGCGGCATGGGTCGATGGAGCTTCAATCTGGACTACACTTCGGCTAGTTGTTGTACCGTTGATGTTACCCGGTATTTTTACCGTAGGTATTTTCGCTTTTGCGGGAAGCTGGGGAAATTTCCTTGTTCCGTTTATTTTATTGCAAAGTCCAGAGAAATTGCCTGCCGCAGTTACGATTTATCAATACTTCGGGCAAAATGGTCTGGTACAATATGGTACGCTTGCTTCGTTCTCGATCATTTATACGATTCCAGCCGTAGCTTTATACATTATTGGACAGCGTTATATGTCTCAAGGATTTAGCTTTGGTGGGGCGAATAAAGGTTGATTATACGCATACGAAAAGTAGACAAAACATCTTCTATTTAGAAATAGAAGATGTTTTTTTTATTAAGCTAATGTTTCCATCATAGTATAGAAATATTTATTGTCGCCTGTAGTGAAATAGGTATACCATGCTTCTAACGTTTCCTTTTTAAATACATCTAGCAAGGCAATCACTTCACGTGCTAACAAAATACCACCTGCGGCACTCGTAGTAATAAGATTACCATCTACAACGATTTTTTCGTCTCTATAATGGGCAGTTCCTCTATAATCAGGACAGAACATAGTCAAATACTCCAACCCGTTGCTTGTGTGTGCACGATCATCTAATAGACCTGAATCGGCAAGCGCTGTGGTCGCTCCACATATTGCAGCAACATTGCCACCTTTATCTAGCAATTGTTTTGCTTTTTCGATCATCGGTAAGTGTATGGGGTCTTTCCATGTATCTGCTCCAGGTAGAAGTAGTATGGCTGAAGTATCATGTGTGATATCTTCTACAAGTAGATCAGGAACAATAGTCATCCCTCCTTTTGTCTTGATCGAATGTTTGGAGGCTCCTACCAATTTAACAGGAATACGACTTCCTTTATCTTTAAAATATTGACCTGAGTTAAGTTCAGCTATCACATAACCAAGTTCCCAATCTGCCATCGAATCGAGTATATAAGCATAAGCGTATTTCATTTTTTCCTCCTAGTAATCTATGTTTTCTTAATTCATCATAGCTTTCTAATACTGACAACAGTATGTCAGTGATTTTTGTATGTATTCATTAGATTCTAAAAGATTGTTAGAGTGTTTACATAAAATTTACTGAAATCACTTGGTACAACAGGATCAGGTATTGTATGATGTAGGTTGTGAAATCATCCTAATACTTATGAATGGACAAGGTGAATAAATACAATGAAACCAATAGATTTGCAATATAAGATGCCTGCGGAATGGGAACAACATGAACGTACATTATTATCATGGCCGATTTTGGATTCGATGGTCTATCCTGATGATTATGCTACAGTCTGTGATGGATATGAAGAATTAGTCAGTGCTATCGCTGAATTTGAGCCTGTTACACTGGTTGTTAATCCAGATGATCTAGAAAAAGTAAGTCAACGTTTTGAAGGTCAAGCGGTAGACTTTTTGCCACTTGAACATAATGATGCTTGGTTACGTGATAATGGACCTACGATTGTAGTGAATGATAAAGGTGAACGTGCAGGGGTAAATTGGCACTTTAACGCTTGGGGTGGCAAATACGAGCCGTGGGATCTGGACGATGCAGTGGCTCCAGCGATTCTCAAACATCTTAATATTCGTCAATTCGATGCACCACTTGTGCTTGAAGGCGGTTCAATTCACGTCGATGGTGAAGGAACAATGTTAACGACAGAAGAATGTCTGTTAAATACGAACCGTAACCCTGATCTAACGCGCGCAGAAATTGAACAACATGTTAAAGATTTTACGAATGTGGAGCAAATCATCTGGCTTAATCGCGGACTTGCTGGAGATGAGACAGACGGACATGTAGATAATGTGGCTTGTTTTGCAGCTCCGGGTAAAGTGATTATTCAAGTGTGTCATGATCCTGCCGATGATAATTATGAGATTACGCAAGAAAATCTACGTATCTTAAATGATGCTGTCGATGCTCAAGGACGCAAATTAGAAATTATCGAAATTCAGCAACCACCAATGGTTATGCATGGTGAACAGCGTTTGACGCTAAGCTATTTGAATTTCTATTTCGTCAATGGTGGTATTATTCTACCAGTATTCGGGGGCACAGCAGAAGAAGCAGATCAGCATGCGATGAATGTATTACAAGCGACATTCCCGGATCGTAAGATTCGTGCGATTAATGGTATGGCTGTTATTCGTGAAGGCGGTAATGTTCACTGTACAACGCAACAAATTCCAGCTCAAGCTTAATAGCATAATCAATAACCTTATTATAGAAAGGATGACTACAATATCATGAGAAATGTAAAAGTAGCGGCTACTCAAATGAGCTGTACTTGGGATATCGATGACAACATCCGCAAAGCAGACAAATTGGTTCGTGAAGCGGCGGCACAAGGTGCACAGATTATTTTGCTACAAGAATTGTTCGAGACTCCATATTTCTGCCAGAAAGAAAAAGCAGAATATTATCAATACGCGACTGAACTTGAGCAAAACAAAGCGATCAACCATTTCCGTCTAGTTGCTAAAGAGTTAGATGTCGTTTTACCGATTAGCTTTTATGAAAAGAAAAATTATGCTCGTTATAATTCACTTGCTGTGATCGATGCAGATGGTGAGATTCTTGGTAAATATCGCAAAAGTCATATTCCAGATGGCCCAGGATATGAAGAGAAATTTTACTTCAACCCGGGAGATACTGGATTCCAAGTATGGGATACCAAATATGCCAAAATCGGCGTAGGTATTTGCTGGGATCAATGGTACCCTGAAGCGGCACGCTGTATGGCATTGATGGGTGCAGAATTATTATTTTACCCGACAGCTATCGGTTCTGAGCCACAAGATACATCGATCGATTCCAAAGATCACTGGCAAGCATGTATGCTAGGCCATGCAGGAGCGAACTTGATTCCTGTGATCGCATCGAACCGAATCGGTAAAGAAGAAGACGAAGATTCTTCAATCAACTTCTACGGTTCTTCCTTTATTGCAGGAGCACAAGGAAACAAAATTCAAGAAGCAGATCGTAACAGCGAAGGCGTATTGGTTGCTGAATTTGATCTGGATCAATTGGAAACACAACGTCTGGAATGGGGTATTTTCCGTGATCGTCGTCCTGAATTGTACGGTATTATCGGTACGTATGATGGCGAGAAAAAACTGTAATTCACTTGTAGATGTAATGATGTAAAGCAATTTAAAGTATTAGCTGATACTAGCACCTTGTGATCTTTGTAGATCACAAGGTGTTTTTTGTGCTATCCAGACTTTGATATGGGGTGTAACTCCTTTTATAATAGATGCCAAGTCAATGAATTGTTCTTAATATCTCAATAACGGTTAATAATAAATTAAAGGATGAACAGATTGCTAAGGAGGATTACAGATGACCCACAAACGACAAATTACACTTAAAGATGGAACCGTTCTACCTGCAATCGGACAAGGCACATGGAATATGGGCGATGATTCTTCTCGCAGACAAGAAGAGATCGATGCGTTGAAATATGGTGTAGAGTTAGGCATGACAGTGATCGACACCGCAGAAATGTATGGTGAAGGACGTTCCGAATTGTTAGTCGGTGAAGCGATTCAAGGGATAAGAGATCAAGTATTTCTAGTATCCAAAGTCTATCCTCACAATGCAGGGGGAGATTCTCTGATTCGTAGCTGTGAACAAAGCTTGAATCGACTGGGTACCGATGTTCTAGACTTGTATCTATTGCACTGGCGTGGACGTATTCCTCTGGAAGATACGATTCAAGGAATGGAAAAGCTAGTGCAAGATGGTAAGATTCGCCGTTGGGGTGTATCTAATCTAGACACGAAAGAAATGCAGGAAATGATCAAATTACCTAATGGAGATCACTGTGCTACCAATCAGGTATTGTATCATTTAGGATCACGAGGTATTGAAGTAGATTTGTTACCGTGGCAACAAGAGCAAGGAATGCCTGTTATGGCGTATTCTCCATTAGCTCAAGCAGGATCATTACGAAGTGAACTGACGACCGATGCTACGGTACAACAGATTGCAGAACAACATGGAGTTCACCCTTTCCAAGTGTTACTATCATGGTGTATTCGCGATGGCAATGTACTGGCGATTCCCAAAGCATCTAGTCGTAGTCATGTGGAAAGCAATGCTCAAGCAGCGGAGCTGATGTTAAGTGAAGATGAGATCAACCAGTTGAATCAAGCTTTCCCAGCTCCAGATCACAAAGTTTCTTTGGATATTATTTAAGAATATGCTCTTTAACTACGTCAGGTTTTTGATCCATCAGCTCCAATAATCTTGAAGCAGAACCATTAGGGCTATTGGTGCCTTTTTCCCAAGCTTCAATTGTTTTGACAGATACTCCAATAGTTTGAGCAAATGTTTTTTGAGTGAGTGTCATATTTAAGCGAATACGTTTGATATCTTCTTTACTATAAGATTCTAAAGGTTTAACACTAATGGTTTGTTGACGGGCTGATTTCGTATTCCCTTGTTCATATTCTATAGCTTGTTCCAAACCTAATTTAATTTCATCAAAAAATGAAAGATTTTGTTTAGTCATAATTACACCACCTTATAAATAGATTACAGATATATACTTTTTAGTTGAGCTACTAAAGATTTAAGTATGTTTTTTTCTTGTTGTGTAAGATTAGATTGTTCATTTTTACCAAATACAGCGATTAGAATGATTTTTGACTGGGAAGGCATATCTAAATAAAGAATACGAGCATCGCCACTTTTGCCTCTTCCTTCGCGAGCGTATCTTAATTTACGGAGTCCGCCAGTCCCCTGAATCACATCGCCTTTGGAGGGAGAAGTCAATAAATCATTTTGTAAAGCTTTAAGGTCTGTATCATATAGATCAAGACTTGCAAACTTTTTATCAAACTGAGCGGTCATTATAAATATTCTTTGCATAGAGGCCTCTCTTATATAGAGCGTGAATGATTAAACAAATTATAGAAAGTATAACTTTATAATACCCTATTGAATAGGGTTCTTCAATGGTATAAATAATATATTTCTTCTAAATATGATGGGAGATAACTTATGTACCACTATCGGTTCACCAGTAGCTGGAAGATGGAGACGCCAAGAGCAAAATTATGGGAACTTGTAGATCATTTCGAAGATATCGATTTCTGGCAAGGCGTCACTTTTGCTAAAGTAAAGCAAACCGATGATGCACAGGGAATAGGGGATGAGTACGAATGTACTTTTCGGACTAAAATGCTATTCAAGCTCAAAATTTTTCTGAAAGTCGTGGATAAAAGTAAACCAACTACGTTTAAATTAAGAGTTGAAGGCCCTCTGGCTGGAGAAGGTACCTGTTATTTGGAAGAATTGGATGATGGACGTGCGACATTGATTCGTTGTATCTGGGAAGTACGTCTGGATCATTCGATGTTACGCGTGACCAATCCTGTGATGCGCCCTGTCTATGTATGGAGTCATAATAAAGTAATGGATGAAGGAGTAGCAGGAGTAGGTCGCCATTTACAAGCCCATGTATCTGAAGCTTCTCATACAACCAAAATCTATCGTTGATCATGTAATCATTTTTGCACACAGGGGGCATCACTATGGGGAAATACCAATTTACAGAAAGCTGGTTATTGGAAGCGAGTAGACACGAAGTCTGGAATTTGATTAAAGACTTCGAACAACTTCGTTGCTGGCAAGGGGTCTCCTTTCAACGTTTACAAGAAGGCACAAGCAAAAATGGAATAGGCGATAAATACAGAATGAATATGAAAACCAAGCTATGGTATACCATTTCGCTTGATTTCGTTGTGACTGAAAAGCAAGAAGAGACACTGATTTGTCTGGAAGCATATGGCGATTTGAGCGGACAAGGCATATTTCGTTTGCAAGAAAGCGGAGCATACACTCGCTTACATTACGACTGGCAAGTGCACACCAACAAACCATGGATGCAACGTTGGGAACCGTTGTTGCGTCCTCTCTTTATCTGGAATCATAATCGTGTTATGGGGGAAGCTGTGCGCGGTATATCTAATCAATTGGGCGCACGTCTGGTATAAATAAAGTCTGTAAATCATTATATTTAGATTTGCAGATTGTACATATCTAAAAAGAAATTCTGTTATGTCAGTTGTTGAATAACTTTTTTAAGATAAATTCAACTTTAATTATTTATTCTTTAATCCTTGCTTATATAAGGTTTAACTTAGAAACAAGCGGGTAAGTTGTAGATAAGCAATACACACAAGGAATCAAATGAAATTAACGTATATATTGAATAGAATGAAGGAGGAAATGAAAATGACTGGAAGAAAAGCGTTATGGAGTGCAATCGGAATGGGTGCAGCGTATCTGATGCGTAATAAAAGTGCACGTGATAAAGTAATTTCTCAAGTGCGTCGTGTAGCAACATCAATGCGCGACAAAAAATCAGGTAATTCATCCAATACAACAAATAACAATTACTAAGATATCATTGAAATAAATAGAACTGAAACGCCGATGACGTATGCTACATACGAGGTTGGCGTTTTTTTATTGACAAATACCAAGTTATCGGATAGGATTTAAAAATAAACCGACTGACGAGTCAATCAAGGGGTTGATCGTATCGATAATACAACATTAAGTGCTCGTGAACAGGATGCTATCGAGAAGCGAGAAAAGTTAATGCAGATTGCGCTCAAGCAATTTGTAGAGTCTGGTTATCATGCTACAAAAGTTTCAGATATTGTAGCTGAAGCAGGCGTTGCGCAAGGAACGTTTTACTGGTATTTCAAAAGCAAAGAAAGTGTTGCGCTCGAAATTGTAGAGCAAGGTAGACAACAATTATTAGAAGTGATCGGTGTTGGTTATCGCACACATTCTGGTACAGCCGATGATATGGTACAAGCTTCTGAGAAATTACTATATCAATTATTTCAATTTGCCGAACAACATACTCATTTGATGCGGATGTTGTTAGATGGTACAGGATTTAGTGAAGCAGTACGTGAGCAGATTATGCTCACTCGTTCACAGATGGAGCAAGGATTTGTACACAATATTCAGCGGGCGGTAGAGTTAGAGATGTTACCAGCACAGACAGAACCTTCTGTCCGTGCAGCTTTTCTAATGAGTCTGATCGAAGGTGTTGTTGTCCGTTGGTTGTTTAGCACCGCTAATGGTTCATCTTCTGGTCTGGTGAATCATAGTGCTGAACAATTGGCCAAAGAAACAGCACGTTTTGAATTTTATGGTCTGCTAGGCAGAACCGATTAAAGGAGAATAATAGAATGAAATTATTGCGTCGTACGTCTACATCGATGGCTTTGGCTATGTTGCTTATGGTTGTACTGGTATTGAGTGCTTGTGGAAATGCCACTCCACGTTCAGCAGATACGAATACAGCAAGTAATACCACTTCAGAAAGCACAGCAACAACAGCTTCAGGAAATGAACTCGAAAATATTAAATCTGCCGGTGTACTTAAAGTCGGTCTGATGGGTACTTATGCACCTTATAACTTTTTGAATGCAAACAAAGAAGTGGACGGATTCGATGCAGACATCGCCAAAGAAGTTGCCAAACGTCTAGGGGTAAAAGCTGAATTTACAACACAAGCATTCTCCGGTCTAATTCCAAGTCTACAAGCAGGCAAATTCGATGCGATTATCAGTCAGGTTACAATTACAGATGAGCGTAAGCAACAACTGGATTTCTCTGATCCTTATATTACCAATCAGGTGAAAATCATCGTCAACGAAAATAATAACGAGATTACCAAGTTAGCCGATTTTAAAGATAAAAATATCGGTGTAGGTCTTGGAACGAATGATGAAACGTATCTTCGTACCGAAGTGTTGCCACAAGTCGGTAACTTCAATATCAAAACATACAATGATGTAATTACTTCATTACAAGATTTGAATGTAGGACGGATTGATGCCACAATCAACAATATTTATGCACTCCAACCGATCGTTGAAGAAAATGGATTCAAAATCAAAGCTGTCGGTGATGCGATCAAATCCGACCAAGCGGGTATAGCTATTCGTAAAGACAATCCTGAACTATTAGAAGCATTGAATAAAGCAGTAACTGATATGAAGGCAGACGGCACGTATGAGACTATTTTTGTCAAATGGTTTGGCGAAAAGCCTGCTGCTGAATAATAGTAAAGATGAAAGCTTGATCAGGACTGCGTTCACTACGGTGCGCAGTCTTCTGTTTTACCGTGATCAAGAAGGGAGATTATACGTATGCAATTAGTATGGGATAACCTACCTTTTCTTTTAAAAGGTGCAGGTTATACATTGTTGATTACGATCATATCTATGTTTTTTGGATTGATTATCGGTGTGATTGTCGCGATTGCACGTATGCAAGGCAATCGTCCGATTCGCTGGATTGCGAGATTCTATGTCTCTATTATTCGAGGGACGCCTGTTCTCGTTCAACTGGTTATCGTGTATTATGGACTGACCGATTATGGCATTACACTGGATGCTATTCCAGCGGCTTGTATCGCATTAAGTATTAATATTGGTGCATATTTATCAGAGACCTTTCGTGGAGCAATTTTGTCGATTCCCAAAGGTCAGACAGAAGCAGCCTATGCAACAGGGATGACTTCAGCGCAGACGATGTGGCGTATTGTGTTACCCCAAGCAGCACGTACCGCCATTCCACCGATGGGCAATACCTTTATCGGGATGCTTAAAGAAACATCGTTGGTATCTGTCATTACAGTAACCGATCTATTGCGATCGGCTGATTTGTTGATTGCTCAATATTATGTTTATATGCCTTTTTATATCGGAATTGCGATTATGTACTGGATCATGAGTACGATTTTTTCAACGATATTGGAACGTATCGAACGACGATTGGCTAAAGCATACTAAAACGAATGTGAGGGAAGTATTATGATCCAAACTCGTGGATTGTCCAAAACATTTGGCACACATACCGTATTACATGAGATTGATCTGAATATACAAGCAGGCGAGATTGTGGTGTTGCTAGGACCCAGCGGTTCAGGGAAAAGTACATTGTTACGTTGCTTGAACGGATTAGAAGATCTGAGTGCAGGTTCTATCGAAGTGAACAGTATCGAAGTAAAAAGCACCATGAAGCTGAAAGAACGTCAACAACGTATGCTTCAAATACGCAGACAGACGGGTATGGTTTTTCAACAATTTAATTTGTATCCGCACAAAACGGCTTTGGGTAATGTCACGGAATCGTTGCGTATGGTCAAAAAGTTAGAACGTACACATGCTCGTCATGTTGGCGAACGAATGCTGAGCCGTGTAGGGTTATTGGAGAAGAAAGATCAGTATCCTTCCCGTTTGTCTGGTGGACAACAGCAACGTGTAGGCATAGCACGTGCACTGGCAATGGAGCCTGAAATTATTTTATTTGACGAACCGACATCTGCACTTGATCCTGAATTGGTCGGTGAAGTGTTGGATGTGATGAAATCGCTGGCGCAAGAAGGGATGACGATGATTGTGGTCACCCATGAGATGAAATTTGCCCGTCAGGTGGCGAATAAAGTTATTTTTATGGATGAAGGACGTATTATAGAACAGTCTGATCCAGAATCCTTTTTTGAACGACCAGCGACAGAAAGAGCCCAACGTTTTCTTAGTAAAGTGATGGATTATTAATTTCAAATAAACGAATGAGAGCAGGTAGACATAATGAATGTAACAACAGTATGGAATGGTAAAAGAGCTTTTGAAGCTGTAGGGCCTTCGGGTTATCCGATCGGGATGGATGCTACGGCTGCGTATGGCGGAGATGGTAAAGGCGCAACACCAATGGAGTTACTACTTGCAGGTCTAGCAGGTTGTATCGGTATTGATATTACGATGATTTTGGATACATTTTTGCATAATATTCACAAGATTGAAATCGAGACAGAAGGAACGCGCAGAGAAGCTATGCCTAAAGGGTTCACAGCGATCGATCTTATTTTCAAAGTCGATGGTGATATTCCAGATTATCGTGTATGGAAAGCAATCCAGATGGGAAAAGAAAAATACTGTGCCGTATCCGATTCATTGAGTGCAGATATTCATTATCGACTCATTCTGAACGGCGAAGAAGTCATACAACCTGCTTAATTAGAAAGAGATATCTTGTTCATTAGACAAGATATCTCTTTTTTGATATCAACAGAATAATTTCAAAGGATTATACGTGAAAAATTATACATAATAAAGATCGCCAATGCCTATTCGTTAAACGTATTAAAGGGTAGTTTATAGATATAGAAGATTTCCAATTCGAAATCGTGAGAGTGTGTACGGCAACATGGAGGGGAATACAGTGATTAACCATTCAGAACAAAACCAAATTATTTACGAACATATATATCGTATGTCTCCTTTCGGGATTGCTGTGATTTCACCAAGCGATGGAGCATGGCTACAGGTGAATCCTGCTTTTTGCAACATGCTCGGGTACTCTGAAGAAGAAATGTGCCGCATGCGTGAAGAGAATATTACCCGTTTAGAAGATCAATTCCAAGCAGGATATCAAAGTATATATACACAAATGAAAGAAAGTTCATCGGAATTGTATCATACAGAACATCGTTATTTACATCATAAAGGTCATTTGATCTGGACATCTGTTGATGTGTCTTTGATTCGAGATGTGGATCAGCAACCTTTATATTATATTGCTCAATTCCAGGATATTACGTCCCAGAAAGAGCATGAAATGATTATTGCTGAGAATGAAGATTTGTATAATTTAATTACAGAGAATGCACGGGATTTAATTTCATATAGTACGCCAGAGGGAATATTACGCTATGTGTCGGATTCATTTTATACGGTACTCGGGTATCATCCTGAGGAAATGATCGGACAAGATCGGATGCAATATTACCATCCTGATGATGCATTACAAATGAAAAATAGCGGTAACACCTATCTGGAATGGGGTACAATGACCCGCCGCCTCAAGCATAAAAAAGGGCATTATTTATGGTTTGAGATTTTATTTCAAGTGGTGCGTAATGAGCAAGGTGAGATTGAGAAGGTATTAGGTGTTGGACGGGATGTACATGAACGCAAAAAGAATGAAGATCGCTTAGCTGAAGCCCAACGGATTGCTCATATTGGAGCATGGGATTGGGATATTATCAATAAGTCATTTAGCTTTGCTGAAGAGACCAGACGTTTATTCGGATATGTGTTTAAGGCTGAAGAGCCCTATAGTGAAGATGTTTTGAAAATGATTCATACAGAAGACCTGTCTGATTTCCGTAAAGCGATTCGCTATACGTTACTTACAGGTGAAGGCGGAGAGCATGTGTACCGGATCGTGCTAGCCGATGGGACGATGAAATATTTGCAATCGCATTGGAGTGCTGCTCTGGATGACCAAGGACAACCGATTCATCTGATCGGGATGACGCAAGATATTACAGAGCGTACACGTATGGAAGAGCGACTGAAAGATAGCGAGCGTAATTATCGCTTGATCTCTGAGCAGTCACTTGATTTTATTTCACGTAATTCTGTTGAAGATACGACCTATTTATATTGCTCACCTGCGTGTTATTCGATTCTAGGCTATCAACCGGAAGAGTTAGAAGGTACACCGGCAATTCATTATATTCATCCAGATGATGTTGATAACGTCAAAGAATATATGACTCTTAATTTGCAAGGGGAACAGCCTCAACCGATCACTTACCGCCAACGTCACAAATCAGGTAGCTATGTATGGATGGAGTTGTCCGGTCGTTATGTATACGATGATCAAGGTCATATTCAAGAAATGGTGTCGATTGCGCGTGATATTAATGAACGCAAACAAGCGGCTTTATTGATCGAAGAAAGTGAACAACGCTACAAGTCATTATTTCAATATAATCCAGCCGGTGTGTTTTCATTTGATGTTAACGGTAGGTATACCACAGTTAATTCCAATATGGAAAAATTGTTAGAACGTACAGAAGCCGAATTGATCGGCATGCCTTTTGAACCGCTAGTGGCTCCTGAAGATATCTATGATACCGCAGAACATTTTGAACTGGCTTTAAAAGGAAAACCACAGACGTATGAATCTCAAATTATTTTGAAAAATGGGGATCGGCGTGCAATTAGCCTTGTAAATGTACCCATCGTGGTCGACAAGCAAATTGTGGGTGTGTATGGGATTGCTACCGATATCACTGAAATGAGAAGATATATCGAACAGATTGAGAAATTAAGCAACGAGTATACGCTTATTTTGAATTCAGTATCAGAAGGTATTTTTGGACTGGATAATGAAGGAATTGCTACATTTATTAATCCGGCAGCGACTCGTATGTTAGGGTATCATGCACGTGAATTAATTGGTAAGCATTTATTGGATATGTTCCAGTTGGCTCATCCTGATGGCGGCCCTTATGTCGCTAAGGAGAACCCGATCTATGTAGCACTGCTAGAAGGCTGTTTTCACGAAGAACAGGAAGCTATTTTCTGGCGTAAAGATGGATCAAGCTTTCTGGTGTCTTATCGTATCACACCCATCTGGGATCGTGGCAAACGCAAAGGTGCTGTTATTGTTTTTAATGATATTACGAATGAAAAGCAAATTATTCGTGCCAAAGAACTTGCAGAACGTGCCGATCGTGCGAAATCAGAGTTTTTGGCGATTATGAGTCATGAGATTCGTACACCGATGAATGGGATTATCGGAATGGCTGGATTGCTTGCAGATACACCGCTTGATGAAGAACAACTTAGCTACACCGAAATTATCAAAGATAGCAGTGATGCCTTACTGCATATTCTAAATGAGATTCTCGATTTCAGTAAAATAGAAGCTGGTAAAATGGTACTTGATCATGAACCGATTGATCTGATTGTTCTAGTGGATAGTGTACTTGATCTCTTTACTTCACGGGCAGCCGAAAAAGATATACAGCTTACGTACCATGTGGATCATCGAGTCCCTTCTTCTGTTGTAGGCGATGCATCGAGATTGCGTCAGGTATTGGTTAACTTGATTAGTAATGCGATTAAATTTACTGATCAAGGAAGTGTACGTCTATCAATTTCGTTGTTAGATATACGACCTACAGGAGAAAGTATTTTGGAATTTGAGATCAAAGATACCGGAATCGGGATCTCTTCCGACAAACAGGATAAATTATTCCAATCGTTCTCTCAACTTCATCCTGCCATTAATCGTAAATATGGTGGTACAGGTCTAGGACTGGCTATTTGCAAAAAGTTGATCGAATTGATGGGTGGTTCTATTGATGTGGATAGTGAAGAAGGACAAGGGGCTACCTTCTGCTTTGTAGTTCCTTTTCAACCTTTTGAAGAATCTATGGATAGAGTGATCCAAATTGGAGCGAGTAGTCATTACAAAGATCACTATCTCACACCTGAATTCAAATATGGTCCTTTACGGATTCTTTTGGCAGAAGATCATCCGGTGAATCAGAGATTAATGGTAGAAATTTTGAAAAAAATCGGCTATCAAGCTGATGTCGCTAATAATGGACGGGAAGCATTATCGGCAGCGATTGCTCATCCGTATGATATTATTTTTATGGATATCCAAATGCCTGAAATGGATGGAATCGAAGCGACTCGTAATATTCGAGCACGTCTGACAGAACAAGAGCAACCTGTGATTATCGCAGTAACTGCTTTTGCTCGTATGGAAGATCGGCAGATGTGTCTGGATGCAGGGATGCAAGATTTTATCAGCAAGCCATTACGTTTCCCTGAGATTGATCGTGCACTACAACAATACGCTAAATATATTCAGTCATCCGAATAAAGGAGGGATCACATGAAGCGCAAACTATTAATAACAGGTGCGAGTGGTGTGATTGGGAGCAGTCTTTATCGAGGGTTACAACAAGAATATGATGTACTAGCAACAGATATTGAAGCCGATGCTGATCAAGGAATCGAATCGTTAGATATTACGAATGCACAGCAGATTAAAGAAAAAACAATCGGGATGGATACGATTCTGCATATCGCCTGGCAAAAAGATGAAGATGATTTTCTAGGAGTAGCTTTGCCTGTAAATGTAACCGGTGCTTATCACTTATTTGAAGCTGCCAAAGAAAATGGAGTACAACGGATCATTTTCGCAAGTTCAAATCATTCCACAGGCTTCTACAAAGTAGGAGAAGATATTGATGTGAATGATCCTTATCGTCCGGATAGCATTTATGGATTAAGTAAGTGTTATATTGAATTGTTAGGTCGATTGTATAGTGATCAACATCAACTGTCTTCATTTAATATTCGGATTGGTAACTTTCCGGGTGATGATCGTCCTCATTCTGAGCGTGCAACTCATATCTGGATCTCTGAACGTGATCTTGTTCAGTTGGTCAAATGCTGTATCGAAGCGCCAGCCGATCGCAAGTATATGAATCTGTATGGCACATCAGCCAATACAGATAATTATTATAATATTGATTATCTCGCCGAAGAGATCGGATATCGTCCTCAAGATAATGCCGCCGAAGTATTAGCGGCTGAGAATACCCACAAAGAACAGCTTCCTCAAGATGAGACTGCTTTTCAAGGCGGGCAACACGAATAATTTGAATCATCCATAAAAAGCCAGTTATCTCCGAATCCGATCTTAGATCAGAAGCGAAGATGACTGGCTTTTGTCTGGGTTAAAGCGTATCGAATAGAAGCTACTTATACTTTAAATACAGAAGCAGCGGTATTCAATTCTTCAGCAAGTTGTGCTAAAGAGTGTGAGGTTGCGGCTGTTTCTTCAGAAGCGGCAGCCGATTCTTGACTAGCCGCAGCGATGGATTCAACAGCAAACATTACTTCATTGGCTTGAGCGGCTTCTTCTTCACAAGCGGCAGCAATCTCATTAACTTTAATCGCCGAATCATTCACCACATGAACAATTTTTTGAAAAGCTTCTTCTGTCTGTACCGATTGGGTCACACTTTCAGTAACGGCTTTGACGCTCGTTTGTGTATTTTTTTGCATCACTTTGATAATCGTAGAAATTTGTTTGGTAGCATCTATACTACGTTCAGCCAGTTTGCGGACTTCATCAGCAACGACAGCGAATCCTTTACCTTGGTCGCCTGCACGAGCGGCTTCAATAGCTGCATTTAGCGCAAGAAGGTTAGTCTGATTCGCAATATCGTCAATAACGCTAATAATATCACCGATACGTTGAGAATCTTCTTCTAATTTGTTCATGGATTGACTGACTTCATGCATAGATGCTTTAGATTCACTTACAATCTGTCCACCTTGCTGTGCCATATCTACAGTCAGATTAGATAATTCAGCGGCTCCGCTTGCGCTAACGGCTACAGAATCAATCGCAGCAGATAGCTCTTTAAATAATTCAGTAATCATTGAAGCAGATTCTGCTTGTGTATTACTGGTATTTGCAATTTGTTCTGTACTTGCTGATATTTCTTGAGAAGAAGCAGCTACATTTTCAGAAGATACTGTAATGCGTGTGATCAACTGACGTAGGTTATCAGCCATGATATGAACCGATGTAGACAATTGTCCAACTTCGTCTTTGTTATGATTTTCTAAGCTCTGGCTAAGATCGCCTTTGGCATAGTTAGAGATCAGATCTGTAAGCTTACGTAGAGGAGACGAGATACTACGTGAGATAAGAGAACCTAGCAAAATACTAAATAATGTTACTAGAATAAGAGAAACGATAGTGATTTTGACACAAGCTGCATAACTTTGCTCAATTTCCTGACTGGCTTGTAGAGCAAGATTCGAGTTGTTATCAATCATACCAGAGATACTATCTGCCACCTGATCGCCAGCAGGCTTAAGGGTGTTGTCTTTATATTCGTTAAATGCAGCTAAGTTATTGGCTCTTGCCAAACGAGTAGCTTCTTCATACAGCGTTAAGTAATCGTTATACGCTTGATTAAATTGATCAAATTCTTGCTTTTCATTTGTGGTGGTGATGGAATTACCATACGTTTGAGCCAAAGTTTCCATATTTTTTTGAAAGTCTGTCATTTTAGTAAGTAATGTTTGTTCTTTTTCTGGAGTCTGTGCTGTACTCAAATCACGAACAGCTACCCGTAAGCGTTGATAATAAACTTCCACTTCGGATAAATCTTTAACCGCTATAAGATTATGGCTATACATATTTTTAGCCTTAGTATTCAGATCTTTTAGATTTTGCAAACTGTATAATCCGAAAGCAACAAAGATTAAGGTGATAATTAAAAAAGCAGAAATAATTTTGACTGATGTTCTCAAATTCCGAAACCACTGCATACCCAAACCTCCCAAGTGCATAATGTAAACATGATATATATTTCGACACTATTTGATAATTCTTAATAGAAAATTAAAACTTTTGTACCAAAATTTAAAAAAAATTAATATTTTGCAAATATTTAGTTAAAATATGCACGATATGGCGTTGATAGCAGACTTGTTTCTGGACTAGCAATAAAGGTGATAAAACAATAAGAGGAAGTAAATCCAAACACATTTGCAGATTCATGCAAAAAAGGAGATTGTACAGATGGAAAAAGTAATCGAGACAGAACAAGGGCTTGCTCTACAAATAGATGGAGAAACCAAAGCTGAAATCGGATTTAGTGATTATGATGAGCAATCAATGATTATTGATCATACTTTTGTATCAGAAGAGTTACGTGGTCAGAAAGTAGGGCAAGATCTGGTGAAGCGTGCTGTCGATGTCGCACGTGAACAAGGGAAAACAGTTGTGCCTGCTTGTTCCTATGCATTAGCCCTATTCAAACGCAATAAAGATTATCACGATATTTGGCGTAAAGACGTTTAAAATCCAAACAACTTTGAAATGTTCAAACTGTTGTCACCAAAGTGCTTACCCTCAACTCCAATATAAAACTATAATGAGAGTATGAACTTGAAAGATGGGGAGCGTTTGCATGGATAAAAATACACAACCTAATGTGGTAACACCAAAAACGAATAAAAACTTTGCCGGAACGATTATTACAGTATCGGTGATTGCTAACGTTATTATTCTGCTGTTATTTTTCTCACCAGCGATTGGTTACAAAGGGACAGTCGGTTTTGATATTACAATGTTGCCACGGATGAATGCCATTTTTAACAGTTTTACGTTTATTTTTCTAGTTGCAGCATTGATTGCTATTTTGAAAAAGAATATTAAAGTCCATCGTGGATTTATTTTAGCTGCTTTTTCATCGACGTTATTGTTTCTAGTGACGTATCTGACGTTTCACTATTTATCACCAGAAACAGCTAAATTTGGTGGTGTAGGTATTATTCGTCCTATTTATTTCTTTATTCTGATTACTCATAGTTTTTTGGCTGCTATTATTGTTCCACTTGCTCTTTTTGCTCTGGTGTGGGGATGGACAATGCAGATTGCCAAACACAAAAAGATTGTACGTTGGACGATGCCTATCTGGTTATATGTAAGTTCTACTGGTGTTATCGTATATCTAATGATGGCGCCGTATTATTGAACCATATAGAATACACAAAAAAACCGCAGCGATCCGGGCTGCGGTTTTTTTGATATGAAGCGATAATTAAGTTATCGTAAAAAGCGTATCTTATACGATTCCGTCTTTATAATTGTTCTGCCAGTGTTTGTCACCTTTATGAGTGAAGTCTTCTACTGTTCTTTCCAATGTTTCTACCAATTGTGCTTTGATCTCAGCGATCGTATCACGGTATACGCGTTCTTCGTTACCATTGATTCTGTCACCATAGATTGCAAGTGAAGCAGTATATTGGCGGTGTTTTTCAACCAATTCATCAATAGATTCTAATGCGTGCTCTACATACCGAGTAATAGATTGTTGGTCTTTTGGAAGCATATCACGAAGTTGTTGTACTTTACTTGTATTTGTCATTTTCGGTCACCTCTTATTATTAATTGTAAATTTACATTAACACTTTTTCACATTAATTACCTTAAATTCGGATTAAATTTTGACGAATTTATGAACAAACTATAACGACAGTCCAATAAAAGTGTTGATACATAAGGGAAAACTATATATATGATCAAGACCTTTGAATTAGATCTAAGGTCATTGTTTACTGAAAAATGATGTGTCCAATGTGTGTCTGTTAATGTCTATACTATCATTTCGGTAGAATTATTTTCAAATGTTATAGCAAATACGACTTTAGTCACAATTTGTCGATAAATAGGAATTATGTCCTACTTATATTCCTAGTCACAATAAGAAAGGTCATTTTCTAGTACTATTCTAGTATAAATTTTTATACACAGTATAAATTTACATATAAATCTATGATATACATTATAACCTCTTTTCCAAATAATCAACCTGTGATACAGTAACCGTCAGATTGTCTATACTTAAAAGCACATCGGAAAAGGGACAATCTCGTTAGTAGAATACATATTCAATATCCGAACAACGGTGTAAAGAAGATTATAATGTCTATGATCAACAGCACATCGAACACATCTTAATAACGAGGACGGTGAATGTATGGAAGTACAATCGCTACGACAGGTCGAAAAACTAGCACTCGAAAAAAATCGGATCTACAAACAAAGCAAGCTTCGTTATTTATCGCGTTCGATGCTTGCTAGTATGTTTATCGGGTTTGGCGTTATTGTTGCTTTTAAAACAGGGAACTTCTTTTATGCAGTAGAATCCCCAATGGCGTATCCAATGGCTGCGTTAACGTTCGGAGCGGCGATCATATTGATCTCTTACGGCGGTGGAGATCTATTTACAGGAGATACATTCTATTACTCCTATGCTGCGATACGGCGCAAGCTGAGGTGGTTAGATGTGATACGAATGTGGATTACCAGTTACTTCGGCAATATACTGGGGGCGTGTGCATTTGCGCTACTGATTTTCTTAACCGGCTTATATGCAGATCATTCGGTAAATGCTTTTCTGTTAAATGTCGTTCAGCATAAAATGGAAGCGCCTACGATGCAATTATTTTTTCGTGCGATATTGTGTAACTGGCTCGTCTGTCTCGCCTTCTTTATTCCGATGGGCTTGAAAGGCGACGGCGCCAAACTATTTGCGATGATGTTATTTGTATTCTGTTTCTTTATTTCTGGATATGAACATAGTATTGCTAATATGTGTACTTTTGCGATTGCGTTAGTGGTCGATCATCCAGCGAATATTAATTTTGCGGGTGTTATTCATAATCTTATTCCTGTTACGCTTGGGAATCTGATCGGTGGAGCAGTCTTTATGTCTACCATGTACTACTATGTCAACAAACCGTTTATGGATGAAGAACATGAAGCGTAAAAAGATCAATGTATCTTATAAAAAATAAGCAAAAAAACCAGCCCAATGATGACTATGGCTGGTTTTTTTGCTTGTCTAGGCTTAAAGAACTAAAAATATTTTTAAATTTTATATAAATGTGTGTTTATTCGACAAAATATTGGTTATAATTATATAGTAGTAAGACTTATTACATGTGTCCAACACAAAGGGAGAGCCAACATGAGTGTTTATCAATTTTCTGCAAAAGCTATGAGTGGTAGAGACGTTTCACTGGAACAATATAAAGATCAGGTAATTTTAGTCGTGAATACAGCCAGTCAATGTGGTTTCACTTTCCAATATGAAGATTTACAAAAGCTGTATGATCGTTATAAAGAAAAAGGTTTGGTGATCTTAGGCTTCCCTTGTAATCAATTTGCAGATCAAGAACCTGATGGTAATGACAAAGTAGAAGCATTCTGTATGTTAAATTATGGCGTATCGTTCCCAATGTTCCAAAAAGTAGATGTACGTGATCAAAATGCTCATCCACTATTTAAATATTTAGTAGAAGCGAAGTCATTTGAAGGATTTAATATGAATCACTCGGTATCTAAATTGATGGTACAATTGCTGAACGAGAAACATCCAGAGTATTTGCCAGGCGATTCAATCAAATGGAATTTTACCAAATTCTTGATCGATCGTAATGGAGAAGTGGTTAAACGTTTTGAATCGACAACAGATCCGTTGGATATGGAAGAAGATATCGAAGCATTGTTATAGAATATAGTCGTCGTCCTATGTATTGATAAAGTCATCCATTTATTGGAGTCGAATATAATAAAAAGCCTGTGAGGAGGTAGTCCTTACAGGCTTTTTGATGTTCTATAAAGATGTATGCTGATAAATTACTTCTAGATACATAAAAATCTATACACATAAAAAAACCGATATCTTCACCTTTGAAGTATCGGCCTTGAGGAACAGATCGTGGTCATAGATTCAACCATTCTAATCTTCCTTATATATAGTATAACAAGATCATCCATATGATCTTTATTCTCAGTAAAAGGGATATATTGTGGTTCTCAACAACTATGCGCGAGTTCTAGAAGGAGTCTGGCTATGTTTCATATATTCTAATTTACGAATAATTTCTTTTTGCCATTTTAGATCACCAATACGCACGGCAAGATTGAGAAGATCCAGATAATCGTCTGTTTGTAGTGAAGTTTTCTGTGTCATTACGTTCATCGAGATTCCGGCTCCTTTAAAGTCAAAATAGTATATTTTTCAAAAACATTTTTATATTATCACTTCATTATCAGTTGACTAGGAATGATAATCATTATCATAGTTTTATTGTAAACATTAACGCAGTCAATTGCAAATGAATTATTCAATTTTTCTTAAAAATAAGTATTTATTTCGATATGTTCACATGATGTCCATACGTGAGATATGTCATAATCCTCCACAAACACGTACAATAGTGATCGCAAAGAGCAATTTTTACGTAATTAAAGGAGAGTTATATGTCATATACCAAAATCAAATGGATCATTTTATTTTTACCAACAGTGACGATCGGGTTGTGGGAATATATTCGGCATCAATTTCTAATGCCTTATCTTTCAATGGAAGTGGGTAACTGGTTATCGCCAGTTATTATTTATGTGGTTAGTGTAACGTTACTACGCCAGCTATTTGATATGCTTGAAAATACACGAGCAGCGCTGGATCAAGAGCGTATTGTCAAAGGAAAATTAGAAGAACGTCAATTGTTAGCAGGAGAACTTCATGATGGAGTGGCGCAATCTTTATTTTTGTTAGGGGTAAAGTTAGATCGAGCGAAGCGAATGTATGATGATCCACAAGTCCAAGAAACGCTGAATGATATCAGTCGCACAGTGAGCGAAGCCAATCATGATGTAAGGCAGGCTATTGCTGATCTCAAACATGTTCCACGCAGCGGAGAGACAGAAGAAGTCTCGCTGGCTTATCGTGTCTGGGAAATGATTCCGCTAGCAGGTGTACAGACTCAATTGGATTGGAAGCTAGACGATCAATATATCCAGCCTGAAGAACAAGCAGAATTACTAGCCTGTATCCGAGAAGGATTATTAAATATTCACAAACATGCGCGTGCAAGTCAGGTATGGATACATAGCGAAGGAAATCCAACAGGGTGGCAGATTGTGATTGAAGATGATGGCGAAGGATTTCATGAACAGTCTTTGCAATTGCCCGGTCGATTTGGATTGAAAATAACAGCCGAACGTGCACAGTGGAGAGGATGGACATTTGCTTTGCAACGTGAACAAGAGCGAACTTTATTTATCATCAAAGGAGGTCAACATGATGAATAGTGTACGTGTCTTAATTGTTGATGATCATGCTCATGCACGCGAAGCGACGCGTGTTATTTTATCAGAAGATCCGATGTTTAATATTGTGGGTACGGCAATGAGTGGTCAAGAAGCGCTAGAGTTCACTGAACAATGGATGCCTGACCTGATTCTGATGGATATCTCGATGAAAGGGATGGATGGCTTAGAAACGACACGTCTCATTAAGCTAAGATTCCCGTATATCAAAATTATTATGATGACAGTATCTGATGATGCTGCCCATTTATTTGAAGCAATCAAGCAAGGCGCACAAGGCTATATTCTCAAAAGCTTACCGCCTTCGATGTGGTTGGAGTATTTGCGTAGTGTGGTGCTTGATGAAGCAGGGCTTAGCCAAGAAATTGCATTGCGTATTTTGCAACAATTTCCAGCAACCAAAGCGCATAACGATCCAGTTGCGAATACGCTAACACCACGCGAACGAGAAATTTTACACTGGGTATCTTCCGGGCTAACTAATCGAGATATCGCAGCAGAACTCAATATTTCAGAACAAACTGTCAAAAATCATCTCAAAAATCTGTTACACAAATTACAATTGGAAAATCGAGTACAATTAACAAGATATGCGATTGAGCATGGATTAGCGTCTGATCAGCTCCATCGTCCATAATTTTTTCAAATTTAAGCCATATTTAGAATAGATATAGCCCTATATAGTCATGTTCAGGATGAAGACACTTCTATAGTATAGAAATTGTGACTGCATACAACAGGCTTCATAGAAGGCATCTCACATAAAGTAGGTGGAGCGTATTTATAGTTATTCTCATTTTTTAATCAGAAAGCAGCGTTTTTTGTTACCAGTACTACTGATGATAGTGAGTATCTGTGGCGGATTATTTTTTCCACAAAGTACTTCTGCTCATTCGTATGTTCAAGAATCTTCTCCAGCTCAAAATGAAGTGTTAGACAAAGCACCTGATAAAATTACATTGTTATTCAATGAATCGATACAACCTGCTTATTATCAGATTATATTGATGGATTCCTCCGGTAAAAAAATTGATGGAGTCAAAGCTGTTATTGATAGTAAAAATGCGGCTCTGTTAGAAGCAGCTATTCCTGTGAAGCTTCCTGACGATATTTACAATATTTCATGGAAAGCGGTCTCAGGAGATGGACATCCCGTAGAAGGTGGGATTGTATTTCAAGTAGGAGACGGTGCTGGCAAAAAGATGTCTGATGCGGCAACTACAACACCGGATAGTAAATCGGTGAATCCGCTATTGATTCTGATGCGCTGGTTGCAATATACCGGTCAATCTTTGGTACTGGGATTACTTGCTTTATCATTATTTTTACTCCCTGCCAAATTACGTACATCTGAAGCGACAACATGGATGCGTCAACGTCGTTATACTCTATTTTTATGGATAGGTATGGCAGTCACTGTGATTGCATTGCTGATTCAATTGCCTTTGCGGATCGCCTGGAATGCAGATATACCGATCATGCAGACCACGACTGAATTCACTAATACATTCCGTGAAACGACTTTCGGACAGGTGTGGTTGATCCAGATTATTACCGCTGTACTAATGGTTATCGTATTAGCGTTATATGCTCATAGCAAACTGTCTTCCTCGGCGAAGCGAACTGTTGGTATCGTTGCTGTGGTGCTGATGATTGTACAGTTACTTGCCAAGTCGCTTGATGGACACGCTTATGCAGAACCGTATGCAGGTATAGCGATCGCAGCTGATTTTATTCACCTGGTCTCTGCTCTCGTCTGGAGTGGTGCACTAGTAGCGATGGCTGTGTTTATCCCGCGTATTGTGGCTCCGTTTGCAGGAGATGAACGCAAAGTCGTATATTGGAGTATTGTTCGCCGATTCTCATGGTGGGCGATTATATCAGTAGCGGCATTATTAGTAACAGGTATCTATGGAAGTATTATTTATTTGCCTAGTCTCAAAGCACTGTTCAATACCGCTTATGGCTTAACGCTATTATCTAAAATGTTGTTATTCTTGGTTATGGCAGCATTTGGCGCTATGAATTATGTGAAAGGGCGACAGCAAAAAGAAGAACTGGGCAAAGACTTGATGTGGGAAGTGTTGACTGGCTTTGTGATCTTGATGCTAGCGGCAGCACTGGTTCATTTATCCCCACAAGCAGGGCCGATCAGTAATGGAGCCACACCGAAGCAGACCGTACAGACACAAGAAGTGGATGGATATGAGATTAAGTTAGAAGTACCTAGCGCACAGATGGGTAGCAATAACTTTATCGTATCGGTCAAAAATAAAAATGAAGCCAAACCTGTAGATGTGGAACAGATCACGTTAACCATGAATCATATGGATATGGCGATGGCACCTACTGAAATCTTACTGACTGCAAGTGATGGAAAAGACGGCGTGTATCAGAAAGCAGGTATGGTGAGTATGAATGGGAACTGGAATGTGAAAGTTCATATTTTGACCAAATCTTTGGATACAATCGACACTGAGTTTACATTACGAGTAGGTTCATAATTTGTTCAAAAACAGGTAATTCACTATCTGCCTGTCTTTATATATTCATGACAAAGGGGCGTATACAGAATGAAAACAAATTCAGTATTTACCAAAATGATCACAATCGGTTCCGCAGTAATGGTAGCAGGATTCCTTACATTTAGCAGTATTGCTAGTGCTCATGTAACGGTTAAACCTGCTCAGTCCATGCCTTCCGCATGGGAGACGTATACGATCAAAGTACCTTCTGAAAAAGACTTGCCAACGACTAAAGTAACCTTAAAAGTACCGGAAAATTTATCGTTCAAACAATATCAACCTGTACCGGGTTGGAAAACAACGACTGAGAAAAATGATGCTGATGAGATTACATCGATCACTTGGGAAGCTGAAAGTGGCGGTATCGAAGCAGGTCAATTTCAACAGTTCGTATTTGTAGGTGAAAATCCAGCCAAAGATGGCGAATTGGCTTGGGATGCTTATCAATACTATAGTGATGGTAGCGTAGTGGAGTGGACAGGCAAAGAAGGCAGCGAACTTCCACACTCGATTACAACGATTACTGAAAATGCAGCTACAGCCACACCAGCAGCGCCAACAACAGATGGACATGATGCAGCCGCAACAGAAGATACTGCAACAGCGACAGATGAAGCGACAGGCACAGATACAACAGCAACAACTCCAGCGACAGGTACAACAACAGATACAGCACCATCGACTGATATGAATACTATGCCAATGGAACAACCAGCGAGCAGTAATGGTCTTCAAGTGACGACATTGATTATTGCTATTATTGCCTTGGTTCTTGGTGGAGTTGCTGTGATGAATTCACGTAAACGCAAATAAATAGTTTATGTATACGTACAATAGAAACGTATGAATCAAATAACGGCAAAAGACCAAGAACGTCATCTTGGTCTTTTGCCGTTTTGTCTGCTTTTGTTGTAGCATTGATCACTTGCTTCTTTTTCACATAGAACTTGATATAATTAGAAAATACGTGGACGAACGAGTATGGATTGAGAATAGAGGAGGAACAAGCTTGGACAAAAAGCTTATTTCATTTAGCAATGGGATCAAATTATATTATATTCTTGTAGCAGCTGTGTGGGTGTTCTTGATGATCCGCAAATCCAATCTGATGACACAAGGTGCCAGTACGGCTGATCAACAGTCTCTCTATATAGCTGTTGTTACAGTGGGAATACTTGCTATTGTTCCTGCGCTAATCTTGGCGTGGAGAGGGTTATATCGCTGGATAAGCAAAGCACCAGATGTGAGTGCTTCTATGCGCAATTTTCTTTTAGTAATTAGTATTCCCATGTTATTAGTGATTGGATATATGATCGAACTGGTATTAATTATGATTTTTGTTGGATTAGGCGGATAAATTCAGAAAAAGCTAGTGATGTAGCGGAGATATTGGCTCCTAATCACTAGCTTTTTTGATGTAGATTATTTTTTATTGTAGAGATTCGACTTCAAATACAGGAATCGTTACATTAGCATCCAGATTAGCAGGAGCGTCAGGTGTATCGACTCCATAATCAGGTTCTTGCATTAACCCTGTCTCATCGGTAGGCACTGTGTTTTCTTCTGTAGAAAAGTTATTTTCTGCTGAAGGATCAGTTTCATTGTTACCTGATGAAGATGTGAAAGGTTCAAATTCTCCTCGGAACACACCGGATACGAGGAACGTGCCTGTTGCCCAATTGAGCGCACCACGAAGGCGAATATATTGCTCACCTACTAATGCTATCGCACCCTGATCATCAACCGATACGATATTGGCTTCAAATGAAACAGGTTCATTGAGATAGCTAGTTAATGTAGCTCCATCAATCGAAGTATATTCATTCTGTGTCTCTGTACGTGTATACTCTCCGTCTTCATTACGTGTATAGATCGCTGTCTGTCCTTTAGGAAGATCAGATGGATTTTGCACCTGAATCGTTTGGTCATCACCGATGGTATATCCGTCAGCTTCTACTGAAAGCAGTGCACGAAAACCACTATTTTCTACAGCATAAAAAGAATAAAGAGCTGTACGATCTCCACTCGGCTCCGATTGAATCTCAATAACAGGTTGATCGGGTGTTCCTAATGTATTCACAATAGCCAGCGTACGAATCTGACCAGCATTCTGTGCAATTTCTCCAGATAGAATACTGGTTGCTCCATCAGCAGTCATGCGACCAATATAGAGATGATTAGCAGAATCGGTTGCCAGTGCATATACATCTGCATTCAGCCCATTGGTGCCTCCGACCACATGTTGATACGTCACTGAAGGATTGGAACTTTGTAAAACATAGAGTGGATCACTAGAAGCCCATGCTAACTTGGTCTGCCCGATCAGCGTAGTCATATCTTGCACAGGTTGTAAGGCTTGATAAATATCAAGAGCTTGCTGATATTGGCCGGCTGTAACCAACGTATTTGCTTCACGAATTAACGAAGCAATCTCATTATTGATCGTTGTGGTTACAGGAGACGAACTTAAGTTCACAGTCGTTACCCATTGATTGAAGCGTTGAGCATGAGTCACAAAGTTACTGATCTGCTGACTTGTAATATCTTTATTAAGAATCGTCGCTGCATTATTTTGAGCAATAGTCAGTACCCATGTTGCGCTCCAATTATGCTGGTGATACCCTTCCCAAGTGATCCGTGCTTGCTCTAGAAAAGCAGTAAAATCGCCAGCAGAAGCCAATCGTGTTAATTTGGTCTGATCATATGTTTTGAACAGTGTATTCAAGTAAGCTTGACGTGTACCTTTGACCGCTAAATATTTCTCTGGAATCATTAATAGATTCCATTTGTCGGATTCATCGGTATAATCGCGCTTTTGTATATTATGTTGCAGACCGGCTTCAAACAGTTCACGGAATGCTTGGAAATCAGTCTTGAGTTGCTCATTGATCTTCGATTCATTGGTAATCTGTTTATACTGTACGGTGTATCTTTGATCTGCTTGTTGTTGCTCACTTATCCGCTGTTGCCATAATTTATAACCAGTCATATAAGATTGAAATTGCTGGGTGCTAGCGGCAGATTGAAGCTGTTGTTGACTGGAACTTACGGTCTGTTTCCAATCGGTAATAGGTAATAATTGAAGTAACCGATTCGCAATATGTTCATTTTGATAGTGAATCGATGTGTTGGTGTTGGCTTTTTGATAAAAGGTTTCCGCTTCGACCCATTGTTGCTGTGCATAATAACGATCAGCTTCTTGCACCGCATGAATCTTTTGCGAAATCTGAATGCCTTTATAGATCGCTAGTCCAGCTGCAATAGCGCAGGCTACAATTAACAGATTGCGTAATGCAAATAAACGAATAATACTCATGAGATGCCTATTCCGGGAACAGCAGGCTCAAAATCTGAATCACCTTTGTACAATTCCTGGCGGATATTCTCTAGATCGACAGCCATCGTACTGTCTTTTTGTGCAGGATCATTTTGGATCATCCGGTATAGACGAAGAAAGCGATCTTTTGGCAAAAAGCGTGCATAACGGCGAATAAATCCTGGATACATCGTGACATAGCGCTTCATTCGTACCGCTGAAGACGTGACACTGACCAAAATGTTCATGCCATTTTCCATTTTTAAAATTTGCGGTTCATTGGCAATCACATAGCGGATTGCGCGATCTTTCACCATTTCACGCTTAATCTTAGCGATTTCACCGATATATTCGGCTAATAACGGATCAAAATCATGTACGATCAATGAATCGAGATCTAGATCCATATCACTGCGTAACCGAAAATTTTGTAACAGGGATAATTGAGCTAATCGTAGTCGATCATTATGCACTACAACAGCTGCTTGGCGTAACATATGATATCCTTCTACATCTTCACCAATACGTACAACCGCTACTGCTGTCGATTGATCACGTACAGTACCTTCATAGATCGTTTTGCCTTCTGTTTTGAATAGTCGGGCTAACTGCCTTAATGTTTCTTTGGATAACATGCGACGTTGTACCAGAATTAAGGCGACGATCAATATGACACCTGTAATCACAGAGATTATGATTTCGGTCATCTCTTTAGATACAACAACCGCTATAATAGTAAGAAGAAGAGCAAACAGAATTTCATTGAGCATTTTGCGCTTGGCACGTAGGCTGGCTTGTCGTATCACAGGAACAAGAGCTTGTTTGCCACAATCTGGACAGGCGTCGCCCGGTAAAATAGTAAAGTTTCGACATTTAAGACATATCCGTAAAGGATCATACACCCGCCGGGTGCGATGAAGCACAGGTAATTGAATCGATTTTTTGGTGGTTGTCATGGATTAAGATCACTCGCTATACATCGTATTTATAAATAACGTCAGGAGTCAGATAACAAGGAATTGGGCAAATCTGCGCATCCGTTAGCTTCTTTGGTTAATAGTAGATAGTAATTGCTTTTCTAATTCGTCTTCTGTCGGGACACGTTTGCGTTTAAATGCGTACATAGACAATCTTATGATAACAAAAAGAAACAAAACCGCGAGACATACGTATGCAAACATATGACATTCCTTTCTTAATCAGATTTATCGAGTTTAACTTTAATCTAAGGGAGGATCGTGATTGCTCGTTGAATTATAAAATGTTCAACAACCTCACTATACCTATATTTTAGCGCATAATCTATTACAGAATAGCGAAAATGGTGAGCAATATTCAACTTTTAGCCTATAGTCCAGTGGCTTCCCCCGTCTTAAGGTGGGGAAAATATTTGGGAATATGCGTTATAATGGTATCCGGCTTGTTATGATCAAAAGCTCATATGGGTTTGTGATTTATTATCCAAAATGGAGTAAAATGGATATTGTAATTAGAATAGTATCAAATTTTTCACTTTATGATTTTTAAGGCATGTTAAGGTGAAATTAACCAGCGCTTAATGAAAATGTCGTAAGATGGTGTATCGTAGAGCCATCTATCTATCCAGTGAAGGAGTAGACTTATGTCCCGAAGAAATACAAGTTTTATGTATATCCTGCTGGCTTTGGTTCTGTGCCTGACACAGCTGCCTAGCACGATGTTCGCTGCCTCAGCGACAACGAGCCCCAATAATTCGACTACATCTGTTGATGCCGTATTGGTACTGGATGCAAGTAATTCAATGAAATCCAGTGATCCACAACAGCTTGGTAGTGAGGCGATGAAACTATTTATAGATATGCTACCATCGCAAGGCGATCGCATAGGAATAGTATCGTATACAGACCGCATTGAACGCGAGAAAGCATTGACTGCTATTCAGTCTGCTGATGATAAAACAGAACTGAAATCGTTTATAGATGGACTTACCCGAGGAGCGTATACCGATATTTCGGTAGGGATGAAAGAAGCCGTTACTATTTTACAAGATAATGCTCAACAAGGGCATGAACCGATGATTGTATTGTTCGCGGATGGTAACAATCAGTTGAATAGTAATTCCGGGCGTAGCAATAGCCAAGCCGATACGGATCTGAATACAGCGGTAGAACAAGCGAAGAAAGATGGCTATCCAGTCTATACAATTGGTCTAAATGCAGACGGTAAGCTGAATCAAGAAGCTTTGAAAAAAATTGCTGATGATACAGGTGGTAAATCTTTTGTAACAACTTCAGCAGAAGAATTGCCAGAGATTTTAAGTGAAATTTTTGCAGCTCATCAAGAAGTGAATGTTGTACCTGTCGATTCGATTACAGGTAATGGACAATTTCAAGACGTGAAAATTCATATTCCAAATGCCAACGTAAAAGAAGCGAACATCTCGATTATGTCTTCAGAAGCGGTTGAAGTGAAATTAGTCGATCCATCTGGAAATGCAGTAACTGTACCATCAGACAAAGTAAGCATGTCTACTTCCAAAAGTTATTCGCTAGTCAAATTACTATCTCCAGAGCAAGGAGATTGGACATTACAGGTTAAGGGTGTCGATCAAGATAAGATTGATATTAATCTGGTGTTCAATTATAACCTGGAATTAGCACTAGATCCTATTCCGACCAAAGCGTACAGTAAAGGCGATAAGATCGATATCGTTTCTTATTTAACAAGCGGTGGTCAGAAATTAACAGATAATTCGCAAGCCAGTAGTATGAAAGCTGTACTCAATGTGACGGATGTGGATACAGGAACCACCAGTCAAGTTCCTTTAACCACAGATGGTAGTGAATTTAAAGGTACCTTTGAAGTACCAGACAATCATGTCTATCAACTGGTTGCTCGTGCAGAAGAACAAAGCTTTTACCGTGAAACAGCGCCTGTAACGATTGACGCTAAAGGTGGAGTATCAGGTAGTGGTGAACAAGCAGGCTTAGGTCTGATGACATGGATCACTATTGCAGTCGTAGCATTATTGGTACTTGCAGGATTGTGGTTCTTACTGAGTTTCTTGAAAAAAAGAAATCGTGGATTTGTCGGACAAATGGTCATCGAGATTCGTGATGAAAATACCGGCGAACGCTCATACCCACAATACAAAAAACTGACTACATTCCGTGGCAAGTTCAACCTGCACCAATTAGTCCAACTTGCACCTGAACTTAAAGAAACGGAAAATATCGTATTCACACCAAGCAGTAACGACCGCATTATGATTCGGAACAATGCCGATAATGTGATTGAAAAATCTGCTCGTGCGATCGATGCTTCTAAAGGCTTTGAACTCAAAAGCGGTGACCGTATCACGATTGGATTGCGTCAGGTCGATAAAACGATTTTGCTTGAATATCTAACATAATAGTGTACACAAACTATTCATATGACTGATGTATACTAAAAAATTATATAATTGCTTATTCGTCATCTAGTTCTTCTTTCCAAAATCTCATAATCATTCAGTACAATAGATTATTGAAACCAAAACCCGTACTTTAAAGTATGTATCTCATGACATATATCTTTATATAATCTATTCATCTTCTCATTTCCATAACATTTCAAACTTTTAGAGAATGTTTAAACGACAACCCAGCACCGGATTGCAAATCCAAGCGCTTCAATCTTTCTTCTTCCTACTCAAACGCTCCAAAGTGGAAGGATGCACAAGCGAAGGGATGGAATAGTTCTGAAAGTCGCCTTTAAGACTCGGATATCGACCACTCCGTGGTCAAATCAAGATATCCGATCTTACCAGCGACGGCAAGAACTATCCACCCCATAGCGCTTGTCCTCACAACCACCCACCAACCAAACAAAGAAAATTTAATTCGCCCAAGGGGGATCATTCATGAAACCAATCGTTAGAGAACACATTCAACAACTGGACGTATCACTTGGCGGTGGTATTGTCAGTGATAAAATACGCGTCGACACGATCGACAACCCGATTTTGATTATTGGACTTGGGGGTACTGGTATTGATGCACTATTGCGTCTGAAATACCAGATCAACCGTCGCTTTAAGCTTCCAGAAGATCCAATGACTAAGAAAAAGCAAGACAAACCGGATAATGTCGAATTTCTTGCTTTTGAAACCAACGAACAAGATCGCAATAAAAAATATAAAGGTATCGGACTTGATCCAATCAATGAGTTTGTATTGTTATCCAATGCAGAGATTGGTGGATTACTTCAAAACCGTAGCCTATTAGAACCGTATATCACGGAATGGTTATCTCCAGAACTAGGGATTACTGATGGTATGAACGGCGCGGCTGGTGTACGCCAAGCAGGACGATTGCTGTTATTTACAAAGATTAATCAAGTCGTACAAAGTATAGATAAAAAAATCAAAACGTTATCTGTCGGTACAAACAAAAAATTAATGGTCTTTCTACTGACAGGGCTATCGGGCGGTACAGGTAGTGGTTGTTTCTTAGATATTTCGTACATTGTGCGTGGTATTGTAGAACGTGATTATGGCGCAGCAGGAGTAGACCGTCTGAATATGCTAGGTTATCTATTTACACCAGACGTCAACTTATCTAATAAAAGCTTAAGCGAGCATACACGCGAATATATTCGAAAAAATGGATATGCTGCTCTGAAAGAGCTCGATTACTGGATGAATGTAGACAGTCGTGGGGAACGTTTTAAACAGCAATACGGCAGTATACTGAATGTCAATTCGCCACTGGCTCCATTTAATCTATGTCATTTGATCTCAGCGACGAATACTGAAGGTAAATTGCTTGAAAATGCATACGATTATTGTATGAATGTAACTGCTGAGAATATTACCAACTTTATGGCGAGTGAAGAAAAAGCATCTGGTGAAGAGTTTGCGATCCATGATTATATCAGTAATATTCGTACCAATATTGCACAGATGAACCGTGCGTATCCTGCGAACTATGAATATAACATTATTGGTGCATCTTCTGCGGTCTTGCCGATCGAAGAAATGACCACTTATCTTGCTTATCGTCTGTTCCAGAAAATGGACAAAATGTTCGATCAAGCGCCAGATCAAGAAGCGGTAGAGAACTTCGCTCGCAAACTAGGTGTAGATGTCGAGACAATGACCAAAACATTCGAATCTCGTGTTCCAGAACCATTGCCTGGATTTGAAAATAGTGAACGTCTCAGCTTCAACAATGTGGTCAAAATGCAAGCTGTGAATATGGATACGGAACTTGAGCAAACATTCTTGATTCGTGCTCGTGAAGAATACATCAAAGCGAAGCAACAATTGCCAGGCGAGATTGTTGGACAATTTTCGGATCAGATTCGCCGTATGTTCTTGCATCCAGAACAAGGTCCTTTCTATGTATCACGTCTGTTGTACTCAGAAAAAGGATTCTCATTACTGAAAATGCTACTATCGTATATCGAAACCTTGCGTGAAAGCCAGACTCGTATTCCACGTGATATCGAATCAGCGGCTGATTATGCCAATGAACGTCTAGGCGATGCGAAAAGTGCTTTTGTATCCAAAGACAAAAAGAAAAATGTATATATTGAAGCTAAAATTGATGAATACTGGTTGCGTGCTGATGTAGAACGTACTCAACAAATGATCGAATTTTATGAAGATTTGTATGAAATGTTGAATCGTGAAAATAATCGTATTTATGGTGTATTTACCGAAGTACTGAATGCATTAAGCTCTATTTTCGAGAAAAATGGTGAGTTGTTGACCAATGCGAATGAGCAAGAAGATCATCGTGGTAACAAAACGTACTATTGGAATCTAGTCAGCGTACCGGATATCTCTAAAGCAGTGAGCGATATTATGGATAGCAAAGATGGCGATGATCTAATTCGTGATTTCTCTGCACAATTGCTAGAGCATTCCGATCAATGGGTGAAAGAGCAAGAGGTTGATATTGTACGTTCGATCTCTGATTTCTTAAGCGACAAATTTGGTGATCTGATCACACGTTCGATGGAAGATTTCTTAGTGATGAAGTACGGTCAAGATGAGCCGATCGAGAAATTTGTAGAACGTACCATTGCTAGTAAATTGGATGATGAAGCTGTACCGGTGTTCCATTTGAGCAATAGTGCAGGTAATCTTCATTTCCCTTCATGGGGATTTGTGTCTGTTCCTGTTCAAGCGCCGAGTATTTTGCGTGGTATTCGTAACTTCCAGAATAATGCACTGGGTAAATCCCACTTTACGATTAAAGAAAGTAAAGTGAAAAACCGTATATTCTGGTTGAATACTCGTAACGGTGTGCCATTGTTCGTTTATACCCCACTGAAAGTGTATGAAGAGAACTATGAGCGTACGATTCTTGACCGTGAAGGTATTGGCCGACATTTGGTACAGACGGAGAAAGAAAACTGGACGTACTTGCCTTCACCGATCCCTGAACAATCATGGGGTGAAACGTACACTAATGCTCGTGTACAAAGTTACAATGCTCGTGTGCGTGCAGATTATGCTCGTGCGAAGCAACTAGGCATTATCGTTGAAAAAGATGCAGATCAAAACACCAGCAGTCGTTTTGCGGTTCATTTCACACAATCATTCGATCTACTTGCTGCATTGGCTAGTTATGATATGCGTCTGGATGCAGCTCGTCCGAATCTGGGTGAGGTTAAGCGCGCGCTAGCTGAATTGAGACGCTTAATGACAGAAGGATTGCCACATGAATCGACGAAAGATATTTTCGGTAGCTTTAACGAAGATCTAGCACGTGAAAACTTGATTCGTTCACCAAAAATGATCGAACGTGTACGTGCAGAACTGGCGAAGTATGAAAGTATTCAAGCTAAAATTGCCGAATTAGAAGGTATGTTAAGTCGTTATGAAGGTGAAGAAAAACTGACTGATCAGTTCTTACAAGCCCTTTATACCGATACAATTACCAAAAAAGGTGCATTGTACGTATATGATCGTGATCCAGAAGAAGAAGCATGGGATGCTTTTGCAAATCTGATGAAGAGCCGTAATTTTGTGGAATTTGAAGTGTTTGAACATTTCCGCAATCTTGATCAGAAAAATCGTGCGACATTGATGCGTAAAGCCGATCGCCGAGATAACGAGATGACTTCATCCGAAGATATCGCACCACTTCTTAACAAATTGGATGAATTGTATGAAGCGTATCTAGAAGCTAGAGATCGTCTAGAATACGAACGTGTTGAATTGGCTAATGGTGATGAAGCTTACCAATTCTACAAACAAATGGTTACGAAATTAAGCGATATTCGCCGGAAGTTGAAATAAGATGGACGTTCGGCTGAAACAATTCGCAGATGCATATGCTGCTGACGAGGAGAAAACAGCCGGGCAGGGAGATGGGCGGAGCAGTATTCACTACCCCGCCGTTTTCCTGTTTATCGGGGATCTGATTCAAGATGCTGTACGTCCTGTTATGCAGATTAATGCTCAGAAGTGGGATAATAGTGCTGGTGTCATGTATGTCGAAATTGCTCCTGAACCGACAGGAGAAGAGCAACAAGCTAGACGTGCTAAAGAAGCTCGTTATGAGCAGGAGCATATTGCTTCTATGCGTACAGGTCAGACTACAGATGCTTTAGAAGCGCAAAAAATTACGACTTTTTTATCCCGTCCTACTGTTAATGATCATCACAAAAAAACGCAACGCCCTGATTGGCATCACCATTTTCAAAAAGATGGCAAGCATCTGCTGGAACTGAATCGTACGTTCCGGCAGGCGGCTCGCCGTTTAGCTGAGTTCGGACGTATGTATTCTTCGTTTGATCGATTGCATGTTTCTGTGATTACACGTGTCGATGATCCGATGAATATCCTAGTTCCTGAGATATCATTGTTAGCTCGTTCGATTCTAGGACAGTCTTTCAAGTCTGTACAAATGGATATGTATGCGCTCATATATGAAGGTGATCAAGAAGAACAGTTTGGTTATTCCAGTTCAGCAGGTGTTGCTTTTCTAAAAGAATTGGAACATATACAATCAGCAGATTATACACTGACTGCGCCGTTACAACGTACTGAAGACGGATTGGCCGTTATGGTACAACATGCGCCTTCTCCATTATTCGAACTGGCTTATGTATTATCTGATCGTAATGAGCGAGGTATCTCAGTCAATGGTGGCATGGAAAGTAGCTACGATATTATTTGTCGGATCAGTCTGCTCAAAAACCGTCAGCGTCTGGAAACGGGTGGCGAATCTTCTGTTTATGGATCAGATTACAATAATAATGCGTTCAAAAATAATGTGCGTAATGGAGACGGCAATCAAGGCTTAGTGTCTGCTGGATTTGCTAGAGTCAGACGACCTGATCGAGCGATTGCTTTGACTGTGTTAGAGCAATTCTTTTACGGCATTATGAAGCGGATGAAGCATTCAACGATTGTGGGTAGCCGCGAGAAGTTCGAATTATTAGGTCTCGATGAACAGCGTATGGATGATCGAATAGATCATTTTGTACCTAATAGCAGTCGTCTGGAAGATATGAATGGTCTTATGACACGAGCGACAAGCTTTAATCAGCTCAAATCAATGAGTCTTCGTGAAGCAGAACATGCTCTGTTCGAATATGGTGGCGAAAGCTTTTTCCGTGATAATTATGAGCAAGAAATGATTAAGCGGATCGAACAATGGGATGCTGGACGTGAACTGCAATCGAGTATCACAGAGATGCTTCGTCAACATCCTCATATCCATTTCTATCAGTTAGCAGAATGGACCGATGAATCAGGAGAACATAGCATCTGGCAGGATTATCATGCACGTACTCGTGATCTAATGAACACCTTAGAAAATGCACAAGCCGAACTGGATGAATGGTACAACAGTCGTGCAGACGATTTATCATTCCAGCGATTACCTTTTATGGAAAAGCATAATATTCGCGGACTTACCCGTGCATTGATTGATACGATTTATCCACGTAAATTGCATATTTTGCGTTTGCAAACTAGATTGCGTTTGTATCGCCGTTTTGAAGAGCATCTGGCTACTGTTCATCGTGACAGTATGCAACAGGTGAAAAGTATGGATACGCTCGGTTCTAATTTACAAGTAGCTGCAACAGATAGTATTCGTACAGCAGATGATTATATCGGGCAAAATATCCATGATTACTACAGTCGTCTAACTGCTGAAGTTATGGATGAAATTGAAGAAAAACGTGGAGATGGTGCCTTTTTCGAAGAGCGAAGTGTAGGCGACGTAACGTTATGGTTACAGCAAGGAGCTTCTACTCTATTGGAACGTCTGATGGACGTGTGCCGTAAAGAATTATTAGCATCCCGAGCATTTACACAGACCTTTGAACAGGAATTATTAAATCGTGCTAATGTTACGATCGCATACGAGAATAAACAAGCGTTATCGCAAGAAGATTTGTTCAAAGAGTTGTATCGTACGCTTGAAGACCGAGCCGTTATTCATATTCGTCTGCTGGATTATACGCACAAACATCGTTATGAAGAAAAATATATGTTTGGTAATGCAAATGGTGAATTTGTACGGTATGCCGCAGGTGTCGATAATACGACTCGTATTTACAAAACAGGATTTGTCCATGAAGATCGCACCAGTGGTGTAGAAAAGCTGAATCTAATGGGTGGATTTACGATTGAAGACTTGATTTACTATCGTAATGGTAAAACATATTATGATACGTATATTGCAAATGGGTATGATTTTCATGTATAGCTTGTACGTTGGTTTGACCGCTTTGGGAAAAGAATCACTCTTGTCGTCGCTGTTCCAAATCGATACCTTGAATAACCGCTTTGCGGTCGGTATCGATTTGAAAATGCGATCGCTTCGCTCTTTCAGAGTGATTCTTTTCCCTCCGCTCAGAGCGGGGAGTACATGCTAAAAATTCAATATAGTAGCATTTGCCTGGCAGGGTGGGGTAAGAAGAAAGAAAAGAACAAGTTACTTGAAAGTTTGGTTTCTTGTTTTATTTAAGACACCATGTGATGATTAAAAAATAAGGGATTTCTAAGCTTTTATATTTTTTAAAACTATGTAGCCACTTACCACGTAACGAAGAGGAAAAGGATCATCTTTTCCTCGAAGTGGTCAAACTTACATCCACTCTCTACATAGCTTTTTTATATCACCACCGCACTTTATTTAAGGTTGAAGTTTAATTCAGAAACTCTAACTACTCAAAGTCTATAAACGAAACTTCACCTACTCCAATGAAAGGGGAGATGCCACATATGCAACGCAAAGTGAATTGGCTTATGCTATTATTCAGTCTGATTGGAGGCGCGATTGGTTTTATTTTGGGAGAATGGTTGATCCATTCTTATTTTGATCGGATGCCGCGTGTGATTCTAATTGGATTATATTTCGGAATAATTAGTTTGTTTATTGGTGGGTTCTGTTTGTTAGCTGAAACGATTTCACCGAAATTAAGTGGGGCTTCATGGCGTCAACGTTATGCAGGGCTTTCTTGGAAACTATTTGTACCTGCTACATTGGTTCTTATGTTTCTTGGAGGTCTTGGAGGCGAAGCGATTTACCAGATCGGATTTAATGGAGTAAAGTCGATTCGTGATGTTGTCGTGGTAATTGATAATTCTGGTAGTATGCTAGAAACAGATGCAAAAAATCAACGTTTTCAAGCGGTTAAAAATATGGTCAATTCCATGGATGATGATAAACGTGTAGGTATTATCGGATTCAGTGATCAAGCAAGTGTAGTTTTGCCATTGACCGAAATCAATGATGCATCCAAACAGCAGATTACAACTACAATGGATGCAATGGCAACAACTACAGGAGGCACTAATTTTACAGGTGCTTTAGAAACAGCGATGCAACAAATTACAGCTCAAAATGATGATACTCGTGGTACTGTGGTAATCATGTTGTCTGATGGATATAGTGCATTGGATTCTTCAGCACTGGCTCCTTATCAAGCTAAAGGAATCTCGATTAATACAGTAGGATTGAATTTGACAGATGCAGGTGGAACAAATCTACTGACAGATATTGCTAGTCAGACAGGCGGTAACTATTATAATGTATCTGATGCTTCTCAATTACCACAGACGTTCCAACAAATCTACGATACATTAGATAAACGTACACTGGTCACAGAACGTAGTGAACCGTTTTACAGCAATCTCTACTATGTTATTCTACACGTGATCCTTGTTATGTTGTTGGGAGCATTAATGGGTGTCGGTATGGGATTAATGTTTGATAACCGTTTTCTGGCACGTAGCTTTGGAATTGGTGGTGGAGTCGCCGGTCTACTGGCAGGATGGTTACTAGAATGGGGTATCGGCAAAACAGATTGGACGGATGGAGTCGTACGCTTTTTAGCAGTGATGATTCTAGCGTTTATTATCGCTATATTTACACTGGTGGTACCTATTGGTGAAAATAGCAAACGAATGATCAAACGCAGTTCTACACCAACGCCAACTACACCTTCTGAAGGCCCACGTCGTCGCCGAGGAACAAGTAGTGGTACATTCCAACGTTAATTCTAACTTTTTAAAATATAATCCAAGCTATAGATAGATGCAGACCAGGAAAGGGGATCTTTACATGCTGTATACCGAACTGAAAACCAATCAAGGGATTCATGGATTGACCGGACAAGCGCAAGATGGATTATGTACATTGCGCTGGTTATGGCCACGTGATGCTGAAGCTGTCTATATCGAAAAAGTAACGCAGATGTCCGCAGTTGGCGAAGAAGGGTATAGTCATTCGGATCAGCCAGATTCTGCTCCTGCCAGTCTGCGTCTATACACTAAAGAAGAATATAAAGCGAATAATGGCTCTTATACAGAACGAGTCGATCATTTTGGCAGAATGACGTATACCGTCTATCTCACGTATGAAGAACAAGGAGAAACGGTACTGGTGCGTCAACCCGATGGTCAAAATACGATAGAACTCAGTGCAGGGAAAGCTAAAATTTACTATTCGATCAAACAACAAGGAACATGGTTTGGTAAACGTAAAACAGTTCGGATCGAAGTTCATGCAGAAGTTCCTATTCCCAAAGAAGTATTATGTTATGTGAAAAAAGAAGGCGGCTATGCTACAAACAAAGATGATGGCATTATTTATCCTTTTGCAGCTCCTTTTCAAGCAGGACGTAACGAATTGCCAGCGATTGAAGTAGGCAAAAATGAATATGTAAGACTCTTTTTTACCGATGGACGTACATATGGACAGATGTACGAATTGATTTTGGAGTAGGGGGAAGATAGTTGATATGAATATCTTCGATTGGTTCAAAAAGAAACCGGAAGCCGCACCTAGACCGTTATTTTATGATATCGTATGCCCGTTTTGTTTTAACAAATTTTCACCGGAAGATGTAGAGTTCCGTGCTTCGCATCACCGTGAAGATGATGAAGATTATGGACTCGGTGAAGATGCGAAGTTAAACAAGTACCGCTCTCGCTTCGGACTTGATACTGTGCATGATATGGAAGCTGTATTGCTTCCGACGGATGTCCCTGAAGAGCAACGTATTTATTCGGATCATGTATTGGTTGGGCTAAATGATCGTTATGGTGAAGTTACACGTCGTCGTCTGTGTCCTCATTGTCATAATGAATTACCTGTTACTTCAGGCAAAGTACCAAGTAATATTATTTCTATCGTTGGAGCTTCACAGGTAGGAAAATCCGTTTATATGACAGCGCTGATCCATACCTTGCAAAATACAACAGCAGAGAACTTTGATGCCGCTTGTATGCCACTGACAACAGAGATTAGCCGCAAGTTCCGTATCAATTATGAAGAACCTTTATTTGAACGTGGGGATCTACTCGGTTCCACGCAAAAAGAACGGATGCAAGAACCGTTTATTTTCCAATTCGTATTCAAAGATGAATCTAAGCCACCTTTAACGCTGGTGTTTTTTGATGTGGCTGGTGAAGGTATGGTCGATCAAGATTATCTAGGTCTACACGGTCAGCATATTAAAAATTCTGCGGGTATTTTATTTATGGTGGATCCGCTACAGATTCGCTCGATTCGTGACCGTATTCGGATTAAGCTGGGTGATGATAAAGGCGAATGGGTATCCCGTTATGATGAACCTCGTGATGTGGTCTTAACCTTATTTAGCGACTTTATTGCTCATCAAGAAGATAGCAAAACCGATATTCCAACAGCTGTGGTACTTACGAAAAGCGATATGCTAGAGTCATTACGTGGAGATGAAGGCGAGTATATCAAATCCAACAGTAATGTGTTCCATAATGTTATTCATCGTGATTATTTTGATTTGAACGAATTTGAAAATATAGATGGTGAAATCCGCCGCTTTATCGAACGTGTGGATCGTCCATTTAAAGGAACGATGGATGTGTATTTCAAAGATACTGCTTATTTTGCAGTCTCTGCATTAGGAAGTAATCCGATTGATCAGAAGCTACAAAGTGTAGTTAGCCCTATTCGTGTAGATGAGCCATTTATCTGGCTATTGTACAAACTGAATTATATCGAGGGGAGAGGGAAAGCTTGACTTTATTCTCGAATGCCCTGATCGATCAACAGATGTATACACGGGAGAAAAGTGGTATTTTCCGCTCCACTGAAGGTTATGATACGATCGCTAAATCTTCTGGATTGGATAACTCTTTTATTAAAAAGTATATTCATCCATTATGTGTATACGATGCGCCAGCAGAATTGTTAGCTAAAGGTGAAAAAGAAGATGCATTATTCCCGTCTGCCTTACAACTGGTACGACTGGAAACAGGCGATATGGTACTGGGAAATAGTCATTATGTAAATGCCGATTTTACAGGATTAAGAAGTACATTCTTTTCGCATAATTACATTATTCCAGCAGTACGTGCTGAAGAATGGGTGCATCAATATCATACATGGTTACAAGCCGATTTTCAGGAGCAATACAATGTCGATCAAGGACAAGACTTGCCACAATTACAAGATATCCCTTCGACTTCTGCTGCATTCAATCGGATAGCATTGTTAGAGCAATTGGGAATAGATGGTGCTGCTTTCCGTCAGTTAATCGGAGCAGTGATGTCTGCAATTCATAAGCGGCGTAAAGTGTATATTTCGCTCAATGTACCGATCAGTGAATTATCGATCTATGCGAAGCAATTAACAGCAGTGATTACCGAAGCACTTCCATATGCTTTCCGTCGTCGACTAGGGTTTACTACGTATGCCAAAGAGCCGGAAAGTCGTAAAGGGATGCAACTGATGTTTGTCGAAAGTGGATCGATTCGTGCAGGTGATCGCAATATTGAACGCGATTATCATTTTGATTGGAGTACAGGTCGTATTCATCCTGCTCAACCGGAAAAAGCAGGTCAAGTGTATACCGAATGGGTCTGGGAACATTTAGCACAACCGGATCAGTTACGTGCATTGCAAGAATTTGCGGATAGCGGACAAGCTGGACGGGATGCTTCTACGGAAGAATTGCCTGATCCTGCTCAATATGATGAGTGGACCACGCTATTTCGTGTCGAAGCGGGAGACGAGCAATTGTACAGCGAACACCCTGCTTCCATCTTGCAGTCTTTGCTCAAACATCTACGTCCAGCAGGTGCATTAGATTCAGCGATACGTGTAAATGATTTATTTTTATCTCGTTTTGATCGTGAATTTGATGAAGTGCGAACAGGCGCTGTACCTGATATTGGGATTGCCGAATGTTTTGCCGAATATTACGGTATTGATGAAGTACATACCGGACGCAAAATCGTAGAGTATTTTATCTGGGCGACTCGTAATGCGGTAGCAGCAGGACAGACCGCAGCAAGTCAGGCTTTGTATATGATGATGGAGAAACACCCTGCTTTGAATGAGGCTTTTATCCATATGGCAGGAAGTCAGCCTACACTGGCTGTGATGTTATTGAACCCTTTAATAGAGCGCAAATTCCATCAAGCACAAACGGTTGAAGAAGTAATTCATCTGGCTGTCGAATGGGGCACAACCTATCCACAGTTATTAGAGATGGACGATTATTGTAATCGTGCAGGTCAGTCCTTTATGGAAGCATTACGTCATAGTGCAGACTTGATGATTGCGACAGGAACAGTATTTACATTATTAGACGAAGTAGATACAGGTTCGTTAAACGGAAAAACGATTCAACCGGAGGCTTGGATACAATCAGGTCTAGGTGATGATATGCGAGCTTCTGCTGAACGATTATTATTGAATGACTTGGAATGGTCTTCGTTGACACGTGAAAAGTTATTAACCGCAGACTTCTTATCGCTTCCTTTACCAAGTGATGAATATCCTGAACGTGCGGAACGTCGTTTGAATGCGAAAAAGTTAGCTTTGCAGCTGCTATATATCTGGTTTACCGAAAAAGAATTATCCGCAGAGTTAATGAATTTACTACATCAATTGCAACCGAATGAAAAAGATCAGGTTCAACAGTTAGGTCGGTTGTGGTTAGCTGAAGATATTCGAAAAGGTCAATTTGGTCGATTGGCAGCGGCGTTTAGCTATAGTGCTGAACCCAATGATTTGGATTATTCTGCAATGGTCGAAGCTGTTCGTCAGCATGCCTCTAGTCCTGAACAAATTTATCCATTTTTCCATTGGTCTGAAGGACGAGTAGAATTTATGCGACCAGATCTTCATCATTCGCAACCATCTACGTCTGATAACAGATTGACCAACGATAGAGCGAAGACAACAGACACGAACAAAAAAACGTCCAGTCGTCAGTCACAGCATCCCCAATTTGTACCTGCGTATGAGACAGCTATTTTGGCTTATTTTCGTCGACACGATCCAGAAGCATTCCGTAAAGGAACACTTGCTGCTCAAGCCAAAGCTGATTTTGCAAATGAAGGGCCTGCTTTACGGTCAGTATATGTTAAAGCGAGAGATGAACTAGCGACACCACTTTCCAAATGGTTTAAACGTAATCGAAAACGTATGCCCTTATTAGCGCTGCTAGCAGTGGTATTACTAGTAGCGATCGGTGGACTATCGCTTTATGGACTGAAAGTGTTTGGTGTGATTACAGTGGATCAGACGACACCTGTGGTAGAACCAGCCCCAGAAGTAATAGAACCACCAACAGAAACGGTTCAACTGCCTAAAGTAGTAGTTACCTTACAGACTCCAAATGCTTCTACAAGTACAACGTCAACAACAAGTACAGATAGCAATGCGACAGGATTAGCTTTCCATTTTGCTGATCGTGCGACTTGCGAAGCTTTTGCGCCTACCAAAGCTACTTTAATGATGGGAAATGGGCAAAAAGTAGACTATACTCAGTTAAATGCGAAGTCGATCTGTAAAGCACCAACAAGTAGTGGTAGTGATACCTCGTCAGAACCATCGACTAACGATTCTACAGCAACGAGTGATGACGATACAGCAAGTACAGTTGATGGTAATGATAGCTCTACTGTAACGATGGTATCTACAACGACTAATAATACAAATAATGATGCAAAAACATCTGAATCCACATCAGGTTCAGATACAACCGATCCAACGGACAGTACAGATACTGATGCAACAACAGAAACAGGAACAACAGATTCTTCGACATCAAGTACCACACCAATAGAAGAAGCCGAACCTGTATCTCAAGCACAACTATCTGAAAGTAATCCCTATACCGTAACGATCGATTTGCCTGCCAAAACAGATAGCCATAATATCAACAAAATCAAAATTGATAGTACCGAGTATGTTATCACATCTATCATGGATGATTCCGCAACAACAGAGACACCTTAATAGGTAGTACAATAAGCACGACTCGATAGACCATTTGATATGTAAAAGCTCGCTTTTCTGTTTCTAAGAAAGCGAGCTTTTACTATATACAGTACGATACAATCATTGAAATAAAGAGTACCTTTATGTTGTAGATCAAAGGAGGTGTAGCTATGACGATTCATTCTAATGGTTATCGGGATATTCATCATTGTGATGTATTGATTGTAGGAGCAGGACCTACAGGGCTGACGCTTGCGATTGAACTGGCGAGACGCGGCATCTCATATCGTATTATCGACAAATGTGCTCATCCTTCGATCTATTCCAAAGCGCTAGGTGTGATGGCACGGACATTAGAATTATTACATCAAGCAGAGGTAGCAGATACATTAATCGCTCAAGGACATCAAGTCACCGGAATGCAAGCATCAAGCTATACCAAAGTACTCGCACAGGTCGAGTTCCCTTCATTGATCCAGAGCCCTTATCCTTATGTGCTGATGGTTCCACAAAATATCACCGAACAGGTACTTATTGATCGCTTAACAGCACTAGGTGGCACTGTAGAACGGCAAACTGAATTAATATCATTACATCAGGGAGATCAAGAACATTCTCAGGTACATGCTATCGTGCAACATATGGCAGGTGACGCTCAGTTAGAAGAAGAGATATCTGCACGCTGGATAGTAGGTTGTGATGGCGCTCATAGTACGGTTCGTCATCTGAGCGGGATTCCATTTGAAGGCGAAGCGTTAGCTCAATCGTTTGCTTTGGCAGATGTACAGATCGATTGGAAGCAAGATCATAACAAACTGCATGTGTATCTTAATAAAGGCTATCTGACTGCCTTTTTCCCGATGTTAAATCATCGACATCGAGTCATTATCGGGATGCCACCTGAATATGTGATTTCTTCTTCCAAAGATCAATCGATATCATTAGCCGATATTCAAGCAGTACTGGATATTTGTCTGCCGATCAAAGTAAATATGTCTAATCCGATCTGGTTGGCAAAATTCGCTGTTCATCAGCGTAAAGTGAAAAACTATCGCACAGGATCTATTTTTCTAGCAGGGGATGCCGCTCATATTCATTCACCGATTGGTGGACAAGGGATGAATACCGGGATACAAGATGCTTTTAATCTAGGGTGGAAATTAGCGCTAGTGTGTCAGGGGTATGCTGCGGAGAGTCTATTGGATAGTTATCATGCTGAACGTGAACCGATTGGACAGCAGTTGTTACGAGGTACATCATTATTCACCAAGCTAGCGACTACACGTCATTCTGTACCGATCGCTATTCGCAATACAGTCGCTCCGTTACTCTCTTCACGTAAAGTAATTCAAAAACGCTTATTCCGCTTACTTTCAGAAACAGGTATAGCATATGACCGTAGTCCAATCGTACAACAAGGCAAAGGCTGGCATCGCCCGATGCTTCATGCAGGAGAACGAGTACCTGATGGAGGATACGGACAATCGCCTCGACATACGCTACTTTTATTTGCAGGAGAACATCCTGTGATTCCAAGTCCTAAGCCACCAACACTCGAAGATGATATCGACGAACCGGATCACCGTTCTTTACTGACTCAAGTGGCTGTGAAATGGAAAGATATTATTGACGTGCATATTTTGTTACCGGATCATCCGTTAATGACTTCTTTACCGTTACCTTCTCATATTCATGTGGACGCAGACCATGATCTTCATCAGCGCTATGGCATGGGCAAAGCGGGATATGTACTGATTCGCCCGGATGGATATATCAGTTATATCGGTGGTCTGAGTGATGAAATGGATCTGATCGGTTGGGTACATCGTTCTTTTCAGATTCCAGCCAGATTATAAATTTGTAAGAAATTGTAGAAAAACTGTAGAAAATAAAAAGAAATAAACGAAAATATGTTCGTAACCTATACCATTCTCCCATCGGGTTCATGTATAATGGGATATTATGTTTACCAAACGGATTATCAATATTATTGAAGGAAAGGCAAGGAGTCTATTATGCATTCACCATCGCCAATATCCTATACAGATAGAACCTATACGGCATTATTAAGCTTCGAAGAAGATCGAGGCTTTTTCCTGCATATTTCGCGTGCAGATGGAGTCGTGGAAGAGGAACAAGCTGAGGAAGTACAGCAGATGGTTATGGGTAAAACACTTCGTAATACTGATCACAGATGGCAACATTCTTCTTACGGGCATAGTGAATGTCTGCTCAAGCCAGAAGAAGCGCATAAATTATACACTCGATTAGCACGATTAGTTCCGGGTACATTAGAGTTGTTTGACGGTACCCCTATTGATGCTAGTTATGATGGAAGTGCAGAAGCCGTCTTATCAGGAGGAAGCGAGCCTACCACAACGATAGCGATCTCGACTTCAGCTGAATCCAGTTATGCTGTCGATGATCTTGATCATTATTTAGAGGATACGGTGGATGAAGAAATCATCTATGGTATTGATCCTGCTTATGCACAAGATCAGAATTTTCAAGTGGCTGACGACTATATTCCTTATGCGGCTCCGGAAGAATTTACCGATGGGGTACATGTAGAAGCCAAATGGGTGTTAGAAGGTAGACGAGATGCCAAAAATGGTGTCGGACAAGTGACAGCAGTGCCGATGATCGAGATTAGTGGGATTCGTTATCCTGCGGTAGAATTGTCTCGTCGTCTTGGCGCATCTGGAACCTATGTGGGTCTTCATGAGCATGGACAGATTGAAGCCGATGTTCTAAGAGAATTAGGGCTAGGACCGATGGGGAGAATGGCTGACGGAACATCGCTTGATAAAAATAGTAAATTAACATCGCAAGAGATTATTCAGCGTGGTTCTGAACGACTGAGCGGACCGTGGGAACAATTGTTGATTCCAGATTTGGTATTGCCAACAGAGCGTGATCTAGAACAGCATTTTGAGTTTTTGACACACTGGGGAATTTCAGGCGGCATCTTAGGTGGCGTGATGAGACACAGCGAGTCTTTACAGCATTTTCTGGAAGAATATATTCGTAAATTTCCAGCATGTAAGATTGCCATTATTGGGAAAAAGCCTCTACTGACTGGATTGCAAAAATTGTGGCAACCCACACTTGGTTCGTACTGGCAAGAAGCGTCTGAACTATCGAGCAAGACGAGTACTGCCAAAAACAAATCGACATTACCACTTATAGCTGTGCCTGCAAGTCTTTTGACTGGAAGAGCCGCCATTTTACCAGGTGGCGTCGATATTGCTATTTATTTAGAACCTGATGAATTAACAGATAGTGTGACAAGCAAAGTCTATAAAGCGATGAATAAGTTAACCACTCGCTTACGTTTAGCGATCTATGCAGAAGGTCAACAGTTAGATGAACCTCATATGCGAACGGCTCAGACCAGTCTGCTCAAATTATTTCATTCGGTTGTGCGTGAATATGCGATTGTTGATCCTGACCATCCTTTGACTGAATTACCACCTGCTTTTCCAATGATGGTGAAGCGTGCACTTCAATCTGGATTGCCACAAGTGAGCGAACGTAAAGGTGGATTTGCTGAATTTGAGTGGGGAACTGAAGAACGTGGATTGCGTATCCCTGAGCGTCCAGCTGATATTTCTATAGATACTACAGACACCACATTAGACGAAGATTGGAAAAAAGATCATATTATCTATGACCATCAAGGCTGGCTACAGTCTTTTCAATATAAAAAAGAAGATACTCCTTCTGTAAACCTCTCACCAGAGTCGATCTCAGAGCGACCTTCACGTGATCGTGATCCGGATGAGATCAGTGGTTATGAAATGGAGCTTCAACAACCAGCTACGTATAAAGTAGTGAATTCCAAGCAGCAGGCATCTTATATTCCTGTAGATTGTGCATCGATGTCTTCATGGAAAATTCCACCTATAGATGATGCTGAACATCAAGTGGTACATTCACAAGATGCTGTAGAGAACCCTGTAGCAGAAATAAATCTTGAGCTTCCCGATCATCGTATTCAACACGATCACGAAGAAGCTGCTACGATGAATACAGATCTAGCACCGGTATATGTTTCTTATGCTGAATCGTCCAATTCTACCTTAGTAGAAACCGATGAAGAACTACGTTCCAAGTCAGCGATTCAGACCGCAGAACACATTTTTGCGAAGCGTGCTCATGAAATGATTGAACATCGGGAAGAAGCAGCTGAATTTGTACCCTTTATGAGCTACTGGCCGACTTACGAAAGTATGACCTGGCGACAGAAAAGGTGGTATTTCTACTGGCGACAAGAAGTGCGTGAAGGTCGATATCCTGCAACCGATTTGTCTTATATTTTCTTAATGTGTTATGAGATTATTAATGGAGCAGGCTGGCAACAACCTTTAGAAGGACATCAATATTTAATGAATTTATGGCGTCAATATCGTAAAAAATTTATTAAATTAGATCGATATATTCCACAGTGGGTATTGGACTTTGGGCAAGTACATGGACTGAATGAATCGTTAAGCGAATTGATGATTGCAGCGCCAGACCATTTACCAACCGAACTGGATGATCTGGAATGGGAGCGTATCTGGTCATCACAGCCTGTACAGATTCCATTTGAACTATTACATCGTTTACTGGATTACGATATTGAACGTAGTCGCTTTTATGTTGAAAAGGGTAGCGAATGGATTCAAGAATATGTGCCCAAAGTATTAGCAGCTGTCGATGCTTTTCTGGAAAAACAGCAGGGCGCACGTCTAATTCAAATTTTCCGTCCAACCGTCTATCGGGAAACAGAGCGCTATCTGTTCCGCAGTGCTGTCTATGACTCAACCATCTATGGTCGAACAGCTACTGTCAGACGATTACCTTTGTGCGAACATAAGCCTTTACGAGATTTTCTAACCAGTATCGTCAAATTAACTGAAAATGAACTACGTCGTCATCTCGAATTTAGTGGTCGACTGCGTATTAATCCACCAATTGAGCCTGAGATTGCTCGCTTGATTGAACGGTATATCAAGCGTATATTTACAGTGCAAGAAGAAGTGCCTGCACCAAGACAAGTGCAGATCGATACATCCGTATTAGAGCAATTACAAGCCGATTCGGATGTAGTTCGCCAAATGCTGACTTTACGGGAAGAAGAAAAGATCAGTAGTGAAGAAGAATGGACAACATGGATCGCTGAACATGCTGTAGCTGTTGATGCTCCTGTGTTCGAAGCGAAAGAACAATTAGAGCAAACTCAACAATCTGCACCAGAACCAACTATACAACAAGCAGAGCAAGTACAGGGAATCGAGCAATTACAGTCAACAGCACAAGTGGAAAACGAGCAACAACTTCCAGTGGCTTCACCGTCCTTGTCTAATATACAACCAACCGATTTATCGACAATCACTATTCTGTCTCCTTTGCCTGCTGAATGGGATGAAGCGTGGCAAGATTGGATCGATGGTCTACAACCGCATCATATTCAATTTTTGGCGGGATTATTGGATGAAGTTAGCGATTCTGTTTTACGTGATATTGCTAGTAAAGGTGGCACGATGCCAGCACTGCTAGTTGATGAAATTAATGATCTGGCGATGGATACAATCGGTGACCTTTTACTTGAAGAAGGTACGATTATGGAAGAATATAGAACAGTGCTTGATGCAATCATCATGAGGTGAAAAGAAAATGAATGAAGTGAAAATACCCAAACGTATCACCACCGCATTAGTGAATTCTTTTGCGGCAGGGGTTGTTCCCCGTATCGGTCTGGAACATGTAGCGGTTGGTCGTAAATATGAAGTGGAATCGATTCTACGTGAGCTGGATAATGTGGCCGATGGTGGAGCAGCGTTCAAATTGATTACAGGTCGTTATGGTAGTGGTAAAAGCTTTTTACTACAAATGATCCGCAATTATGCAATGGATCGTGGGTTTGTGGTAGCCGATGCCGATCTATCTCCGGAACGTCGTCTTACAGGATCGAAAGGTCAAGGACTTGGAACATACCGTGAACTGATGACCAATCTATCGACACGTACCCGTCCAGATGGCGGAGCTCTTGAGTCGATGTTACAGAAATGGATATCCACACTACAACAACAAGTAATGGAAGAAAATAATGTATCTGCCGATGATCCTTCGATCGGGATTGAAGTGCAACGTCGTATCCATTCGGTAACATCAGAAATGGAAGGCTGGGTACACGGATTTGATTTTGCCAAAGTGTTGTCGGCATACTGGCAAGGGATTCGCTTAGGGGAAGATACGCTCAAGCAATCGGCACTACGCTGGTTACGTGGCGAATATCCAACCCGTACTGAAGCCAGACGTGAACTGAATGTAGGCGTCATTATTGATGATGATGGCTGGTACGATTATATGAAATTATGGGCAGAATTTGCCGCTCGTATCGGTTATCAGGGGTTGCTATTATTTGTCGATGAAGGCGTGAATTTATACAAAATTTCCAATAGCGTCTCCCGTCAAAGTAATTATGAAAAGCTACTCACGATCTTCAATGATACGATGCAGGGTAAAGCAGGGCATCTGGGTGTATTTGTCGGTGGAACACCTCAATTTGTAGAAGACCCTCGTCGTGGATTATATAGCTATGAAGCCTTACGTTCCCGTTTATCTGAAAGTCGGTTCGGTAGCAGTGGAACCAAAAATTTTGCCGGTCCTGTGATTCGCTTGGAAATGTTATCTCATGAAGAAATATTGTTAATGCTACAAAAGCTACGTGATATTCATAGTCAGCATCACAAATACCAATCGACATTAGAGCAACATCAACTGGTCGCTTTTATGCAAATTGCGGTTTCCCGGATGGGTGCAGAAGAATTGCTGACACCTCGTGAAGTAGTGCGTGATTTTGTAGATTTGCTGAATACTCTTCATTTCAATGAAGAATTATCATTCGATGAATTGTTAGGGCAGTTAGCGACAGCACCAACAAATTCACATGGTGGAGGATATGGTGCAGATCCTGATGTAGTGCCTAATTCATCATCGAATCAACGTGCAACATCAAGCGGGACAGCTCCTCAACCGTCTGCACCTAAAGATGAAGTGGATGATTTTCTAGCGGAGTTTGATTTATGAGTAGAAATCATCCCTTTTACCGACTGGCTCCGTTTATACAAGAATACATGTATCGCAGTGGATGGAAAGAAATGCGTGAAGCACAGGTGGAAGCTTGTCGCGTCCTTCTGGACACACCTCATCATCTGCTTATCGCTTCAGGGACAGCTTCTGGTAAAACAGAGGCTGCTTTTTTTCCAGCATTAACGGCTTTACATGAGCATCCGTCCAAATCGGTAGGCATTTTATATATAGGGCCGCTCAAAGCTTTAATTAATGATCAATTTGAACGGCTCAAAGGCGTATTGCGAGATTCAGATATTCCAGTCTGGCACTGGCATGGAGATGTCCCTCAGTCACAGAAGACCAAGCTGATGAAAAATCCTTCAGGTATTTTACAGATTACACCGGAATCACTGGAAGGATTGTTAATGAATCGTCCCAATTCGATTCCGGCATTATTTGGTGATCTACGGTATATCGTTGTTGATGAAGTCCATGCTTTTATGGGAGCCGATCGTGGCATTCAAGTATTATCTCAATTATCCCGTATTGAGCGTATGGGTGGTTGTCGTCCGCAACGGATCGGATTATCTGCGACACTAAGCGATTATGAAAGTGCGACGCAGTGGTTAGCCGCAGGCACAGGGCAACCGGTTGAGATCGTATCGCCTGAAGGCAATCGCAAATTGCGCCTCAGTATCGAACACTTTTCATTTCCCAATGCTCGTAATGAAGAACAAGCGCAACAATTAGAATATGCTCAACAGGCGTATCATAACTTTATTTACGATCAGACTCATCATAAAAAAGCATTGATCTTCACTAATAGTCGCTCAGATGCTGAATACATTACACTGGAAATGAGAGCTGTCGCGGCTAATCGCCATGAACCTGATATTTTTCATGTGCATCATGGCAGTATCTCGGCATTGTTACGCGAAGAAGCCGAAGCCGCTTTACGTGAAGGATATGGGCCTGCTGTTGCCGCCGCTACGTTAACGCTTGAACTCGGGATCGATCTAGGAGAACTTGAACGTGTGATCCAGTTAGGAGCACCTTATTCATGCTCCAGCTTTGTACAGCGCTTAGGACGTTCAGGAAGGCGTGAAGGTTCGGTCTCAGAAATGATCTTCGTCTGTCCGGAAGAAGAAGATGAAGAAGCACAATTACCTGCACGTATGCCGTGGATTATGTTGCGTGCGATTGCAGTCATCGAATTGTATGTGAAGCAGAAATGGGTGGAGCCTTTCAGTGCACGCAAATTACCGATCGGGATTCTGTATCACCAGACGATGAGTATTCTCAAAAGTATGGGCGAAGCTGAGCCTGCTGAATTAGCACGTGCTATTCTAACGTTACCGCCTTTTAGACATTTTAGTGCAGAGCAATATCAGTCTTTTCTACAATATCTACTGCAACTGGATCATCTTCAATATACCGAAGAAGGAACATTGATTATCGGTCTAGCAGGTGAAAAGATCGTAAACAATTTCCGCTTCTATGCAGTATTCAAAGACGATGAAGAACATGCTGTCTACAATGGATCTGAAGAAATTGGTTCGATTACTACTGTTCCGCCACCGGGGTACTGCTTTTCATTAGCAGGTAAGCTCTGGAAAGTAGAAGAGATTGATAGTCGTCACCGTGCTGTCTATGTGAAGTCATCCAAAGGTAAAGTCGATACGCTCTGGCTTGGTGCTGGCGGTGATATGGATACGATGATTATGCAGAAGATTCGTGAGATTCTGGCATCGAACGATCATTATCCGTATCTAGCTCCACAAGCTAAAGCACGATTAGAACGAGCCCGTCGATTAGCGAGAGAAACCGATTTGCTCAAAAAAATCGTGTTACCTGCTGGAGGTGATTCCTGCTTTATTTTGCCATGGATTGGAAGCAAACCTTTCCGTACACTGGAGCGTTTGCTCAAAAACAATCTATCTGAGCGTCTAGGGCTGCGATCAGTGACACCGCTAGAACCTTATTACTTCGTGGTATCCGGTCAAGCTGATGCCGCCGAGATTGCTGCTGAGATTATTGCAGAGTGTGAACGGATTGAGAATCCAGAGCAATTACTAGCAGAAGAAGAAGCTCCGTATCTAGGCAAATACGATGAATTTATTCAACCGATGCTTGTTCGGCAAGCCTTTGCTACAGATGGATTAGATATAGAAGGTCTTAAAAGTGGATTACATTCCCAGAAACCTCAAATTAATTTGTGATCTGCAACCGATAAAGAAGCTAGAGCGTAATGATGCTCTGGCTTTTTCGGTTACGCAAACAGGTTGTTGATTGCAGTCTATGCAAAAGTTGACAAGGATTAGTATCTTAAAATATAATTAACTTATTAAAAGTAAGTAATAAAAATTACTATTTGAACTATTATAAATAAAGCTACTGAAAAGCAAGGTAAGGAGAACAATCTGATGGAAAAGGTTGCAGATGTATGTATAGTTGGAGCAGGGCCTGGCGGTGCATTGTTAGGTTATTTACTGGCTGCACAAGGAGTATCTGTTATTTTGTTAGAACGTCATGGTCATATTGATAAAGAGTTCCGTGGTGAACATTTGAATACACAGGGTGAGCAGATTCTGAAGCAATACGGGCTTTATGAAAAAGTTCGTGAAGCAGGGCTATTGCTGATGGAACGTGTAGAATATTTTCAGCATGGTCAAATCATCAAAACGATTCAACCTGCACCTGGAGAACAACATACCGGTATTCATGTACCGCAAAAACATCTGCTACAGGTTCTATTAGATCAATCTTTGCCGTATTCTAATTATGAATTGATGATGAATACCACGGTGATTGACCTGATACGAGATCCACAGTATGGGTCTGTTAACGGTGTTAAAGTAAGACATGAAGGACAAGAATTAATTATTCGTAGCCAGATTGTAGTAGGTACAGATGGTCGATATTCTTCGGTACGTAAGCTGGCGGGGATTCATGCGGATATTGTAAAGCATGGATTCGATCTATTATGGGCACGTATTCCTGCGCCTGCACAGTGGCCTGCAACGGTACGAATGGCTCTGGCACAAGATGCGCAGTTATCGGTTTTCAGTCAAGAAGGCGGGTATCTTCAAATCGGTTGGAATATTCCGCAAGATACGTATCCTCAATTACGCAAGACTCCTTTTGAATCTTTTGTGCGCTCACTGACTGAAGCCTTTCCTGAATTAACACCTATTGTCGATCAGCATATCCGTTCATGGGAAGATTTCGTATTGCTCAAAGTGCAGAGCTGTGTCTGTGATACATGGGTGCAAGATGGATTAGTCATTATGGGAGATGCGGCACATACATTTAGCCCCACCGGAGCTATTGGTGTAAATAGCGCAATGAAGGATGCTCATGTATTGGCTCCGATTCTGATTGATGCGCTGTCTACTCATCAGTTTAGCGCAAGCCGATTAAAAGAATTTGAACATGCCCGTCGTCCTGAGACTGCGGCTGAACTGGATAGCCAACTGGTCAAAGAAGCTGCTTTTCGCGCACAATTTGCATCTTTCCAGCATGAAGGCATATAATCCATATCACTTCATATAACGTATCTACAATCATATACAGGATAGAACATGAACATATGGACTCTGGAGGTAATAATAATGATTAATCCTAAAATTACAGCGGCTTTGCAAGATCATATTCAAATCGTACCGAGTGCAGATAAATCAATCTACTTAGTAGGGCCGATTCGTTTACCTGTCAATTTGGACAATGAGACTGTTGTATTCCAGTGGTATTGCTGGTTGCGATGCGATAGTATTCCGGGGAATTTGTGCGGTGAAGGTGATTATGATCAAGCGGCTATTATTGAAATGTTATCTTCATCTAACTTAGCAGAAGCGCAACAATCGAGTGTACTTGTATATGGTGATTTCAAACAATCTCCAGATGCTTTAATTCGGATGCATAGTATTTGTCATACAGGTGATATCTTTGGAAGTAAGCGTTGTGACTGTGGATTCCAATTGAAGCAGTCGATGAAAATGATTGCAGCTCACGGATCAGGTGCGTTATTTTATCTGGCAAATCATGAAGGACGTGGTATTGGTCTATTCAGCAAAGCGATGGCTTATGTCTTGCAAGAACAAGGAATGGATACGGTAGAAGCGAATCTAGAACTTGGATTTGAAGATGATATGCGTAATTATGATGACGCGATAAATGTGTTGAATCATCTACGTACATTGCCGGTAACATTGATTACAAATAATCCGCGCAAATTAGAAGCATTACAACGTTCAGGAGCCGAAGTGAAAGAACGTGTACCATTATGGGGCGATATCTCTGAATTTAATGAAAAATATTTAAAAACAAAAGTAGCTCGTTCAGGGCATTTTGATATATAATTAAAGGTTGACGGTATCATTCACTTTAGAATATAAAGTACGTGTAAATCTGATATGGTAGAATTAGGAATCGTTTGGTAAAATTCTTAGAAAGTACTCTATTTACATGTTGTACTGTTTGATGAAGACTAGGCTTGTAGAAGATTGTATAGAAAAGAATAGTTTTCATGATAATGCTTGATAAGATACTGCGGTAGGAGGTGAGTTTCTTGGAACATCTAAAAGAGATTGAGGAATCGATAGAACTAGAGCGCCGGGAACTTAATGAAATGGTGCAGTTTTATGACCTTCACGATCGCCGCGTATTGGACCAGTCTAGAAGAGTAGATTCCATACTTAATCAATACAACCATCTCAAACAAGCTTTACTAGGCAATCGTAGTTCAATTGTAGGTTGATCGCTTATAACGAAAAATAATTCAAATAGCGAATAGCGCTTGAGTTATTATTATGCTTCCGGCAGATGTCGGGAGCTTTTTTGTATCAAAAAAAGCTTGAATGCACTCTGTTATAGCAGTACATTCAAGCTTTTATTTTGGATTTAGAAATCGAAGTTGTCTGGATCTGGACCGGTACGCTCATTTTTGTTGAGTGCACTGATACGATCAATTTCTTCAACCGTTAATTTGAAATCAAAGATTTCAGCGTTAGAAGCGATACGTTTTTCTTTAACCGAACGCGTGATCACAACGACACCTTTATCGAGTACCCAGCGTAAGATCACTTGAGCAGGCTCTTTACCATATTTATCAGCGATCTCTTTGATCACTTCGTTGTCGAATAATTTACCACGAGCTAATGGAGACCATGCTTCCAATTGAATTCCTTTTTCTTCACTGTACGCAAGCAATTCGGTTTGCGTTAATAGCGGATGGAATTCCACTTGGTTGACCGCAGGAACCACTTCAGCATCAGCTAACAAATCATCTAAATGATGTGTTTGGAAATTACTTACGCCGATCGCACGAATACGTCCGTCTTTGTATAGTTTTTCCATAGCACGCCATGTGTCTTTATATTTACCAGCAACAGGCCAGTGAATCAGATAGAGATCCAATACGTCTAGATCTAATTTCTTCATCGTTTCTTCAAAAGCAGCAAGAGTCGATTCATACCCTTGATCTTTATTCCATACTTTTGATGTAATGAATAGTTCGTCACGAGCAATCCCTGATTCTTTGATTGCTTTGCCGACACTTTCTTCATTACCATAAGCAGCAGCTGTATCTATTGCACGATAACCGCTTTTAAGTGCAGCTTTTACCGAATCAATCGCTTCGTTACCATCTTCAACTTGCCATACACCCAGACCAAACCAGGGCATATTTACACCATTGTTCAACTTCTTAACTGAAATTAAATCAGTAGTCATTATTTAGCTCCTCCTTTAAATCTGATCTCTTATAAAACATACCCGATTTTAAGGGTATTCACACATACTTGATTGAATTAGCTAGCAGAAGCTGTTTTTTCTTCAGGATGAATAAAGCCTTTACCACCTGCCATCATTCCAGTATAAAGAATCACGAAAGTAGCGATTACCAGTATACTGAGCGGTAATTTCCAGTTGCCTGTGACATCATGCAGTATCCCGAAAAGGGTAGGACCACATGCAGCAAGCAAGTAACCAATGGATTGCGACATTCCAGATAGATCAGCCGCTTGATTAGCAGTATGTGTACGCAGACTGAAAAACATCATGGAAAGACTGAATGAAGAAGCGCCTGCAATCCCTAATAAAATCAGACAAGTGGCTGTCCACCATAAGTAGCCATCTACAAAGATAATGCCCAGCAGTGAAATCAGGTACAACATTACGGTGAATAATACTAGTGGACGCTGTGTTTTGAGCTTCGCTGCTAGAATAGGAATAATAAAGTTAAATGGCAACATCGAAAATTGCATTAAAGATAACATGTAACCGGATTGAATATTAGTCAGTCCTTGTTCTTGCAAAATATCAGGCAACCATGCGATCGATACATAGAAAATCATAGATTGCATACCCATAAAAATTGTAATTTTCCAAGCCAAAGGAGAACGCCATACACTGCGAGTGGCTTTGACACTGTGTTTCATTAACTTGGCAGGTTGATTGTAACGTTGTTGAGGAATCCATAAGATCAGTGCGACCATCGCAAGCACCGTCCAGATCAAAATCGAACCTTTCCAACCGAGTCCCGTATTAGCTAAAGGTAGACTTACTGCTGAAGCGGTAGCGGCGAATACATTCATACAGATCGAATAAATACTGGTCATAATCCCAACACGAAAAGGAAATTCGCGCTTGATCATACCCGGCAAAATTACATTGACGATTGCAATCGCCAGACCTGTTAAAAATGTACCGATTAACAGCATAGGCAGTCCGCCAAAAGGACGTAACCAACCACCGATGGTTAAGACCATCAGCGAGATAATAATAATACGTTCCATGCCGTACTTTCCAGCTAGCTTAGCGACAAAAGGAGAAAGAATCGCAAAAGCAACCAAAGGAATAGTGGTCAAAAATCCAGCCATCGTATTAGAAACTGGGAAATCGTGACGGATCAAATCCAGTAACGGACTGATCGCCGTAATAGGGCTACGCATATTAATAGCGGTAAACAAAATACAAATCAATACAAAAAGCGGATTCCTCAGGGATAATCCTGATTCCGCATCGTTCAAAGAAGTACGGTTCATTTCTTAGTCCTTTCTATAACGCTTGATCGTTCAAGCGTTGATACCCTAATAAGTAACACATGGATAGATCATCCTTGGGCTTCAGGCGATGGAGAGTGATCCAAGGACTGAAGTCGATCCGTAAAATAAGTAATATAGTCATCTACAATCAACATCGCTTGTTCACTTTGTTGTTCACGAATCGCTTGAATCAAATTACGATGTCCTGTGCAATACGAATCACTCAGTTCAGTTGTACTGGTAATCGACATCTGAATCTGTTCAAACAGGTGAGCATAGAGATCAATCAGTAATTGATTGTAAGAAGCGGCTGTAATGGCTTGATGTAGCTTAAAGTCAGCTTCTACAAATTCAGCGATCTGCCCTGCATCGATATGTTGCTGGCACAAATCAGCATAATGATCCATCTGTTGTAGATCCTCATCGGTGCGTCTAAGGCAAGCGAGTGCAACGGCTTCGCGATCGAGTGCATGCCGCACTTCAAGAACTTCAACAACGGTGGAATTTTGTACCCGCTTTTGCAAAACAGAATGCAGTTCACTGTTAGCGATCACGAATGTTCCGTCCCCTTGTCTGGTCGATAACAGACCGACATGAACAAGCGCACGGACAGCTTCACGTAATGTATTACGACTGACACCGAACTGTTCCATTAATTCAGCTTCTTTGGGAATACGCATACCAATTGCCCAGCTGTTATTTTTGATTCGTTGTTCAATCTGTGAATAGACTTGATCTACCAACGATTGTTTTTCTAGTTTATGAAAAATAATATTCACTCCTAAAGGTAGGATGATTGGTCTATTGGACATTTTATCGAACTGTACCCAAATTGTAAAGTGAAAAAGACAATTTTGAAGTGATTTCCATGTTAGATTACATTATGCTTAGACGAATCTATATTGCTATCAGACCTTTTGCTCTGAACAATAGATAAGGTATAGATAGAAAGCGATTTAGAGTAAAAGGGGTACTTTATTTATGATCATAAAAGATATGTTTATTAATTTTTGTATCATCTCTACTTTTTTATTTTTTGGGAATATCGTTTTTCGTAATTGGCGTAGCAACCCGCGCATTAGTCCATTTGTTTTAAGCTGTTTAACAGGGGCTTTTTTGGGTTTATTTGGTATTATTCAGATGCACTTTACATTCAAATTAGATAACGGAACATTACTGGATCTGCGCCAAATTCCTATTATTGTAGCAACAGTGCTCGGTGGAGGCATCTCAGGAACGATTACCACCCTTATTATCTCAATTGCACGCTTATGGCTGTCTGCTCCGATCAGTATCGTTTCTTTTTTAGGGATAGCCAATGCCTGCATGACACTTCTAATCACCTATCTTGTTTTTCGAACCCGGCAATCGTTTAGTCGTAAATGGATAATAACTTCATTGATTTCGACATTGAACTCATTATTCTTTTTCCTAATCTGGTCAGGGTTTACCAAGGAAACGACGCTGATTCTGTTTATCCTTATTTTATTTTCATCATTTATTTTTACATATTTATTAATTGAGCGGTTAAGACGGTATAACCAACTGTATGATGCTATGAGTCAAGAAGTACAGTTGGATTTTCTCACAGGGCTATACAACTATCGTGGATTTGAAATGAAGTACAATCAGTTAAGTCAGGAAAAGCATATCCCGTTTGCATTGTTTCTGTTAGATATTGATCATTTTAAAATGATTAATGATCAGTACGGTCATTCTGCTGGAGATGCTGTGCTAGTTCAATTTGCAGAGGTGTTACGTCGTAGTGTGCGTGTCTGTGATCATTGTTCTCGTAAAGGAGGAGAAGAGTTCTCTCTGATCTTAGAACATGTAGAACAGCAAGCGGAGGCGATAGAATGGGCAGAGAACATTCGCAAAAATATAGAGAAACATACCTTTGTGATTCCTGATGGACGACAAGTGTCGCTTACCGTATCTATTGGTATTGGGTTTTATCCATTGCACCCGTGTGACGAATTATTAGATAAAACAGATGATGCATTGTATCAAGCGAAAAAAGCAGGTAGAAACCAGTTTTGTATCGCCCTCTAAAATAATAAATAAGGACTATTGAATAAAATCGTTAGACTGACGATGTATATAGATATACTTATTATTTTCGCAGTCAAAGGGACGTGAACAAATGTTGTTCAAAGACTTATTTATGAATTTTTGTATTCTAGCAACATTTTCTTTTTTTGGAAGTATGTTATTGAATTATTTGAATGCCCATTTCAAAACAAGTACCTATATAAAGCGTCAATGGATCGGACTTTTTTTCGGTTGCTTGGGAGCGACATTGATGCAATTCACCTTTCCAGTTGGAGATAATGTTTTGCTGGATTTACGCCAGATATCGATTGTACTTTCGATCAGTATGGGTGGCAGTGTAGCTGGGATTATCACCACAATTATGATTATGATCACCCGTATTATATTGAGTCCGACGATAGGGTTAAGTGCAATATTAGGATTAATCAATGCGGCGACGCTGTGTATTGTCGCTTCATGGATTTTTTCGCGAAGTATCACTTTTTATAAAAAATGGTTATATTCAGGCATTGCACTGACGATTATTGCTACGGCTTCTTTATGTATCGTATTAGGAAGAAATGAAATTGATAAAGTATTGGTTTTTATTGTCGTGGAATCAGCGGCGACTTTATTTATTTTTATGCTTACTCGATCCCTGCGCAAAAATAACGAATTGTTTGAAAAAGTCAGCAAAGAAGCTCAATTCGACTTTTTGACCGGATTGCATAATCCAAGAGCTTTTGAGAAGAAGTTTGAGCAATTGCAACATCAGGAAACCGATATGGCACATTCGCTACTGTTTATTGATATTGATCATTTTAAAAAAGTGAATGATGTGTATGGTCATCCTGCGGGGGATGCTGTACTTTTTCAGCTTGCTAATGTAATTCAACAAAGTATTCGCAGTACCGATTATGGTGCTCGCAAAGGTGGAGAAGAATTTGCAGTCTGGCTGGAATATTGTCAATTAACCGAAGCCAAAATGATTGCAGAGACGTTACGTACCAATGTGGAGAAGAAGAAATTTATATTACCTGATGGCAAAATGATTCATATCACCATCTCGATCGGTATTGGGATGTATCCTGCACTGATGTGGGATGAATTGTTAGAAAAGACCGATCAAGCGTTGTATCAAGCCAAACAGCAAGGGCGCAATCGTTCCTGTCTGGCACAGTCTTCACTTTAATAATCTAGCCAGTCCTATAGTATTCAAAATAGATATACGATCTCTTATTGTTGATGAGATCGTATTTTTAGTATGTTTACACTGTTCTGGATGTTTAAATTTACTTTTAATTAAAAATTTACATAAAAGAGGAATTAGATAGACAAAATAGAATTATGATAATAAGAGAATCAGAATGACTCATTCTGTCTCTACCTATCAAAGGAGGAATTGTTATATGCATAAGGTGGTAACGAAGCAGTTAACAATAGTGCTTTTGACAGCATTATTGATGTTCATTTCTTTATTGGGTGGATATCGTCCGGTAGCAGAAGCAGCAACAACATTAACTGTTGCTCAAGCGATTCAGGCTCAAAGTGGCGGGTCTACAATTACAGTTAAAGGGATTGTTGTTGGACATGCTTCAGGAGCTTCTACAGGCGATTTTACAAGCCCATTTGCAAATGATTTCAATGTATTAATCGCAGACAGTAGCAGCGAACGTACAACAAGCAAGCTGTTAGATGTACAATTGAGTACTGCTTTTCGTTCACAGTTCGGTTTACAGAGCAATCCAAGTCTAATTGGCAAAACGATTGTCGTTACAGGTACAGCCGGTGCATATAATAATTTTGCAGGTGTGAAAAGCCCATCATCTGTTACTTTAGATGGCGGTACAACTACACCTCCTACAGAACCAGGGACAGATACACCTCTTCCTAATGGTACAGGTAAAAAAGTATTGTTTGATAACACGCATGCTCAAACAGCGGGTGCAGCAGATTGGGTAATCGATGGTGGATTCTCTGACTTTGCAAATGGACTCAAAGCAGACGGATTTACAGTAGATGCACTTACTCGTCCAGTACCCTATACATTTGGAGAGCAAGCGATCACTTATGATAAGATCAAAGGATACGATGTATTCGTTATCGCTGAGCCTAACGTTCCTTTCAAAGCAACAGAACAAGCAGCAATGCTTCAATATGTAAAAGGTGGCGGTAGTATTTTCTTTATTGCCGATCATTATAATGCAGACCGTAACAAAAACCGTTGGGATGGATCTGAAGCGATCAATGGCTACCGTCGTGGTGCTTACAGTAACCCAACTAAAGGCATGACAGCCGAAGAAGCGGCTTCTCCAGCAATGCAAGGTGTAAGCGGTTCGGACTGGTTAGGGTCGAACTTTGGTATTCGTTTCCGTTACAATGCGCTAGGTGATGTGAATGCCAATGATATCGTAGCTTCTTCCCAAGCATTCGGAATCACATCAGGCGTGAGTTCAGTAGCGATGCATGCGGGTTCTACACTAGCTATTTTAGATCCAACCAAAGCTAAAGGAATTGTATATTTACCGTCTTCTGTATCTAAATGGAACAATGCAGTCGATCAAGGGGTATACAATGGCGGTGGACGTGCAGAAGGTCCTTACGCAGCAATCTCTAAAGTAGGAGCAGGTAAAGCAGCATTTATCGGTGATTCTTCACCAGTCGAAGATGCTTCTCCAAAATATCTACGTGAAGAAACAGGCGCTAAAAAAACAACCTATGATGGATACAAAGAAGTGAATGATGCGAAGTTGTTGGTACAGACTGTAAGATGGTTGGCTGTGAAAGAAAGCTATACGAGCTTAAGCCAAGTATCGGGTCTAACTTTAGATAGCCCAACATCATTGTTGCCGATCGAGACACCTTCTACTTCTACAGAACCACAAGCAGAACCATGGGCAACACCAGCGGCAGGATACAAATGGTATGATCCTACGACATTCAAAAGCGGTTCCTATGGAGCAGCTTCTTAATTTAAGTAATAAACGTATAAGTAATGAAAAAAAACAGCTTTCGGTCTGAGGATATTCTTCAGATGCGAAAGCTGTTTTTTTATAATGAATGGATCTACATAACAAACGTTCCAATTACAAAAGAAATTCCGATAATTAATGAACGTAACAGTTGAGCAATAGCCATATTTCCTTTTTCGATCTGTTCACAGACTTTAGTGCGTGGTGTAACCCAATCGAACACCAGATACACCAGACAAAGAATCACAATACCGATCCCTGACCAGATTAATACATCGAGCCATGCGTCAGAGTTAATCGAGACTAACCCTACAATAATACATAATCCTAACAGCTTACTCCCCATATACATGCCTGCCGCTTGGTTGCCTTCAGCGATTTGCTGGTTATCATTGTAGCGTGTCAATAAGCTGAAGATATAATACCCGACAAACAGAATCGCAAATAAAATCACTAATCCTATTCCGATATGCAATAAATCGGTTCCAAAGTTTTTCACTGTACTTCCTCCTTCAAAGTTAAATGTAGAATTTAGTGTGATCGATCTGATATAGATGGATCAACAGCCGCTGCACAGTAGCAAGCCAGATTATCGGTGACTTTGCCTCCAATACGAGGAAGTAATCCTGCAAACTGACCACCGATAACAAAAGCACCTGTTAACAAATAACCATCAAATGTTCCCTCAGTCGTTGTGACAGATACAGGTTCCATAGGGTGCAATTGTTGATAGATTTTGGGTTGATCTTCATAATAAGCGGCAATCTCTTCGGCTTCTGTAGGTATAGCATTAGAATCAATAATAGGGGATTCAGATACAGCTACCGAATGTTGTTCGGGTTGTTCGATCAGATGTGTACCTAACCCTTCACGTCCAAAAAAACCTTTGACCACATAGGGAATCTGTTGTTCTACAAAGACTTGATCTGTAAAATACGTCGGTAATAAATAATGCTCAATCCATTTACATTCTTGGGCTGTAAATAAAGTGAATCCCGTATATTCTGCCATCTGTGCATTCCGTTCATATAACGACCAGATCGTAGCCATAAATCCTTTACTTTGCGTTAAAATATGTTGCGTTGGATTGAGTAGACCTAGCTTCCCGGTGTTCACCAATTGCAATAAATCTTCACCCACCAGCCGACCTGAATCAGCTTCCCGATCTTCGACGAGATACTCTAATGGATACAAGCGATATAGAATAGAAATACGTTCTACATCATGATACAGCCCTTCACCAGGGACAATCTTCAATTGTTCCAAAGGGATATACTTCGCTTCAATACCTAGCGCTAGACACTGCTCCATCATATATAACGTATTTGCACGATCTTCATCATGCCAGTCGTAACTGGTGAAATGGATGATTCTCCCCAAGCCCTGCTGTTCATAATAATCAACCGCTTGCTTGAACATTTGACGAATACAATCATTCATCTGCCTTGAAGCAGGTTGTAGATCAGGTGCATAACGCAACAATTCCTGTTCTAAAAAAGCGACTTCAGGTATACCGCTTGGGGTATCTGTATTATTTTCGATACATTTCAGCTTACCTTGAGGGCTAATAATCCAATCTAAGCGAGTAAATCCATTGATAGGAATAGCTTGTCTTGCGCTTTCGATCAATGCAGGATGAATGCCTAATTGTTGCAATAGATATTCATCTGGCAAATGTGCTTGTACAAACTGTAATGTTTTGCGATACAGATGATCTACATTTTCAGAACCGACTCGTAATTGTTCTAATTCATAATCTTTATACAGAGTGAGCGCTGTTAAGCAGTAAGGCTTCTCATACATCATATGATACGGCACCTGTTGTTCAATCCGAGTGGTAAATAATTGTGCTCGTGTATAGGGAAGAGCGCGTGTCTGTCGCATCTACTTAACCTCCAGAAAAGAAACCACTAACTCCACCACTGCCGAAGCCACTATGGGAGCTACTTTTTTTCGAATAGGACGAGCCACCGTAATAGCTACTGTGGGTATTACAGTTATACGCATTGCCGTTCTGATCATACTGACAATCGTCGTCGTAATCATTGCCACAACCAGAAAGGGTTGCAGGAACAGCTAGCATTAACGAGAAAGCGATCATTTTGGTACGATTATTCATGATTCGTTCACCTCACTTAAAAAAATCATCACTTTCTGCCGATCTGCATCCAGTACGGTGTACAAAATATCGTAAGTGATATCTTGCTGTACCAAATAGTGATCCAATAAGCGAAGAGCAAGATCAAGCGGAGCGACATAGGAATCTATCGCATGACGACGTTGAAAGGCTTTGCCATCCCAAAGCCAGTATTCAGGTGACAGACCGCTTGGATAATCTTTTTGCCCACTGATCGTGGTCGCCAGACTGCGCTGATACGTAGACGGTAATTCTTCTGCAAATGGACGTAGATAGATCGTATGCTTCTCGTGATCGACAGACTCATGAGAAACATGAACCCATATGCGATCATTTAACTTTATGGCATCTACTAATTTATGTACGAATAATTCTTCTTGTGACAACGAATGGATGTGATGCACTTCGCCGATTTCAGCTTGTTTGGCCTCTGACCATTCGATATATCGCAGAGGATAATACATAGCGTTCACTCCCTTTTGAATAATGTATCACTAGACTATTCCTTTTTACGTCGTAATTTGTAAAAAGATGCACATTTTCCAGTATACCGATTTCTTTGCAAATAGGAACAAATATTTCGTGTAATCGGCTCTGTATCAAGCAAAGTCAAGAATATGAATAACAAATTCGCAAACCGCAAAGGCTTGCTTGTATAATGAGCCTAACAACGTTTGTGAATAAGGTAGAGACGATCCATATGACCTTATTTTTTTGGAACAACGTCTGCCACTTTTGTAACGATACAAGGAGGTATGACTGATGACAGATCGACTCTATAGACACACTCGTAAGCAACAACGTCTGTCCATGTCTCTATGTATAGAATGGCTGTTATTTTTGCTATTACTGTCAGTAGGACTAGGGTTAAGGTTATGGCTAGGAAGCCATTATGCTGGATTTATGAGTGATCAGAATTTATTTGTACAATGGATGAATGCCTTACGACAATATGGGCTGGGTACAGTCTATATACATGATCCCAATATTAACTACCCACCACTATTTTTGTTATTTATGCAGGGTTATGCTGCTTTTTTGCATGGATTTGGAATCACGATCCAAGCGGGTCAATTGTCTTTCAAATCATTATTAATTGTACTGGATCTGGTTGCAGGAATAGCTGTATTTGGCTGGTCGCTAGGGAAAGAAAAGGCGATTGTTCGTTGGGGGCTACTGTGTCTGTTTGTCCTGAATCCAGCACTGATTGTGAATAGCTCGATCTGGGGACAAGTGGATATTTTGAATGGGATGTTGATGGCTGGAGCCTTATTAACCTTTCTAGCGTCGCCTATTTTAGCAGGAATACTCTTTGCTTTAGCATTATTAACCAAATTGCAGGCGATTGTGATTGCACCTGTGTTTGGATGTTATCTATTGAAATGTCTGTGGCAACGTAATATTAAGCCTTTGATCCATATGACGATAGGTGCCGTCATTCCTGTAATAGGGGTCGCTATTTATTTTGCTTCTTATGGCGGATTACAAGCGATGTTCAAAAGCGCGTATATGAGTGCAGTAGGCTTGTACACTCAAGTGACATTGAATGCACTCAATATCTGGTTTTATGTCGTAGGTACGGTTCCAACAACAAGCGATACAGCAAAGCTCTGGAACATCATTTCATTACGTAATCTAGGATTTATATTGTTGCTATTAGCTGTGATCTATACAGGTATCTACCTCTGGAAATGCCGTACGATTACAACAGCTATTTTACTCAAAGCCGGTGCATGGATATCCTTTGCCTTTTTTATGCTACCTACGGAAATTCACGAACGCTACAGTATTCCTGCGTTAATCTTGATCTTGCTGGTGACAATGCTGGATCGTAAATGGATTGCGATCGCATGTGTATTGAGTGTAACCATTACGTATAATCTGTGGGGTGTACTCACAAGCAACCTTCCGCAACTTTCTGGCATAGTGGTTGTGTGGATTCATATTTTTATTTTGCTATGGATCGGATGGTTAATGTATCGGGATATGCGAAGTACGAGTAGAGGGATAGTGTGGGTAGATACAAATAACTGATGCTTAAATAATTCTTCTACTTATTGATAAGAAATCTAATCCATGTAGAGGAGGTTATATAATGGATGTGAGATTAACTGAATTTGATGAAAAATGGGCTATACAGTTTGCAGAAGAAGCCGAGTTTCTTACACATATATTTACAGAACAAATCATAGATATTCAACACTTTGGAAGTACATCGGTTCCTTTTTTAAAAGCAAAACCTGTTATTGATATGTTAGTGATTGTAAAAGATATCGAAAAGATAGACGATCGGAATAGCGATATGCGTAATTTGGGATACGATGTAGCTGGCGAATGGGGAATTGAAGGCAGACGATTGTTCCGCAAAGGTGGAGATCAGCGCACGCATCATATCCATTTTTATCAAAAAAATAATCCTCATATTCATCGACATCTTGTTGTGCGCGATTATTTACGTGCCCACTCTCAAGAAGTTAGTCAGTATAGTCAATTTAAAGAGGAGCTTGCACAGAAATTTACAACGACTAACAAATACAGTCCAGCTAAAAAAGAATTTGTTACTCAATTAGAAAAGCGTGCTTTACAGTGGTTTGCTTCTCAATAAATCAAAAAACGCCTACAAACATCATGTCTGTGGGCGTTTATCAACTTGCTGGAAGCTTACATACTAAATTCAGATTCTCTAATAACCAATCCGTAGCGATCTATTCAATCGGAGGATTATTGTAGCATTTGCGACACACCGGATAATAACTTTCGTTACCACCAATTTGAATTTGCTCGCCTGTATACACAGGTTTACCATCTTTGACCCGCAGATTCATAATGGCTTTACGTTCACAGAACCAGCAGATCGTTTTCATTTCTTCGATTTTATCCGCATACAGTAGCATATACTGGCTACCTTCAAACAGATTATTTTGAAAATCGTTTTTGAGACCGAAACCCATCACAGGAATACTTAATTCATCCACGATGCGTACCAGTTGCAAAATCGCTTCTTTTTTCATAAATTGGCATTCATCAATTAATACACATGAAGGCTTAGGGGAATAATTTTTGACAATACTGTAGATATCCGTATCATCGTGAATAGCAATCGCTTGACGACGTACACCAATGCGAGAAGAGACATAACCGGTCTCATCGCGATTATCTAGCGCAGATGTAAAAATCAGAACATGTTTATCCTGTTCCTCATAATTGTGGGCCACTTTAAGAATCTCAATAGACTTCCCACTGTTCATTGCACCATGCTTAAAAAATAACTGTGCCAATGGTCATAATACCCCTTTCTGTAGATCGTTCTTTCTGTCAGCGTGATCTATTGTAGCAGGAATTAGAGGGAGAGACCAATTTAAAATCCAACGAAAAAACAACAAATCCAAGAACGAGTATGAGCCACTAGACTATTCTTATGCTTGCGTAGAAGAAGCTTCTGTTAATAATCCATCGAGCGTAGTTACCATTTGGCGTAAATACTGGATATCTTCTGCTGTCCATACATGATCTGGTTGGTATAGAATGAAGTTAAGGATTTCTTCACAGATATGATCGATACCTTCGTACGAGAGCGTAAGTGCCAATCCTTTGATAGCATGGGCATGACGATGAATCGCATCAGGTAGTGTACGATGATCTGCTGACAATCGCCCGTGATCATAATCTTCGAAGCGATGTTGTAAATCTTGCATTTTGAGAGAAGCATCCGCCAAAAATCGAATTCTAGTTTGCTGAATGATCTGTTGATACCGATCTGCTTTTGACATGAATCTTTCCCTCCCTATTTTTCTGCAAAGGACGTGTAACCGTTTCATGAAAAAAATAGTTATTATTGATGATAGCGCTCCATTTACATTGTTGATTAAGCAATTGTTGGAAACAGAAGATGTAATCGTAGAATCATATGAGGATGCTGGTGACTTTTTGAAAATCCCTTCGCGTATTACAGGGTATGATTTGATTATTTTAGATATTCATCTACCGGATGTAGACGGACTGCATGTACTAGAAAATCTTAAAAACAAACCAGCTACCAAAGATATCCCTGTGTTACTGTTGTCAGGTGATTCTCGTTCTGAAATGGTCATTCGTGGTATGCGTATGGGGGCAATTGATTTCATGACAAAACCAATCGATCCTGCACAATTGATCGAGCGAGTATTGGATCATTTAGACAGAGGAATAGATCAATCATAAAAACGCTTTTACAGGGTACATTTTAGCATAAATTTAAAGGAAATAGACAGGATGTTTTGTATCGTTTGGATCAGGATACTTTATAAAAGAACTGTCTGAACCATTTTAAAATGAAGACTATAGTAAAAAAAGATGGAGAAGCAGCAGCCTATTTATTTTTAGTAGGCTGTTTTGTTTGTCCAATAAAATAAATATATATACCTAAAAAAATAAAATATCAATTAATACTTGAATACCCTATGGGGGTATGCTAGGATAGAATTATAAATGATTACAGGGGGCTACTTTATGGAGAAGATGGATCATCTGAATATCGAAGGTTCACCTCAGGAACATCGTGAATCTTGCGACCATAGCCCGGGAGAGGTTCGGCACAGTCACCATTCAGATGAGATGAAAAGTAATATGATTCGCCGTCTTAATCGTGTGGAAGGACAGATTCGCGGGATCAAAGGCATGATCGAGAAAGATACGTATTGTGATGATGTACTGAATCAGATTGCAGCTGCCCAATCCGCATTGAATTCGGTGGGTAGATTGTTGTTAGAAGGGCATATGAAGAGCTGTGTAGTAGAGCGAATCGAAGCCGGCGAGAATGAAGTGATTGACGAGCTATTGATAACGATTAATAAATTATTGAAATAATATAATCATAACTTTCTGAAGGAGGAAATAATCATGGCAACGATCAAATTAGAAGTAGAAGGTATGTCTTGTAATCACTGTGTTCAAGCGGTAGAAGGAGCACTGCAAGAAATTGGTGCTAAAGGCAAAGTGAATTTGGAAGCGAAGTCTGTAGATATTGAATACGATGCAGATCAAGTGGATATTATGAAATTGACCGATGCGATTGAAGAACAAGGATATGACGTTATCTCCACAGGCGGTTAATAGAACGATAGAGCTGTATACTGATTTATGTATGTTGAAATGAAGTGAATGTGTTGCCCTTAGTGATCCTTCGGGCAACTTTTTTTGGAAATATAAATACCCTATAGGGGTATATGAAAATAAAGAATCATATCGAAAAAGGAGGTTATTAGCATGAACGCATCATCAGAAGATCAGACCAAGCAATTAACATTACAAATTGGTGGCATGACTTGCGCTGCTTGTGCAACACGAATCGAAAAAGGATTGGGTCGTCTTGACGGGGTAGAAGAAGTGAATGTGAATCTAGCTCTTGAACGAGCTTCTGTCACTTATACCCCATCTACAGTAAATAAAGAACAAGTGGAACAGAAAATCGAACAATTGGGTTATCAATCACTGAAAGAAACTGTCGATCTAGATATTGCAGGTATGACCTGTGCAGCGTGTGCTACAAGAATTGAAAAAGGAATCAAGCGGATGGAAGGCGTCTCATCAGTCAATGTAAATCTGGCGCTGGAAACCGCTAGAGTTCAATATACGCCGGGTAGTCTAGAAACAACCGATATTATACGCAAAGTGGAAAAGCTAGGCTATACCGCATCTCCCAAAAAAGAAGAAGGTCTTCAACAACGACGAGCACATGAAGCCACTGTGCGAAAGTGGAAATTAATCGCTTCGGCGATCTTATCACTGCCTTTACTGTGGGCGATGTTCGGTCATTTTAGCGTGACATCATGGATTGGTGTACCGATGTTTTTAATGAATCCATGGGTACAATTAATACTTGCTACACCGGTTCAATTTATTATTGGAGGAGCCTTCTATGTGGGTGCTTACAAAGCATTGCGTAGCGGAAGCGCCAATATGGATGTACTGGTAGCACTGGGAACATCGGCTGCTTACTTTTATAGTTTATTTCTCATTATCCGTTCGTTGGTGGTACCGGGAACGACGGTAGAATTGTATTTTGAAGTGAGTTCAATCTTGATTACATTGATTTTACTAGGCAAATGGTTTGAACATCGTGCCAAAGGACGTTCTTCGGATGCGATACGTAGCTTGATGGGCTTACGAGCTGTAACTGCTCGTATTGATCGCGATGGAGAAGAAGTAGAGATTCCAGTCGATGATGTGCAAGTTGGCCATATTATTATTGTCAAACCGGGTGAAAAAATTCCGGTCGATGGTGAAGTGGTCGAAGGGCATTCTTCTATTGATGAATCGATGTTAACCGGAGAAAGTCTACCTGTTGAAAAAATGGTCGGTGATCAGGTGATCGGAGCCACTATTAATCAGAATGGACGACTTAAGTTCCGGGCTGTTCATATTGGCAAAGAAACTGCGCTGTCTCAGATTATTCGTGTTGTAGAAGAAGCTCAAGTCTCCAAAGCACCGATTCAGCGTCTAGCTGATGTGATTTCAGGTATTTTTGTACCGATTGTAGTCGGTATTGCGTTATTAACCTTTGCAATCTGGTTCTGGGGTGTAACGCCCGGTGATTTTAGCGGAGCACTTGAAAAAGCAATTGCGGTATTGGTTATCGCTTGTCCATGTGCACTAGGGCTAGCCACACCGACTTCGATTATGGCAGGTTCAGGTAGAGCTGCTGAATACGGTATTTTGTTCAAAGGTGGAGAGCATTTAGAAGCGGCGCACAAAGTAGATACAGTTGTATTAGACAAAACAGGAACGATTACACGTGGCGAGCCTATTTTAACAGACCTTCGATTTGCTAATCATCACGAACAGATTTCAGAAGATCAATGGTTAACATGGGTAGCGGGAGCGGAATCAGCTTCTGAACATCCATTAGCTAGAGCCATTGTACAAGGGATCAAAGATCGTGGATTAACACCTGTTCATGTAGATACCTTTGAAGCGATACCAGGCAAGGGTATACATGCAACGACAGGGCAACAATCGCTATGGATCGGAACTCGTCAATTGTTGCAATCTCAGCAGATTGATGTAGATTATCTTGAAGCAGAGATTCAAGAAGTTGAACAGCAGGGTAAAACAGTGATGTTAACTGCTATTAACGGTCAGTACGCAGGCTGGATTGCTGTAGCGGATACGGTTAAAGAAACATCACAAGCAGCAATAGCTCGTCTCAAACAAATGGGCTTACGTGTGATTATGATTACAGGCGACAATGAACGTACCGCTCAAGCGATTGCTAGCCAAACAGGCGTCGATCACGTATTGGCAGGTGTACTGCCTGAAGGTAAAGCTGCCGAGATTAGCCGTTTGCAACAAGAAGGTCGTATTGTAGCGATGGTAGGAGATGGGATCAATGATGCTCCTGCTTTGGCAACAGCCAATACAGGGATTGCGATTGGTACAGGAGCCGATGTAGCGATGGAAGCGGCAGATATTACCTTAATGCGTGGAGATCTGAACGGGATTGCCGATGCGATTATGCTCAGTCGCCGGACGATTCGTAATATTCGCCAAAATCTATTCTGGGCGCTTGCTTATAATGTTATTGGGATTCCTATTGCTGCCCTAGGTTTGTTAGCTCCATGGTTAGCCGGCGCAGCAATGGCTTTTAGTTCCGTATCGGTGGTATTAAATGCGTTACGTTTACAACGAATCAAATTATTATAAACTTGCATTTAGTACTAATTAATATGATAATAGTTATATATAATTAGTTAGTTATAAATGATTAGTAGACAGGAGTGTTCCTATTTATGAATGATACCATTTCTTTATTAATGAAGCATCGTTCGATTCGTAGCTATAAATCTGATCCCGTTACCGAAGAACAATTAGAAGCGATTGTTGCTGCTGGGCAAATGGCATCTAGTTCTAGTAATGTGCAAGCTTATAGTGTGATTGCTATTACAGATCCAGAGCGTAAGTCCAAGCTATCTGTGCTTGCAGGGAACCAACCGTATATTGAGCAATGCCCTGTATTTCTAGTATGGTGTGCAGATATGTATCGCTTGGAAAATGCGGTTCAACAGCATATGCCTGAAGCTGAATCTTATGGTGATGCCGCAGAAAACTTTATCGTGGCTACCGTAGATGTTACTTTAGCTGCACAGAATGCCGCAATAGCCGCAGAGTCTTTAGGACTTGGTGTAGTCTATATTGGTGGGATTCGTAACCATATCGAAGAAGTGTCTGATTTCTTAGACTTACCGGATCATGTGTACCCTATCTATGGCATGTGTCTAGGCTATCCGAATCAAGAGCCGGGTATTCGTCCACGCTTACCACAGAAAGCAATCTTGCATCGTGAATCCTATCAAGCAGATACAACTTTAGAAGCAATGAAAGAGTACGATGATACAATGGTTCGTTATTTGTCTGAACGTACAGGTGGAGCCAAAAGTGCCCCATGGTCAGCTTTGATGGCTGAGAAAATGACGGCTCCTTCACGGATGCAATTAAAATCATTTTTAGAACGCAAAGGATTCAATAAACGTTAATTGTAATATCGTGATTTTACATCATAATATAGTGAAAAACCGTTATCGATTGTTCTCACGAAGAGTCCACGATAACGGTTTTTTATGTTTTATTCAGCTAATATTTTGATCCAACCTAATATAGAAATGATAAGCGTCGTGAAAAGAAGAGCAGATAACCGTACAATGCGAGGTATAGCCAGCCAATACTTTAGCAATTTCCACTGTAGTTCTTTCCATTTTTCCCAATCAATGATCATGGAGCAGACACTCCTCTATTAAAGTCGTGTAGAACTTGTTCAATTGTATCGAGTTTATTAAGAACGTTCCAGTGCTGGCTTAGCATTGGACTGATTGGGAGTCGGATGAACAGTAGGTGCTTCATGCTCTCGAATCGCCTGAAATAATTGTTTACTAGAAGGTAAGAACAGAGCGACAATCAGATTCAATATCGATACAGCAAACATCAATATAAATACATAATGAATTCCAGATGCTAATTGAGAGGGTGTACCTGTCGTCACAATTGCATTAAATACCATACCGAATACAGCTACACTAATCGTCTGTCCAAGCGAGTTCATTAACGTATTGGTAGACGTCGCCACACTACGCATTTGGAAGCCGACAGCGCCCTGAATAATAACCAGTGATGGGGTCACAATAAAGCCCATACCCAGTCCAATCAGAATCAATGAACCTACGATCACACCGTAAGAAGATTGAGCATGCATAACAGCTAACCATAGACTACCGCCTACTACCAATGCTGATCCAAGTACAATCAGTAATTTGGCGCCTACTTTGTACATCCAGCGTCCGGCTAACGTAGAAGCGACAGGCCAGGCAATCGACATCGGCATTAGAGCCAGTCCGGCACTTGTAGCACTATAGCCGAATACATCTTGTATCCAGAGTGCACAATACACCGTTACACCCATGACCATCCATCGTGTAGAGAAACCAAGCACATAAGGAATAGATAAAATACGTGAGTGAAACAGCGATAATGGTAACATCGGTTCAGCTGCACGCTGTTCAATCCGTAGGAACAAAGCCATAAAAATAACAGTCACCGCAAATAAACCTATAATCATCGGTGAACTCCAAGCATATTCTTCTCCACCTGTTAAAAGGGCTAACAACAAAGCGGTCATTCCGATCGTAAACGTAATGGCTCCTGCATAATCGATCGACTTCTGCTTTTTCTCAAAAGATTCGTGGAAATAAATAAAGATAAACAAAATAGCGATAATACCTACAGGTAAATTGATAAAGAAAATCCAGCGCCAGGAGATATAATCGACGAAATAACCACCAACTAATGGACCAAACAGCCCAGCTACAGACCATACCGATGAGAATAATCCCTGTACTTTGGCACGTTCTTTACCCGGGTACAGATCGCCTACGATGGTAAAGGTTACCGGAGTAAGTGCTCCTGCGCCAATCCCTTGAATCGCACGATACCAGATCAATTCAGTCATCGAGTTAGCAAATCCACACATGATCGAACCCAGCACGAATACTCCAAGTCCTATCGCAAAAATAGATTTCCGACCAAATAAATCACCCAGCTTACCAAAGATAGGCGTGGCGATACATGTGGTTAATGTATAAATAGAGAAGATCCAACTAATAAGGTTCAGTCCACCGAGTGAAGAAATAATGCGCGGTGATGCTGTACTGACTACTGTAGAATCTAGGGCACCAATAAACAGGGCTGCAAGCAGACCTATAGTAACCATAGACCGATTGGTTGCTTTGGACATGTACATTGTTCCTTCTTCCTGAATCAAGATGTTTATTATTAACGAAAAGAGAGTTATTTGAAGCACTGCACATCGTATATCAGAATAAAAGGAACGTCAAGACATTTGAAGCATACGAACACTTGTAGTGAGTCAACCAATTTTTACAAAAAAGATTGTATTAAATCGAGACAATTGCTGGAATTTAGCGTATTCTTGATAGAGTATGAATATCTTTCTATACAAACATTAAGATGGCATAACAGAGAGGAAGATTGTCTAGCGAATGAATTACAAAAACCAACAAATCTTTGGATTTAGTATTGTTTTAACAATAGCTATTATATTCATGGTTATTGAATTTATTATATTTCAGAGTGGCTCATTTACAGGCACAGGAATGGTCGTTGCTCTACTATCTATTCTTCTTATTGTAGCTGGAGTGGGAATCGCATTTTGGACGATCAGAAGAACGACCCGTCAGTTAAAACAAGTCACGACAGTGATGGAACAGATCGATTTTGATACGTCTGAACCTTTGCCACGTCTACATGTTACAACTAGCGGTGAAATTGGTAATATTGCTACAGCTTTTAATAAAATGTCTGAAGCGTTAGAAGTGCATACTCATCAAGCAAGTGAATTTAATAAGCATATCGAAGAAAGCAATTGGATCCAGACTCAATTGGCTCATATTGGAAATGTCTATCGCAATGTAAATGCAATCGATGATCTAGCAGATCGATTAATTCATGAATTAACACCTGCTGTAGAATCAGCATATGGTATTTTTTATTTTTGCGAAGAAGAAAATGGAATTGAATTATTAAAAAGAAAAGCGTCTTATGCTACCTACAGTGATGTGCCTGATCTAGTTCATGCATTTAAATTTGGTGAAGGTATTATTGGACAAACGGCCCTCGAAAAACAGACTCATATCATGAAAGCTCCATCGGATCACCCGATACGTATTCAGACAGGTGCAACCGTTATTCCTATTCAAGAAATTATGATTGTACCCATCTTATTTGAAAATCGTACAGTCGTTGTCATTGAGTTAGGAACAATTCACGGATTTTCACAAAGACAGCAACAACTGGTTGAACGTATCGCTAATACTTTTGGCGTGGTTGTGAACAATATTGATAATCGGATGCAAGTGGATCGGTTATTACGTGAGTCTCAGACACTAACAGAAGAACTGCAATCACAACAAGAAGAACTACAAGTCCAACAAGAAGAACTGCAAGCTACCAATGAACAGCTTCGTGAACGTAATCACTATGCTGAGATCAAAACGGAAGAATTGCAGATCACGCAAAAAGAACTTCAATTGTATTCAGAAGAATTGAGCCGTAGTTCTCGGTACAAATCGGAGTTTTTAGCGAATATGTCCCATGAATTACGTACACCACTCAATAGTATTTTAATTCTGTCTCAATTGATTAGTGAAAAAGAAAAACAGCATGAAGAAGATGATGTTCCACATTTTGGAGAAGTGATCAATCGATCCGGGCAAGATTTGTTAACCCTAATCGACGATATTTTGGATTTGTCTAAAGTAGAAGCAGGGATGGTTGAAGTACAACGTGATTCGGTAGCGGTCTATGATCTACCTGAAGTCATGGGATATAGCTTTGACAAAATTGCAGAGCAAAAAGGTATTGAATTCCATTCTCATATTGATGAAAATGTGCCAGATGTCTTCTATACCGATGAGAAAAGATTACAACAAATCATGAAAAATCTACTTTCTAATGCATTCAAATTTACAAGTAAAGGTTCTGTAACAATTAGTATTTCATTGGCAGATGAGTCGATTGTGGCTAAAGGATATAGTATTCCTGAGCAGATGGATTATATGTTAGCGATCTCGGTAACGGATACTGGAATAGGAATCAAAGAAGATAAGCAAAGTTTAATCTTTGAAGCTTTTCAGCAAGAAGATGGTACTACAGAGCGTCAGTATGGAGGCACAGGGTTAGGATTATCTATTTGTCGTGAGTTCTCCAAATTGCTAGGGGGCTATGTAACGGTTCAAAGTGAATTGGGTAAAGGCAGTACATTTACCTTATACCTTCCTTCACTTGCTATCAATGAAGAAGGACAGCCTGTGACCAAGCCTGTATCTCCAACATGGATGGACAAAGAAGAACAAGAAGATTCGTTGGCTCGATTACAAGGCAAATCTGTGCTTGTGGTTGATGATGATTTGCGTAATATTTTTGCACTAGAAGGCGTGCTCAAGCTCAAAGGGATGCATGTTCGTAGTGCACAAAATGGGGAAGAAGCGATTGCACTTCTACATGCCGAATCTACAGATATTGTATTGATGGATATGATGATGCCGATTATGGATGGATATGAAGCGATGCGCTGGATTCGCTTAGAGGAAAAGTGGAAAGACTTGCCTATTATTGCGTTAACTGCAAAAGCGATGAAAGATGATCGTGAATTATGTATTGAAGCAGGAGCATCTGATTACATCAGCAAACCGATGAATGTAGAACAGTTGTTATCTGTTATTTTGGTATGGCTTTCCGATTGGGAGCAGCCTGATCAAGTCAGCTCACCTGAACAAGAGCAGACTCAAGAACAAAATAAATAATTTACATTAAAATAATAAGGCACATCGTCCGCATAATGGACAGTGTGCCTTATTTTATGTGTAAAAAGATAGTGTGTTTTGATACAGTATCTGACGTGCTTCTTTCTCCGTTAGGCCTTGAATCTTCGCCCATTCACGGCATACATCAGCAGTCATCATAGGATGAGTCATCTGTTCTGCAAAAGAACCTTCAAATGGCCACGGCCCATCGGTTTCAACCATAACGAGATGAGCAGGATATACGGCTGCTAATTGCTGAATCTCCTGCTCATATTGGATATCCGGTGTAAATGAAATGGAGTAACCGTTATGGATCATACGCTGAATCGTTTCAGGATATCCTTTGAACCAATGAAAATGTGCTTTGGTAATGCCATATTGCTCTAGCAAATCACAAGCGATTGCAGCATCTTCATAGACTGCATGTAAGATCACAGGCTTGTCATAACGAGCAGTCAATTGGAGCAACGCAGACAGCACATCTTGATATCCTTGCTCGTCCAATAACTCGCCACGTTCTATCGCTTCAAGCCGACGATAATAAGGTAATCCAATCTCTCCAATAGCAATCAGTTGATCCATACGCTGTTCGATCCACAACAATAACGTCTGAAGCTCTTGAGCGTCAGGTAAAGGCTGTTCTGGATGATAACCATACGCAGGTTGAACAATAGACGGGTAGCGCTGAGCAAGCTGTTCTGTGCGCTGACAGGAAGACAGATTCATTGCGACGCTGATTAAAGATTGAATATTCAGATCAGCTAATGACCGAATCATCTGTTCAATCTTCGGATCATCATATTGATCCAGATGAATATGACTATCTATCAATGGAGCATAGACCTTATTCATCATAGATCACCTTCGTCTGTATGACGCATCGCATTCATCAGTTGTCTACGTAAAGCAATAAATGCTGGATCATCGGTAATCTCTTCTCGTCTTGGGCGCGGGAAAGGTACAACAATATTGTGTAGAACGGTCGCTGGACGACGAGACAGTACATAGATGCGATCGGACAACAGCAAAGCTTCTTCAATATGATGTGTAACGAAAATAACCGATCGTCTATTCTCTTCCCAAATATTTAACAACCACGATTGCATCTCACTGCGTGTAAAAGCATCCAAAGCACTAAATGGCTCATCCAGACAAAGTAAGTCACGAGGACCTAGCAATGCTCTAAGAAAAGCGACTCGTTGCTGCATACCGCCAGATAAGGTATGAGGATAAGCAGAAGCAAAATCACCCAATCCCACTTTGTCCAACCAGTGACGTGCTAAGTCTAGTGATTCTTTACGTGGTAAGCCTGCAACCTCGCGCGCTAGAATTACATTATCCTGAATCGTTCGCCATGGCATCAGTGCCGGTTGTTGGGGCATATAGCCACTTAATCCTTTACGTCCTGTTATATTTTGACCATCCAACAGAATATCACCTTGATCGGGAAGAACCACACCGCCGATCATCTGTAACAGTGTGCTTTTACCTGAACCGGAAGGGCCGATAATCGAGACAAATTCTCCTTGATCAACATGTAAAGAAATGTCTTGTAGCACATGTAAAGATTGCTTGCCTTGTGCAAAAGATTTACTGATCTGTTGTAATGCTAACAGTGGCGTAGAAGTGTTCGTGATGATAGGTGAAGATTGAGATTTATTGATCGACATCTTTGGAACCTCCTTTGCCAGAACGCATCGATGCAGGATGATGCCAACGAATAGACCATTTTTCAATAAGATTGATAATCATAAATAACAAAAGACTGATAGCGACAACGACTAGAATCGCTAAAAACATATGATCAGTACGGAATGCTGATTTCTGTAACATCATATAGTAGCCTATTCCTTCACTACTGCTGATCCATTCTGCGATAATTGCACCCATCACACTATAGGTTGCTGCAATTTTTACGCCAGAGAAGATCGAAGGTAAGCTAAAAGGCAATTCTAATTTCCAAAAGATTTGGCTTTTGGAAGCACCAATCATTTGCATATAATTGAGCATTGTTCGATCGGTTGTAGCCAGTCCGCTGAGTGCCGCAATCGTGACCGGGAAAAAGCAGACGAGAATAATCACGATTAATTTGGATAAAATACCAAATCCGAACCAGATGACAAGTAGCGGTCCCAGTGCAATCGTCGGAATATTTTGACTCAAAATCAATAACGGATATAGCGCTGAACGTAGAAACGGAGTGTAATGAAGTACTCCTGCTACCAGTAGACCTACAGCGACCCCGATACTAAAACCGGATAATGTTAACTTTAAAGTTGCCCATGTATGCAGACCCAGTCGATCTTTTTCACTCCAAGCTTCATGTCCAATTAACGCAGGACTTGGCAGAATCCATGCTTCAATATGGAATAGACTGGTTGCCAATTGCCAGATGACCAATAATAAAACAACCGCCCCCAGGGGCGGCCATATGCTTTTCCACCATGATCTCATAGCAGACATTAGCGGTACTTCTCGGTCAATCCATCCATACTGATACCGGATGGACTATGTGCAATCTTGATCTGAGAAATGATACTAGGACTACCTTTCTCCACCAAAGCTTCATGCATTTGACGAACCACTTCTAGCAATTCGCTAAGTTCGCCTTCCATAGTAGTCTCAAGTGGATGAACTTCATATTTCACGCCGGATGCTTGAATCACTTCAATCGCCCGATCTACATAATCATAAGAGTTCTCGCCTGCTTGTGTTTTGGGAATTACTTGAATACTGAGTAACGTATGTGCCATTCTATCCATCTCCTTATTCTCTATTTAGTCGTTGCCGCAGGTAAATAATCATTGGTATAGGCTTTAGTTGCATCTAATGGACTATCGAGCAATTTTTGCTTGAACATCCAGTTGGCATATCCTTCCCAGACGGATTGTTTTTGTTCACCCCAGCGTGGTGCATCATCTTGATAACGTGGAGATAACCATTCTTGACTGGCTTTTACTAATTTAGGATCAAGATCAGGAACAGCTTTGAGCAAGATATCCGCAGATTCGTCTGGATGCGCAATCGCATATTCATACCCTTTACTGGTTGCCGCCATAAATGATTTGACCAATTCAGGATCGGTAGAGATCTGCTTCTCATTGGTTACGATAACAGGGGTATAGTAATCCAGTTGGTCAGAATAATCTTTAACATATAACATATCTAACGGCTGACCACGAAGTTCAGCTTCTATGCCTGTCCATGCGTAGAATATCCAGGCAAAGTCGATTCCTTTTTGTACTGCTGTAAAATAATCGGCATTCCCGATATTCACACTTTTAACTTTGCTAACATCGCCGCCGTCCGTGTCCATAATCGATTTCATGACAGCTTCTTCAACAGGAGAGCCCCAAGCGCCATAGGATTTGCCTTCCATATCTTTAGGCGTCTTGATCCCGCGATCTGTAGGTGCCGCGAAGCCAGAAGTATTATGTTGAATAACAGCAGCAAGCGAGACGAGTGGAACACCTTGAACTCTAGCTTGTGTGACACTTTCTTGGTAGCTGATTCCAAAAGGCACTTCACCAGAAGCGACCATCGTATCTGCTCCGCCTTGTCCGGGCGCTATAATTTCGACATTCAATCCTGCTTCTTTATAAAAGCCCTGTGCTTGGGCTACATATAAGCCGGTATGATTTGTATTAGGTGTCCAGTCTAGAACGACTTTGACATCTTTAAGTGCAGATGTATTGCCCGCTTCATCTGTTGTATTGGTTGTACTTGCTGCTGAACCACATGCAGTTGTGATCCATAATAAACCTACCATTAACCATGGTAAGCCTTTCCGCCACCCTTTTTTATTTCCAATCATCCTAACCCTTCTTTCTGTTCAATCAAATAGTAGAATCGGTCTTCACTTGATAAAAGGCATAAAAAAAACGCCCCCATCGGGACGACATAGGTGCAATTATAAGCTCAACATACAGCATATAACGACTTGTTACTTTCCTACGCTGGCATTATCCAGATCAGGTATAAGGGTCTGTATTTATCACAATACACTCTCAGCCAGTTGCAACTAGCTCCCCTGTACGTATGCGGTTTTTTTACATTGTAATTATAGACCAGAGGGTATCAACTGTCCAGTACAGAGAATGCGTTGTCATCAGCAATAGACAATCTATTTCGGTTCAGGAACTCTGTCTAAGGGTATTTACATATACGGAAGTTTGTAACTAATAAAGTTCCATTCAATCTTTTTCTATCATATCTATTTGATATACATAGACTAAGAAATTGAATACACCCATACGTTTATATACAGGAGGAGATTGATCATGAGTAAAACAGCTGAAGAACAAGCAATTTTGACTGCATTAGAAGGTAACCCATTTTGTGCACTAGGTACTGTAGAAAATGACAAACCTAAAGTACGTTATATGGCGCTATATAATGAAGGCTTAAATATTCATCTCGCGACGAACCGCAAAACACATAAAGTCGAAGAGTTAGAAAAAAATCCGAACTGTTATGTATTGTTGGGTTATGAAAAAGGCGGCACAAGTCAAGTCGTTGAAATTGAAGGCGTAAGTTCTGTATCTACAGACGACGAACTCAAAAAACGTGTCTGGAAAGAAGAATTTAAAGAATGGTTCTCCGGTCCAGAAGATCCTGATTATGTGATCCTAGATATCAAACCACAAACGATTGAATATACAGATAAAGATGGCAACAAACAAACTTGGACTGCATAATATTCTTTTTCAAAAGAATTAAATAGGCAGTAATAGTATAAAAAACTCGGGATTTGAATTTGCGAAACAAGTAAAATGAATGCAAAATTCAAATTCCGAGTTTTTTCGTCTTTTTATTTCCAGAAAAAGGATAAAATAGGTACTTGAGGAACTTGATAAGGTATGCCCAAATAAGGTATAAAAAGATAAGTAGAATTATTTTAGATCATAACATGTAAAATGCCGATGGTGGGATAAACTGAAAGTTCTTATTGTAGAACTGTAAAGGAACTATACTGGAGGTGGTTTCCTTGAATTTAAAACAGATTGAACAGCAGATCGAACAGGAACGCCGCATACTGAACCAGATGGCAGAAGAACACGGAGTACGTGATTATCGTGTGTTGGATCAGTCCGAGCAATTAGATCGAATTTTAGATATGTATTTTCAATATAAAGATCAAGATGCCGATTTTTTAATACCTTAATGTATAGATTTTATGAAAAGAAACATGACACAATCATGTAAAATATAGAATTTTTCGTAAAATAAATATCATTTTCATAAAAAATAGAACTAATAACCCTTCAAATATATCAGCTGATAGTATACAATTCTATCATGCGTTTCTTTTGGTAGCCTTTTCTTCTTTATCTTGCCTATTCTATAAATAGATTACAATATATAATGTAATCGTTTTAAAACAGCATGAATTATGGTTAAGCGAGTTATTCATGCTGATAATACATATCGGGCGCAGAGATAAAGTCGTAAAAGGTCAAGCAAATGCGAATATATTTGGGAGGGGTTTTTTATTTTGAACTTAGGAAACAAAACATTTAAAAAAGCAATTACTGTCATCGCAGCGCTGCAATTGTTTGCAGTGTCGGCAGTTCCTGCTTTTGCAGCAGAAACCACTTCTTCTGAATCTACAGTGAAATTGCGTTTGTTGGAGACAACAGATATTCATGTTAACGTAATGAACTATGATTACTACTCAGATGCAACTACAGATCAATACGGTTACGCTAAAACAGCGACATTGATCAAAAATGCTCGTGCAGAAGCAACCAATAGTGTATTGATTGATAACGGTGATCTATTGCAGGGTAATCCGTTAGGCGATTATGTAGCTAAAGTCGATCCTTTAAAAACAGGCGAAGTTCATCCTGTCTACAAAGCCATGAACCAATTGGGCTACGATGCTGGAAATATCGGTAACCATGAATTTAACTATGGCCTTGATTTCTTGGGCAATGCGTTAAAAGGTGCTAATTTCCCTTATGTAAATGCTAATATTTATACAGATGATGGTACAGGTAAAGGCGAGAAGAACTACTTTACACCTTACCTTATTCTAGATAAAGAAGTAACTGACGAAAGTGGAGCTAAGCATACAATTAAAGTAGGCGTTATTGGCTTCGTACCACCTCAAGTCATGCAATGGGATAGCGCAAACTTGTCGGGGAAAGTGGTTGCTAAAGATATTATCGAAACAGCGAACAAATTTATTCCACAAATGAAAGCAGAAGGCGCAGACATCATTATTGCTGTTCCGCATTCTGGGTTTGAAGATATTCCACAGACCGAATTGATAGAAAATTCTGTGTTGTACTTGAGCAAAGTGCCAGGTATTGATGCGATTATGTTCGGACATGCACACAAAGTATTCCCTAGTGCTGATTTTGCTGGGAAAACAGGCGTTGATCTTGAAAAAGGTACAATCAATGGTGTTCCTTCTGTAGAGCCAGGATTCTGGGGCGATCACTTGGGTATTATTGACCTTGAATTGAAACAACAAGGCGACAAATGGACAGTAAGCGATTCTAAAGTAGAAGCTCGTCCAATCTATGATACAGCAACCAAAAAAGCATTGGTTCAAGCAGATCAAGGTGTCGTCGATTCTGTATATCATGAGCATGAAGAAACACTAGGTTATATTCGTGGACCTGTAGGTGAATCTACAGCTCGTATTACAAGTTACTTTGCACTGGTAGAAGATGATCCTTCGATCCAGATCGTAACGAATGCTCAGAAATGGTATCTGGAGAAACAACTTCAAGGTACAGAATATGAGAACTTGCCAATCCTTTCTGCTGGAGCTCCATTCAAAGCAGGTGGACGTTCAGGAGCAAGTTACTACACAGATATTCCAGCAGGTACAATAGCGATCAAAAACGTATCTGACCTTTATGTATACCCAAATACAGTTCACGCTGTGCTTGTCAATGGCGCTGAAGTGAAAAACTGGTTGGAATGGTCTGCAGGACAATTCAATCAGATCGATCCAGCTAAATCAGGTGAGCAAGCGTTAATCAATATGGACTTCCCAACGTATAACTTTGATGTTATCGATGGCGTAACATACCAAATTGATGTTACACAACCACCTAAATACGATGCAAAAGGAACAGTTCTAAACGCATCTTCTAACCGTATTGTGAATTTACAATTTAACGGTAAAGCGATTGATCCCGAACAAAAATTTGTTGTAGCTACAAACAACTATCGTGCATCTGCTTCTAAATTGGCGAATCCAGATGGTAAACGTATTATCCTAGCTGCACCAGACGAGAACCGTCAAGTGATTATCGATTATATCCGTGAAAACAAAACAATCGATCCAGCTGCTGATGGTAACTGGTCACTTGCACCAATCAAAGGCAATCCAACGGTGACATTCAATACTTCTCCAAAAGCAAAAGATGCACTAGCTAGTGCTAAAGCGGTAGCAGGAGCAGATCCAATTGCTTATGTAGGCGAAGCAGCAGATGGTTTTGCTAAATATTCTATTAATCTTTCGAATACAGCAGCAGGTAGCCAGCCAGCGGTGACACCAGCCAAACCGGTGAAACCAGTAACACCAGCGAAACCTGCTAAACCAACAACGAAGCCAGCTCCAAAACCAACCAAACCAGCTGTAGACAAGCCAGTGAAACCTACAGATGAGCAAACGTATATCATCAAAAAAGGTGATAATCTGTACCGTATTAGTCTGAAATATGGCGTAACATGGGAAGAACTTGCTAAATACAATAAAATTACAGATCCAACGAAACTTCAAGTTGGAGATGCTATCGAGATTCCAGCTAGCTAATAGCGAGGAATATGAATCCAAAATAGGATCGAATCATACACCAAAGACTGCAATAGAAAATAGATTGCAGTCTTTGGTGTATTCAAAATCAACATTTAAACCGATAATAGACAGAGTGTCTAATGTTATCTGCGTTTAAGGATGATATAATTAATAAGATTAAAAGTAGAAGTAACTTGTCTGTAAATCATTATATTTTGACGTTCATCTTATGTTTTTGCTTTATTATTAAGGAGGATTGCTATGAATTGTAGCGGTTGTAGTTATGTTCAACCTATAGAAGACCAAGGAACAGTGTCCTTGCGACCGCTTTCTCCTTCTCTTGAAACTCTAATCCGACAACAATCTTATGATACGTATATCATGGAAGATATTTGTTCTATTTCATATCAGTCAAGAGGACAGATGCTTGATATTATGCAGTGGGTACGAAGTTTACCTGAAGACATTACATCATGTGTATCTGTAGGTTTGTTGGGTTCAGACGATATTGGTGGAGAGCCTGTGTGGCTTTCATTGTCCGTATTTGTCACCCGTTTGCAACATGATGATGTTGTAGAGATTATTCGGAAAAAGCAGTTTACCAGCCATATGCAACCTATTGTGGATCAACATGAGCAAGTGATCGCATATGAATTTCTTCTGCGTCCGATTCAAAATGGCCCTACTTTTCAGCCGTATCGGTTATTCGATATCGCACGTAAAACAGGATTACACTCTTTTCTAGATCGTGCGGCTCGCATCTCAGCGATTGAGGTCAGTGCTGAGCATTTACAACCGGGAATTAAACGGTTTATTAACTTTTTACCATCCTCTATTTATAACCCACAATATTGCTTGAGCCATACGTTTGAAGCAATAGAACGCCTTGATCTCAATCCAAAAGATTTTGTGTTTGAAGTGGTGGAGACAGAGAATATTATCGAAATGCCTAAATTGCAAAATATTTTTGACGTGTATCGTAGCAACGGGATATCGGTAGCACTGGATGATGTTGGTTCAGGTTATTCAAAGCCTGAATTAATCGATTATCTTCAACCGGATTATGTCAAAATAGATCGCAGTTTGATTGATCATTGTGATACTCATCCTGAGCAACAGCAAAAGATTATTCATATTCTTGAACGTTCACAAAAGCACGGTTCAACTGTATTAGCAGAAGGCATCGAACGCCGTGAAGAATACGAATTTTGCCGTAGTATCGGTATTGAGCTAGCACAGGGATACTTGTTTGGGAAACCATCTGATTCTCCTAATCTTCAATTAGGTTAATAGTAGTATGTAAAATTTATTGAATAAGTTTAACTACTAATAATAGTTTGGAAGAAAATGAAGCTATATTAAAATCTCTTTATATACTAGTTTAACTTAGTATATAAAGAGATCATTAGTTAAGTATTTAAAATAAAATTATTTTACAGGTGTGAACGTTGTTACTTGGGAATATGAAGTATGATAATCAGCATAATCAGTGGTTACTGCTTTGACTCTCATATTATTATCAGCCGCATATATAACTTCTGCTCTTGAATTAGCATTTGCTGCTAAACTTGCTGCCATAATAACAACTGATGCATAAGGAACTTTAGATAAAAGACCACCTAAAGCAGTTGCGGATATAATAGCAGGTGCACCAGTAGAAGTGCGCATGAAACTAGCCATAGCTTTAACTTGAGAAACACTTAAATATTGAGTCGAAATTACTACGCGTGCGGGTTCAGCTGATACACTGCTTGTCAAAGGTGCCATAGACGTTAGGCCTAAAGTAATTGCAGAGGCGATGATTAATTTTTTTGAAATATTTTTCATAAATTACAACTCCTTTTATACTAATATTTAATTAAGTGGCTATTATATAGTGATTTAAACATAAAAGTCAAATTTTACTTAATAAGTAAAGTGGAATAAAGGAAGGGATACCTTTAGGTATCCCTTCCTTTATTTAGCCTTTTAAAGACTTCAATTCTTCGTAAGCGGCAATGACTTTATTGTAGTCTTCGCTGTCTTTGGCAAATCCAGTAACGTCGCTTACCACAGGGCCGAAGCCTTCAGCTTGGATACGTCCTTGTAGTTCAGCAGATTGAGGATCAGCTGTGTTGTCATAATGGAATGCCGCGGCAATTCCTTTAAGCAAATGATCACGACTAAGATCGAATTCAGTCGCCATTTTTACAGGGCCTACAAGACGATCGGCTTGTCCTAATTTACGTAAAGGTTCACGTCCAACACGAATCACTTCATCACGGATATATGGATTTTTGAAACGAGTTTCAATTTTATCGATATATTTCGCATGTTCATCCGCATCAAAGCCATGTTTTTGCACAAGAGCCGCGCCGCTTTCTTCCATCGCAGGGCGTACAATCCCGCGTACACTTTCATCTTGAATACTTTGATCGATCGTTTCTAGACCTTTCAAGAATCCAATATAAGCGGTAATTGCATGACCTGTATTGAGTGTAAACAATTTACGTTGTACATAAGCAACCAGATTGTCTGTCAATTTCATGCCTGCAATTTCAGGTGTACCGCCTTTAAGTTTAGGCTCTTCCACAATCCACTCATGGAATGCTTCTACACCTACATCTAGAATACTGTCACCCTGGAAAGGAGGAACGATACGGTCAACAGAACAGTTAGCAAATCCTACATGTTCCTCAGCATACGCTTTGCCTTCTTCTGAAAGGTGAGTCAACACTTGCTCTTGTAGATGGCTTGTTGCGCCTACCATGTTTTCACAAGCGATAATATTCAGCGAACCGCCACCAGCATTACGTCTAGCTTCGATCCCTTGTGCAATCGTGGGTGCGATAAATTTCAGTACGTTAGGACCTACCGCCGTAGTGATAATATCTGCACTTGCGATTTCATCAACAATATCTGTACCGTTAGACAAACAACCGGATACATTGGTAATCGTTTCAACACTTTTTTCCAGATCTAGAATATGAATTTGGTAACTTTTTTTCTCATTCAATTCGTTGATCATCTGTTCGTTAATATCTGCAAACACCACATGGTAGCCTGCATTTGATAATAAAGCACCAATAAATCCACGTCCGATATTTCCTGCACCAAATTGAATAGCTTTTTTCATAATATTGCACCTCCGTAAGTATTTGTAGGTAATCGTTCTATCCAAAACAGAACAATGCCTTCAGATGTAGCTTATATAAGCAAAAGTAGATATAAACAGGTTAAATCAGCAACGAAATCGCTGCTGATTCAACCGGAATAACTATAGGATTAGATAGAGAATGTGCGATAGATTTCTTCAGCATCTGTTACTTTAGCTAAATGTTGTACAGTCGCTTCATCTTCAATCGTTTCTGCAATTTTAGTGAGGATTTGAAGATGTTCTCCACCTGCACCTGCAATACCGATGACAAGATAAGCAGTACCGCCTTCAAATTCCACACCATTTGGATATTGAAGAACAACAATACCGGATGTTTGAATTTGTTTTTTCGCTTCACCGACACCATGAGGGATCGCTACACCGTTACCGATATAAGTGGAAGCTACTTTTTCACGCTCATGCATCGCTGCAATATAGTCATGTTTGACATAACCAGCGGCAGCCAGCATTTCGCCTGCTTTGTTAATCGCATCTTCTTTAGAAGTGCTGGTAAGACCTAGAACAATATTCTCTTTACGCAAAATACTAGAGCCTGCATTAGAAGTTGTTGTTGTATCTTGTACCACATGTGGAGCATTGTGACTCAATACATTACTGACTTCTTCTTTCACACCCGCAGCATTATCTGGAATCGAAGAATCTGCATTGCCTGCTGTAGCTGCTTTGAGACGTTCAATCATATCATCATAGATCGGATTGTTAATAAAGTTATCAATCGATACATGCTGTGCATTTGGCGCTTTGCCTTTCGCACGGCTGGTTAGATTTTGCTGTGTAACAACGATATCTGCATCAGAAGGGATCGCATCGATCGCTGTGTTAGTTACGTTAATAGGCAAGCCGGCTTGTTGTACTTTTTTACGGAAAGAAGAAGCACCCATAGCACTTGAACCCATGCCTGCATCACAAGCAAATACGATTTTGCGAACTTCACCTGTTTGAAGATCATTAGCCGATGTCAAAGCAGGACCACCAGCGTTACCGCCAGACTTCATGTTTTTAGAAGCGGCTTGCGCTTTTTCCAAATCTTCATCGCTTGGTGCTTTGCGTAAGAAGATCGCTGAAAATAAGAACGATACAATTGTTGCAGCTGCAATCCCAGCTAAAACATGAATATAATCTCCTTTAGGAGCCATACTCATAATTGCGATAATACTACCTGGAGAAGCTGCACTACGTAGACCAGAACCTAATAACACATTTGTAAATACGCCAGCCATACCACCAAGAATAACTGATACAAATAAAATTGGACGCATCAATACATAAGGGAAGTAAATTTCATGAATACCCCCAATAAATTGAATAAGGATAGCACCTGGTGCAGAAGCTCTAATAGTACCTCTACCAAAGATCCAGTAAGCTAATAACACACCTAAACCAGGGCCTGGATTAGCTTCAAGCAAGAAGAAAATAGATTTACCTTGTTCTAATGCTTGTTGTGTACCTAATGGTGTAAAGATACCATGGTTAATCGCATTATTTAAGAATAGAATTTTACCTGGTTCTACAAAGATAGAAACCAATGGTAATAGATCATGAGCAACCAGGAAGTTAACACCTATATTTAAAATGTGTGTGAAGACTTCTACAAGAGGTCCTACACCTGCATAACCAAGTAAAGCGAGCAACATACCAAAAATACCAGCAGAAAAGTTATTGATTAACATTTCGAAACCAGGCTTAATTTTACCTTCAATAGATTTATCAAATATTTTGATTACCCATCCGCCCAGTGGACCCATAATCATTGCACCGATCAACATTGTAATATCAGAACCTGCTATTGCTCCCATTGCTGCAATAGCACCAATAACACCGCCTCGATGATCGGCAACTATTTTACCGCCACTATATGCAATCAGTATAGGTAGTAAATAAGTAATCATTGGCCCTACAATTTTATTGAAATCTGCATTAGGCCAGTAACCATCTGGAATAAATAGTGCTGTCAGTAGACCCCAAGCGATAAATGCACCGATATTCGGCATAATCATAGCACTTAGAAAACGTCCGAACCCTTGAACGCGATCGCGAGCACTTTTTCTTTCTTTTGTAGCTGTCTGCACAGAACTCATAATTGTTCGACCTCCATCATATATTGTTCAATTTTGCGAGTGTATAAATCTTTCATTAGGCTAGAAATTTCAGCTGTTAATTCGACCGCACTACCCGATACAACTCTAGTGACAAAGCCAGGGCGATCAATCAGTGATTTACTGACTTCGTTGACTGCTTCCAAATAGGACTTACTGCTGTCTTTAGGAGCAAGCAGTACAATTGCCGCATACAGATCAACCGATTGTGAAGCAGCTGATATCGGATGTGCAAATCGCATCACGCCTAAAAATAGTTTGGGTACGACAGAGGAACGACAATGTAATAAAATCAATCCATCTTGTGAAAGTACCGTTTCACCTAATCGTTCACGTTCATGTAATTCTTGTTCTAATACGTCTGCTCGTTCAGCAGAAGCTGTAAAAGTGGTGGCTATCTGATGAATCAAGTCAGTCACAGAAGTAGCACTGTATCCATCTCTTATCGCTAATCCTTGCGTAAGGTCTAAGATGCCTGTCAGTGTTTCTTTGTGTGTACTTAGCGTTTCGGTTAAGCGCACACTCGGATGGATCGATTGTTGTAATTCATGCTGTGTATGATGAGAAGTATCTAGCTTGGATAAAGCTGTTCGAATATCGATAATGTCTTCTGATGAAAGTAAAGGCGATACACGTACCGTTGGAATCACACTATCTACTTCTACGGTCGAGATAATAATGTCAGCCCGCTTTTCTAAGCGAACCGCTTCAGAAGAAGAGACCACATCAATAATTTGCAGTGTTGGGAACTCACGCTTGACTCGAACAGATAACAGACTGGACGTCCCCATACCACTTGCACAAGCGATTAAGGCTTTAAATGGTTTTTTCTGAGCGGCGGCATATTCAGACATAGCTCCGATATGCATTGCCATATAGCCAATCTCTGCTTCCGGTACTTCTTTACCTGTAAATTGAGCAAGTAATGTAGAACACTTACGTGCCACTTCAAAGGTAGGACCATATTGTTCTTTGATCTGAGCAAGTAGAGGATTACGAATATCTAAACCCAATCGTAGACGTTCTACCGCAGGCCCCAGATGATTGATAAATCCGGCAAATAACTTGCTGTTTCCTTTGAGCTCGAAGCCAGTTTCACTTTCCGCCATTTTCAGAACATCCCGGGCAAGCTTGACCAGTTCAAAGCTGACATGCTCATAATAGGGATCAGATTCGACACTTAGTCTGGTTTCGGCGCCTTTCAAATGCATGGTGATATAACCCATCTCATCTTCAGGAATCATAATATCGAAAGACTGTTCTAACTTGATCGCAAGTGTACGTGCTGTTTCAAATTCACTTAGTTGCTTAAGCTCATCCAGTATGCGTGGAGCAATTGTGATACGTTGCCCTCTGCGAATACGTTCAATCGCCAGTGCTAAATGAACAGCAAGCCCGATATACGCGCTATCGGTTAATTTCATATGCATTTCACGTTCCAGATCACTCAAGTACTGCTGAAGCTGGTTCATCATTCCATCATCAACCAGGTTCAGCAGGCGGTTGCGGATATGGAATTGTACGCGTCCCGGTTGTTCTTCGGTAGGGAAACGGTCACGTACCAGATGATTCAACTGATATTCATCTACACTTTCATATAGCAGATGTACCAGTGCAGAACGGATACTACTTTCGGTTCCTTCAATATAGACACCTAAGCCCGGTCTGCGAATCAATGTAATCTCAAAAGCTTGAAGCCATTGTTCTATTCGATCGAGATCGTTACTGAGTGTGCCTTCTGTGACTTTGAACTGTGAAGCAAAGGTGTATAACTTAATCGGTTCTTTGGAAAGTAAAAGTTCACTAATAATGAAGTAATGCCTTTCTTCACGGGTGTAGTCTTTCTTCGGTGTCTGTTCTTCCAGTTCTTGCTGTACAATAGCCAGATGTTCTGGACTACCTTCCAGTGCAAGTCCTGTACCCGGTTTGCGAATCAGGGTTAGCTGTCTTTGATGCAACCAGTCTTCAACGCTCGGCAATTCACGCTTGACCGTTTTCTCACTCACATCTAGATGATCGGACAAGTCCCTGATTGTAATATAGTCACCATGAGAGGCAACCAGAAACTGTAGCATCATTGTGAGGCGAGCGGTCAGCTTCTCCAAAATCGATATCCTCCTTTCCAAAGTCCGATTGAAAACGATATCATAAACATAGGGCTAAGAAATAAGAACTAGTAGTGAATACTTCAAAGTTTAAGGTTTTAAGATGAAGATATCAATTGAAAGATGATACGATTTGTCCTTTGTGTATAAGGGACAAAGGTAAAGAGGGAGCGAATAAGCAGCGAAAAGCGAATGACGAAAAAGGATAAATTGAGATCTCTTTTTCAAAAAAAGGGTGTAAAAAGTCGCATAAATCTGTAAAAGATATTCGACAAAAAATGATAAAAATTGAATTGAAATACTAAACAATGTATAACATAAACCTAAATAATACTTGTTGAAACACTTGAATAAAATGTAAAAAAAGCTTATCTATTTGAATATCGGAACCTTGTTCTCAATACTTAATATAAAATTTAATACTCTATATGTTATTGCAAAAAAGGGGATCCTTCTATCTAAAGATGAAGCGAATAAATACTTTAAAATGATAAATGATATGCATAATAAGAGATCGTCTACCGCTGATTACATATGGAATAGATTATAAAAAAAACTATAAAAAAGCCTACTTTCTATAAAGAAAGCAGGCTTTTAACATATAGGTAGTTCCTATATCTATCGAGTTTAGGATTGAACAGCTTTTAAAATAACAAATGCAAAAGCAGGTAGCTGCTCTTCTAAACGTCCATTTTCAACTTGAAGTGTGGTGTGATCCAACATATTTTCCCACTGTGTCGTCTTCACATCAATACTTACTGTTACAGGTTCAGAGGAGCTATTCATTGCGATGACAAATGTATCTTTATCATCAGAACGCTCATAGATGAGTCCATTATTACCTTCTTTGGCATGCAAGAACTTAAACGTACCTTGACGTAGAGCCGGATATTGCTTGCGTAGCGCAATTAATTGTTGGTAAAAAGCAAATAACTCTAAATCTTGATCTTTTTCATCCCAGATCATACAACGACGGCAATCTGGATCATTATCGCCTTCCATTCCAAACTCATCTCCATAATAGATACAAGGAGTACCACTATACGTCATCTGGAAAGTTACCGCTAATTTGAGACGATCTTTATTGCCTTTAGCGAGTGTGAGCGCGCGAGCGGTATCATGGCTATCTAGTAGATTGAACGATACCTCGGTTACTTGACGAGGGTAGCGTGACATCTGTGTCCCAATCGCATGAGCAAAAGTTAATGCATCGGTAGTATCTTCAACAAAGAAATCTGTTACCGCATTTTTGAACGGATAATTCATTACAGCATCGAATTGATCGCCTTGTAACCATGGAGAAGATTCATGCCAGATTTCGCCCAAAATATAGACGTCTGGATTGATACTTTTCACCGTTTGACGGAATTCACGCCAGAAATGATGATCCACTTCGTCCGCAACATCTAAGCGCCAACCATCGATTCCAAATTCTTCGACCCAGTATTTCGCTACATTGAGTAGATACTCTTTAACTTCTGGATTTTCGGTATTCAGCTTCGGCATCAATGGCTCAAAATCAAATGTATCATACGTTGGAATACCGTCTTCTACAGCTAACGGGAATTTACGTACATGGAACCAATCTTTATATTTGGATTGTTCGCCTTTTTCCTGTACATCGACAAATGGAGCAAATGTTTTACCCGAATGATTAAATACCGCATCAAACATCACTCGAATCCCTTTATCATGGCAAGTGGTAATTAATTTCTTCAATGTTTCTTTATCCCCGAAATGAGGATCAAGTTCCATATAATCTTCTGTATCGTATTTGTGATTAGTCGTTGCTTTGAAAATAGGAGTCATATAAATCGCATTGATGCCAAGATCCGTTAAATGATCTAAATGATCGATAATCCCTTGTAGATCACCACCGAAAAAGTTAAACCATTCTGGCTTTTCGCCCCATGGTAAGGTGTCTTTAGGGTTGATGGATGGATCTCCATTAGCGAATCGTTCCGGGAAAATCTGATAAAAGACAGCATCTTTTACCCATGCTGGTGGTGTGAATACATCGACTGGATTGATAAATGGAATATCGAATAAACGATCCATTTTCGGCTCTTCTTTGCCAAATTTATCTTCATCCATCCAAATTTCTTCGTCATCATTTTTAAGAAGAAATCCGTATTTGATACGGCGGAAAGGAGGAACAACTTCACATTCCCAATAATCGAACCAATCATCTGTTGCAAAAACATGCATTTGTACACGTTCTTTGGACTTTTCCCACATGTATTTGTCTCCAGCCAGAGCCCAGACTTCTTTGACATCCTGCTTTTTGGTACGTAGACGCAAATGAATCGTTTTGAGATCATAAGGATAGCCCCAATTCAGCTTGGGACGATGATAGACAGCTTCGATTAACATAGATGTTCCTCCTATTAAAATATGTATGATAGTGCTTTTGCTCTATCGATTTATACCCGAAAAAGAATTGATGGAACCAATTAGTTAAGCTCTACATCGGCGCAGGTCTGTAGCTTATCTATTAGAAGAAATAGAAGAATAAAAAAGGTTACGATAACAAGCCATATCTAAGCTTATTATCGTAACCAAATTGCTGAAGATCAGAAATTATTTATAAGCAGTCATCACTACTCATAAAAGATACTTGTATATGATCTGTATTGAATATATAAATGAAAGGTTAACTTTACACATCTTTCGGCAACCATTCAGGGCGATTAGATCCTCTAGGGACAAGTACAGTGTTGTAATGCCCGGGTGTCTCAGACATTTGAACTTGATCGGCTACACCTTGATAGTCTCCACAGACCGTTTCTGCTGTAAATAAGTCAGGATCAAGATACAGATGTTCGTCCGAAGAACCTGCTATAGTATAAGCGTAATCTTTATCAAAAATACCCATCGACATCAACCATAACGATACACGACTAAGCGAAATGTGTACTTTATAACTGCCACCTTCTTGTGTTCTTCTGGCTAATGCCGCCATTGCGCCAGCAGCAGCGAGCCATGAGATAATATAATCGTTAACCACCAAAATAGCGGGTAATTGTGGTTTCTCTGGTGTTCCTTCAAGACACATCACACCTGTCACTGTTCCAGCCGTCTGATCGAATCCTACCCGATCTGCCCAGACACCGTCTTCACCATGAAGGGAAACCGATACATGAATAATACCTGGTCGAATAGCAGCAGCTTGCTGAGGATCTAGTTCAAATCGATTCAGATATGAAGGTCTACGATTCGCAAAAAAGATATCCGCATCTTGAAGTAATGTTTGCATTTTGGCATGACCTTGAGGTTCGCCAATCTCTAAAGTAGAAGAACGCATACCTACACTAGAGGTGTAATAAGTGGTATCTACTTCCCAATCGGATGGTCGCCAGATATTAAGTACATCTGCACCTTGAAGAGCCAGTGCACGTCCTATACCTGCACCTGCAATCACATGCCCCATTCCCAAAGCACGTATACCTTCAAGTGGAGAAGATACACCTTGAGACAACGGTTCAGGCTCACTTTCACCGATTTTTTCAATTTGAATAAGCGGTAATTTGGCAACATCTGCAAATGTAGGCTCTTCGATAAATTCTTCTAATGTACGTGCCATTGGCATCACTATGCCTACTTTAGCAGCAGCATCTTCCAAATCTTTGGCATTCCATGTGGAGATGGCTTTGGCTACAGCTTCCGGTGTATCAGCACAATCTAATAATTTTAACGTATTGATTTTGAGCTTAGGATAAGGTTCAAGTGGCATCACCCAGCGATGATCTTTCGTTTCATAAAAGCCAAATTTGAGTGCTTGACTAGGATCGGAAGGGCTAGCAGGTGAATATCCATTTAATTTCTCCCATTTACGATCATAAAAAGGGGATAGGCGATGTAGAATTTTACGCAAATCCAGTGAAATATCTTGTCCTTTACCCCCACGAAGTCGCCAGAGATGAGCTGCCGCTACAGACTTGGCAACCATTCCGATTCCAGCAGAACTAGCTAAACGCAGTACGCTAGGGACAATCGGATCTTTCCCTGTAAATGAAATTTCTCCGCCACTATCTGCGGAAGATAAGCCGATATCTTGTAATACTTTTTCCAATTCTGCGTGAATATCAAAGTCCGTATGAGTAAGACGATTATGCTGAGCATCCAAAATACGTTGTTTCATATGATCAATCGTATTCATTTCTATATTTGTGGTATCGTTCATGATTGTCACTCCATCCATAAGTAAATGTATACATATAATTATAAACTTACCCAAAGTGACACTCAATAACCAGTGTGATAAGAAATGAGGACAAAGCCACAGGTAATCAGTAAATGTGCATAAAGTATAATATTAAATCTTTAATTTAGTTGTAACTTTTATTGAATATTTAACTTTTATCTTTAGATTACGTCTATAAATTTGTAAACATAAATTAAGAATAGAGGTGTAAGAAACTAAAATTGAAATTCTATAAAACTGGTAAAGGATTGAATGACATTGAATTTTTTAAATA
>NZ_QGAD01000010.1:0-210877 GCF_005233705.1 Paenibacillus sp. CFBP13512 | reverse complement strand
AAAGTTATTATATTAGAATACTTATTTATTCTTTAATTTAATCCATCTAGTAATTCTAGCAAATTACTTATCATTTTTTCTATGTAAAGCTACTAGAAATTTTTGTAAAGTATCTAAAAAGATATTACGCTCTCCACGCTTAATTTTGTATCTTTCAATGGACATTACCATTATTCCATCCTGCTCCACATCCAATCCAACATAGTTATCACCCGATGAATTGAACTTCACAGCTACAAAGACGCCATCTTTTGGGGTTAATCTGTAATAATCAAAATTTGTATGATTTGGGTAAGGCTTGTTAGACTTTGGTGAAGCTTGATATTCAATTGTTATGTTCATTATAGAAAAAGACCTCTTGTAAGTTCAAAAAATGTACAAGAGGTCTCCAAAAAAATTTATTTAATAATTAGCTTACATCACGCAGTCTTCAGACTTTGATTTTGCGACCTTTCCAACTTACGGAACGGAAAACATTCACCCTGATAAAGGAATATAAATAGATGCCTATAAAAAACGCAAACCATATCGGGTAAACAAGAAAAATCGCTTTTTTGAAGTCCCCGACTCTGCCGGCAAACCATCTTGTTTGAATGGCATACAGGACATATAATATTCCGCTCAACAGGATTGCAGCAGGATTCCATCCTATTAGGGAAGAAACTAAAGCGGATGCAGCAATGAAACTGCCGGATATCCATAAGATGACCATGAACATGACCACCGGATGCGTCGATTTGGAACCGACGGCAAAACTTTTACACCAGCCCTCGATCAGACTGCCAATGCCTTCGGGATACATGCGCAGAGATATAATACCTTTCCCCCCCAGACAGCGTACAGGAAGATTTTGTTCAAGAAATGCCTCTCCTAGTGCCAGATCATCCATGATGGCTCCTTCGATTTTCTTATGCCCTCCAGACAAAAAATAATCATCGCGATTGCATAAAATACACGGACCGAACGAACCGGCCGTTTTAAAACGCGAACCCCAAATGGTAAACAGATTCATTCCGGTTACAACGATAATGTTAAAAATAACAGAAAGATGTTCATACAAGCGCTCTACCGTATGAAAAGGTTGCAGCGCTGTAATACCTCTGGCTCCCTTTTCCTGATAAAACTGAAGCAGCTTGTTTAGCCCCTCTGGGCTTTCGAATTTGGTATCCGCGTCCAAAAATAATAACCAGCTTCCCTTAGCTTGTTCGGTGCCGTACCAGCAGGCTGAGGATTTACCCGCTCCTTCGTTCTGCAACACCTTTGCACCGAAGCTTTCCGCTACAGCAGCGGTCTTGTCCGATGAATCGTCATCCACAACCAGAATTTCGAATGAGGTAAACCGTTGCTCCTGTAGGGACCGCAGTAAAGGCACGATCCTGCTTTCTTCATTTCTAGCAGGAATAATAATAGATAGAAATGGTAGATTGGTTGCACCCCTGGAGGAGGCAAGAGGTACAGGCAGCGACCAGAACACAAGGAAGCCGACTATCACTGTTCCGAATCCAATCGCTAGTTTGATAATGTCCAAAGTCATTATAACATTCGCCCCCTTTCTTTATTTCACCGAATAATCAAACAGCTTGCCTGTATCATCTTGGATCAATTCTTGGGCGGCAATTTTGGCAGACAGAAGTACGATTGGAACGCCAGCGCCGGGATGTGTACTGCTTCCAGTAAAGTACAAATTTTCGCAATCGCTCGCTTTGCTTTGCGGACGGTAGTGGTTGCTTTGTTTTAAAATAGGCTGCAAACCAAACGAAGCACCATTATACGCATTGAACTTGGAACTAAAATCCAGCGGTGTGATATGCGTTTCGGTCACAATCTCATTATCCACATTTTCAAAACCACGAATCTTTTTCAATTCATTTAAGATGTAACTGCGATAATAAGTAACCGTCTCCTCGTCCCACTCATAATTGGATTCGGTTGCATTTGATACAGGCATCAGAATATACAATCCATCTGTTCCTTCAGGAGCCATGGAAGGATCTGCTTTTGACGCAATATACACGTAAAAAGAAGCATTCGTCAGTTTTTTTCCATCAAAGATATCATTGAGATTCTGGTCCATATCCTCATTGAAAATAAAATTATGCACATGGTCAGTTTCTTCATACTTGCGGTTCATACCGAGGTACAGCAAAAAACAGGAGCAAGAATATTTCATGCTGTCGACTTTCTCGTCGGTATACTGTCCTTTGGCAGACTTGTCTTGTACCAGATGTTTGATCGCATAAGGAAAGTCTGCGTTGCAAACAACATAGTCCGAAGAAATGTTTTGTCGGTTCACGACAATCCCTTCCGCTTTTTGATTTTGAATAGATATCTGCTGTACATCTTGGCCGTAATGAATGATTCCTCCAAGCTCTTTGAAGAGCCTTTCCATCGATAAAGCCATCGTATACATCCCGCCCTTAATAAACCATACTCCATATAAAAATTGAAGCATCGGAATCATTGTATAAAAAGAAGGGCTAGTCAGAGGTGAAATGCCGATATATAACGTTTGAAAGCTGATCATCTGTCTGAGCCTTTTGTTCTTGATATACCGACCGACAAATTTATCTGCGGTATCGTAAGGTTTTAATTTTATTGCCTTTTTCAGCATTGGGAGGTTATAAAAGTCACTCCTTTTACGGAAAGGTCTGGGAAGAATATAATTTTTAGCAATGATGAATTTTTGATAAATTTCATGCAGATACCGAAAAAAGCCTGCTGTATCTTCTTCACTGATCGCTTCGATCGTTTTGGTCAGCTTGGTCATATCGGAGGAAATGTCAAAAGGCTCATCAGGAATATCACTAAAATAAGCCCGATAAATCGGATCTAGTTTTTCCATAGGAATATAATCGTCCGGGTCGCGGCCGCACACTTCAAATAGTTCCCGATAGATTTCTGGCATCATTACGATGCTAGGTCCCAAATCGAATTTGTATCCTCCGTCCAGTTCGATCCGGTTCATTTTACCACCGGGTGTCAAACCTTTTTCGTAAATTTCTACTTGGTAGCCAGCAGCCTGAAGCCTGATGGCAGAGGCAAGACCCGCCACCCCGCTTCCGATGACAATTACCTTTTTACTCATACAAAATCCTCATTTCCACATCCTATTTTCTTTGTTCCGATACCGATCGTTTACAGAATCCTCTTTCTCAACTTCTTCAAAGCTTTCATGTTTCGTTCCGAATAAGGTGGGAATTTGCCCGGAAAGCGTAGATAATGGTACGTTCGAACGCTCGTTTTTTCATAGCTAAAAGCCAAAAACCCAGCTTTACCATGGTAAGCGCCGTATCCGCTTTGGCCAACTCCGCCAAACGCAATATGGGGACTCGCCGCATGATGAATGACTTGATTAATGCTGATCGTCGAGGAACGCATATATTCGTTAAATCGCCCAATCTGATGTTTGTCAGTGCTGAATATGTATCCAGTAAGAGCATCGCGCTGAAGACTGCCACCGGATAATAACGAATTCAAATCGGTATAGGGAATAACCGGAAGAACCGGACCGAAAATTTCTTCTTCCAGAACGGAACTTCCCGGCTCAATATCCGTCAACACGGTTGGAGCGATAAACCGGTCGGCTTGATCATACGCACCGCCATACTGGACTGTGCCCTGTTCGATAAAATTTATCACTTTTTGAAAATGGGCTTCGGTACAGATTCGCCCATAATCTTTGCTTGTCTGAGGCTGCTCCCCATAGAAATCAGAAAGCACCGTATAAATTTCAGCCAGCGTTTTTTCGTAAACGGAGCGCTGAACAAAAAGGGTATCCGGCGCAATACAAGTTTGGCCAGCATTGATGAATTTCCCCCATACAATGTCCTTAACAGCGGCTGCCGAAAATCCCGTTTCGTCAAGGATACACGGGTTTTTCCCGCCGAGTTCCAAAATTACTGGCGTGAGCTGCTTGGCTGCCTGATCCGCCACCCGCTTACCAGTTTGCCCGCTGCCTGTGAAAAAAATTAGATCAAACGATGCTGTAGTCAGCAGGCTGGCGGTTTGCGAATCTCCTGTTACCACGTGCAGTTGTTCAAGCGGAAATACCTGATTGATGATTTCTTTTAGCAGCTCGGCTACTGCCGGCGCATATTCGGACGGCTTGATAATACAAGAGTTCCCTCCCGCGATAGCTCCGATCACAGGCATTAGGGTAAGCTGGACCGGATAATTCCATGAACCGATAACCAGTACACTTCCGTACGGGTGTCTCTTTTTTCGGAGTGATTCGATATAGCCTAATTTCAAGTACCGGGAACCTCGGGTACGATTCCATTTATTGATATGCTTGCAGACGTAATCGATTTCATTCAACAGAACGGCAATCTCCGATGAAAAAGATTCAAATGCCGGTTTACCCAAATCGGAATAAAGCGCATCCGTTAATTCTTTTTCGCGTTCCACAAGAATATTTTTCAGCTTTAAAAGCTGTTTTTTACGCATCTCGTTTGAAGGGCTGCCTTGGCGCAGTAATTCTTCACGCTGCTTTTCAGGCAAGGTCTTCAGAAAATGATTTTCATTGTCCGGCATGTGAAACATCCCTCTGCACAATTTTTTTGCTGACCAGCTGGCCGCTTAACGTAACCATCGGCATTCCGCCGCCCGGGTTTACCGTTCCGCCTACAAAATATAGATTGTTATAGCGTTCGCTTTGTTTGGCATGCTTGAATCCTTTATTTTTTTTACGATTTGATACCGTTCCGTAAATAGCACCGCGGTCAGAGCCATACATCTTTCTGATATCTTCTGGTGTCCACATATCTCTGGTCACGATATTAGCTCGCAGATCGTGTAAGCCCATTTTTTCCAATTTGATCAGAACTCGCTCGGCAAATTGTTCATAGTCCTGCTGAGTAAATGGTTTCTGATCCCGTATGTAAGGAATATGGGGCAATACTTTGATATTTTCATGTCCTTCAGGAGCTTGCGACGGATCGGTTTTATTAACATTAACCAAGTAAATAACCGGATCCTCCGGCAGGGTATGTTCATGGAAAATGGATTGCATTTGCTGCTTCATATTTTCCGCAAAAAAGAAATTATGATGGTGAAGCTGAGGGTAGCTTTTTTTCACGCCTAAATGCAAAACAAGACCAGAACTGGCCGGTTCGAATTTTTTCTTTAATTTGTCTACAAAGCGGCTGTCTTCATCCAGTAACCGTTCGTAAACCGGGATGACCTCCATATTGGAAACGTAATAATCCGCAGTCAGCTTTGTTCCGTCTTCCAAAAAAGCTCCCGTGATTTCGTTATTGTTTTTTTCGAGTTTGACGATGGGTGTCCCGAGATGGAAATGAACTCCCACTTCTTCAGCCAGCTTCACCAAACCGTTTCCCAGTTTATTCAATCCACCGGGTACATACCATAATCCCTGATCATGTTGCATGTAAATCATCATATTCAAAACGGCCGGTGCGTCGTAAGGCGAAGAACCTACATATTTGATGAAGTAAGACAGCATATCGCGCAATTGTTTATTGCTGATCCGCTTGTCGATTGCTCCATGAACAGTAGAAAACAAATCGAAATTTTTTAACGCACCAAACAGACTCGTATGCTTCATAATTTCTCTTATGTTATCTACACCATGCTTAAAATAGGTTTTGTCCGTCATATTGTAGATCCTTTTGGAATATTCAAGCAGATCCTGATACTCGCGTATATCTTTTTCACTCAGGGAGTCGTTCTTCTCCTTCATGTCCTGTAGATTTTCATATAAGTCGATGATGTTTCCATCAGGAAAAAAGGAACGCCATTGATGATTCAGCTTTTCGATCTGCACATAGTCCTTCATTGATTTGCCGCTGGCAGCAAACAAATTCTCAAACACTTGAGGCATTGTCAGAATAGACGGGCCCAAATCAAAACCGAAACCGTCTTGGTCCAGTCGGTTCAACTTCCCTCCGATGTGATTGTTTTTTTCATATAAAGATACCTCATATCCTGCCTGTGCCAGCGAAATTGCAGCTGACAGTCCTCCAAGTCCGCCTCCGATAACCACTACGTTTTTGTTTGTCGTTTTCACTTGTCTTGTTTCTCCTTCCATCAATCAAGAATGGTGTTCATTGTTGCGCCAAGCCGGCACATGTCTTACTTTATTCTGCATACCGCTCATTCGCCGTTTCTCTGATTTTACGTGCAATCATTTCCCAGGCTTCCTCCGCTTTTTCTTTTGGACCCAGTTGGGTAAAAGCGTGCTTGCAGTCTTTGAATACTTTTTCCTCAATATGTACCCCAGCTTTCTTTAATTTCTCTGCATAACATTCCGCTTCCGGCCTGAAAGCATCATATTCTGCGATGAGAATAAGGGCAGGTGCCAAATGGTCGCTTACGACAGCGCGAACCGGAGAAGCAAAAGGATGTTCGGCTTGACCTTTTTCCGGGACGTAGCACATGTTCAAAAAGTGAGCGGCCTGGGGATATCGTGCCCGCCATTTGTCAGTTTCCGGCTTGTTGGCATGCGGAGTCGCAAAATCCAGCATCGGGCATGACAGCACTTGAAGCAACGGTTGCTTTTCCTTTTTTTCCTCCAAATAGAGACAGAGCGCAGCGGCCAGATTGGCTCCTGAACTTTGTCCGCCGACCATCATTTTTTCCGTGTCAATGTTCAAATCGTCGGCTCTGCTCTGGATCCACCGAAATACTTCATAGACTTGTTCGAGTGCGTTGGGAAAAGGGTACTCCGGCGCTTTTGCATACTCCACATTCGCAATGATGCATGCTGTCCGGTTGGCCAGATAACGACAGTACGGATCGTCCATCTCCTTTTCGTGCATGATGAACGCTCCCCCGTGAAAATTAATATACAACGGGAGTTTTTTCAGTTTGGATTCCGAGGGATAGTAGAAGGAAATATCCGTGAGTTTTACAGATGTCTCTACTTTCATCTCTTTTTTTTCCTTCACTGGCTCGAAGGGGAGCATGGGCATCTTTTTCGCCTGATTGGGGAGAAGACGAAGTAACCTTGCAGCCATACGGGTGAACGTGAACATAAGGATAACCTCGCTTTTTTGCCATTTAAACTAGAAATGAATCGTTTCTAACTTTAGTTCTCTAATGCTATTACCCTTTTTTCCTTTAAATGTACTAATTTTAAAAAATGTCACGTCAAATACTGATTAATCAGCGTTTGACGTGACATTTTTGTGAAGAATATCTTATACGTAAAAAGCACCACTATGATTTACGAGAAAATTTCCAACCCTAACAAAACATACATTGTCTATCCCAACTCTGCTTATATTCTGACATTAAGCCCAAAAAACAGATTGTTTTCGAAGAAAGCGAACATTTTCTCAACACATTAGATTAGAACATATGCTTCACAAAGCTCTAAGCCTTACGAAGCATATATCTCTCACTCAGCTTGGATAGCATATCTTTCGTCATCGCCTTCAAGTCATAGCGGGCATGAAATCCCCATTCTCTTGTAGCTGCCGTTGCATCAATAGAATGCGGCCAACTATCTGCGATCGCTTGTCTCTTGGGGTCCACATTATAATCAAGGACGAAGCCAGGAATCTCCTCTCGAATCGCCTCAGCGATTGCCTCTGGATCAACACTCATTGCGGTGACATTAAATGAGTTCCGATGTACTAACCGACCTGAGTCCGCTTCCATTAAATCAATGATAGCGTCTAGCGCATCTGGCATATACATCATGTCCATATTCGAATCCTTCGCAATATATGATGTATACCTTCCAGCCGTCACGGCTGCGTAATATATTTCTACTGCATAATCGGTTGTTCCTCCACCGGGAGGTGTCATATAAGAAATTAAGCCGGGGAAGCGTAATCCTCTTGTATCCAGGCCATATTTATGAAAATAATAATCACACAGCAGTTCACCCGATACCTTATTCACACCGTACATCGTATTTGGTCTCTGGATGGTATCCTGTGGGGTATTATCTCTTGGAGTCGAAGGACCAAAAGCTCCGATCGAGCTAGGTGTGAAGAATTGGCAACCGAGCTCTCTAGATACCTCAAGTGCATTCATCAATCCGCCCATATTCAGATTCCAGGCAAGCAAAGGCTTCTCCTCTGCCGTTGCTGAAAGCAATGCAGCCAAATGAATGACAGTATCGACTTCATATCGCTTGGCGATTTCGAACATCACCTTATCATTCGTCACATCTAGCAGCTCGAATGGTCCAGAGCGAGTGATTTCGTGGGTAGATGACTTGAGATCTGTAGCAACAACGTGATCCGAACCATATAGCTCACGTAACTTCATCACTAACTCTGAACCGATCTGACCGAGTGCTCCCGTTACCAATATCTTTTTCATCAGACATTCCTCCCGAAGTAGACTCCCACGTATGCATCTAGATCAGTTTCATTTCCTTACCGACTTTCTCATAAACAGAGATCACCTGATCTAGCATTTCCTTCGTATGGACAGCCGTTGGCATATTACGTATTCTGCCAGTTCCTTTTGGAACAGTTGGGAATACGATGGCCTTGGCATAGACACCTTCTTCATAAAGCCGCTTGCTGAACTGCTGGGTAGTCACTTCATCGCCGATGATACAAGGGGTGATCGGCGTTTCGCTTTGACCTACATCATATCCAAGCTGACTCAAGCCATGCTTTAACTCCTTGCTATTCGCCCATAGCCTCTCAATCAGTTCTGTATCACTCATCAAAATATCGACTGATGTGCTACAAGCAGCGATTGCAGCCGGTGGTAGTGAGGTCGAGAATAAGAATGGACGGCTTCTCAGCTTCAACCATTCGATCAGTTGTTTCTTACCAGCGACATAACCGCCAACAACGCCGATCGCTTTGGATAACGTACCGATTTGAAAATCAATGCGGTCGGATAACCCGAAATGCTTGACGGTTCCTGCACCTGCTCCTAGAACCCCCGAGCCATGGGCATCATCCACATACGTAATCAGATCGAATTCTTCGGCTATTTTTGCAATTTCGGGTAGCTTAGCTATATCGCCATCCATAGAGAACACGCCATCGGTGATGACCATAATTTTATGATATTGTCCTGATTCTGTAACTTCTTTCGCCTTTTGCCTTAGATCATCCATATCTGAATGCTTATATCGAATCACCTTGGCTCTCGATAAGCGACAGCCATCAATAATTGAAGCATGATTCAGCTCATCTGATAAAATCGCATCATACTGATCCATTACCGCAGATATAGCAGCCATATTACAATTAAATCCCGATTGATACACGATAACAGCTTCTGTCTTTTTGAAATGCGCAAGCTTATCTTCAAGCTCAATATGCAGATCCATCGTACCATTGATGGTTCGCACAGCTCCTGCGCCAGCACCGTATGTCTGCGCCGCCTTTACTGAAGCATCAATCAGGCGCTGATCGGTTGCGAGTCCCAAATAGTTATTAGAAGACAAATTGATCAGAGACTTTCCATCAATCTGAATAACAGGCCCATTCGCACCCTGTAGCGTGTCAATGACGTTATATAGACCTTTCGTCTTTAGATCCTCGATATTCACAGTCAAAAATTGTTCTAATGCTTGACTCGACATTGCATTCCCTCCCTAACATACAAATGTCCTTTTCCAAGAGACAATATTTTACTTAGTAAACGCTTACAATGCATGTATTATGATGATTTCAATGTATCATCTTTTTTGTTTTTTGTACACACATGAAGGACATATCGTATACACACCCCTCTCATCAGAAAGAAGCACTTTTTTTAAATAATCTTGTAACTCCAGTATAAGAATGATCATCTAATCTCTAACGTTAAAACCCTAAATCCTCAGTTAAACACATCATTCACATGAATCGTCTATCTAGTGATCCAACGTGCTTTATCACTCATTAGTAACTCGACTACATGATTGGGTATGATTGCCCATAAACTCTTAAATTATCAATAAATACTATGATTGGTGGTACTTATACGATCAACTTACCTTGTTTGCATTCACTAACTACGTTTCTACTCATATTACTATCGTATCTATAATCTCGATAAACAGGGTCAATCGAAGAAATGATCTAATAGCGACTGTGAACTGTATATTTAGCTTAATAAACAAAAATAAGAGCAATCCGCAAAGGGATACTCTTATTTTTAGATTGATTATTAGTTAGACGATACACTCTCAGAATTGCCTCAGAACGTATACGATTCACCGTCATTAGGTACATGAACATTAGCAGACATTCCTTTTTCAATGGCAAAGTTTCTTAGATCTTCTCTTGAAAGATTCCAATGATTCACGGCTTCCATATGAACAGAGATAATTTGAGATTTTGGAGTAGCTTGATATACATTGTAAATGTCTTCCTTGTTCATAACCAGTGAACCGCCTTGCATAAACTGGTTGTCTCCACCGTTCACTACAATGATTTCGGGTTGATGCGTCTGAATAGTCTGTTGAACTTCTTCATACCAGACCGTATCTCCAGCGACATATAACGTTTTTTCAGTGGGATGCTTGAATACTACACCGCATACTTTGCCTGCCATATTCAGAATTTCTCCACGTCCGTGTTCGCCTTTTGTTTTGATTAATTGAATACCTTCGTATACGGTATCTGTTTGTAACACTTCAACATTTGTAAAACCAGCTCTTTGGATTTCTTGAGCATCTTCTTCATTTTGTGTAAAAAGCGTTATTGCTTTCGGTAGAGCTTCTTTGGCTGCATCATCCCAGTGATCGATATGCAAGTGAGTGACAATTACTGCATCTACCCCGCTAATTATTTCTTCGATTGAAATAGGTAAAGCAACCAGAGGATTTTTTTGATCTTCTCTAGCGGCATTAGGAAAAGCAGGAAGTGTGCCCTTTTCAGATAAAAATGGATCGACCAGAAATTTCTTGCCTGCATATTGAACGATAAGAGTAGCATTACGGATTAATTGAATATTCATTTTATAAAACTCCTTTTATTTAGATACGATAAGTACATATTAAGATTTGTAGAAATAGGTATTTCATTTCTGTACAACTTTTAGCGTATAATCAAATGATAAAGGTTATTTGGATTTCGCAAAACAACCTGACGAAACCATTTCGTAATAAATCATTTCAAGATGAAAGGATTTCTATATGCAACTTGATCACACGGATTATCAGATCCTTCGAATATTAGCAGAAAACTCACGTATTCCTTGGAAAGATCTTGGAGAACATATTCATATGACCGGACAAGCGGTTGGCAATAGGATCAAAAAGCTTGAAGATAACGGCGTGATCCATTCTTATTCTTTGATTGTGGATGAACTCAAGCTGGGTCTTGCTTATACAGCGTTTGTTATTATTACGATGAATAGTGCCAATCACAAATCTTTTATACATTTTATTGATGAACGGGATGAAGTTATCGAAGCACATCGTATTTCTGGCGAAGGTTGTTATCATTTAACATTGAAAGTCAGTTCGCAAGACCAGTTAAATGATTTTCTGGATGCGTTACTTGTCCATGGCAATTACAGTTTGAATTTATCGATCCAAAAAGTTAAACAAAGCGATGTATTAACAGGCATATTAAAAAATAAAAGTAACTCTTATTTATAATCTTTATACAAAAAGGAGCCTGCAACAATGGGTTCCTTTTTATTGATTACCTCATATCCAATGACAACCTCCCTCTATCATCCTAATCTCTCTTTTCAAACTACATTTGACTACTCATTCCTTATATCGTATTATTCTAATATAACGATATAAGGAGAATTCATATGGATACTACTGCTTTTGATGTAAAAGATCTAAAACAATTTGATGAACCTGCCAATCTATTAAAAGCTTTATCTCACCCTATTCGCTTATGTATCGTGCGTGGACTGATACGCAAACGTAAATGTAACGTTTCATATATGCAAGAATGTCTGGATATTCCACAATCGACGATTTCGCAACATTTACAGAAGCTTCGCAGTACAGGCATTGTCACAACAGAGCGGAGCGGACTAGAAGTGAATTATCTGCTTGCAGATCCACGAATTGAACAGATCATCCATATTTTATTTGGAGAGGAAGATTGCGAATCATGAATCCAAAAAGTCAAAAAGTATTGATTGTTGGCGGTGTCGCTGGAGGAGCATCGGCGGCTGCACGTTTACGCCGACTTGACGAGCACGCCGAGATTATTATGTTTGAAAAAGGACCTCATATTTCTTTTGCTAACTGTGGATTACCTTACTATATTGGGGGTTCTATTACTGATCGTGAACGTTTGCTTGTACAAACGCCAAAAGGAATGGCGGATCGCTTTCAAATTGATGTGCGGACACAAAGCGAAGTGGTTGCTATTCATCCACATACACGTACGATCCAGATCCAAAGTCTTGAAAAAGGATTATATGAGGAAAGTTATGATAAGTTAATTCTCTCTCCGGGTGCTCGTCCTTTCATTCCAAATCTACCGTGCAATGATCATCCACTCCTTTATACGGTGCGCAATGTAACGGATATTGAGCGTATCAAAGAAAAAGTTACTGCTGAAGATACACAATCTGCTATCGTCGTCGGTGGAGGATTTATCGGTGTAGAAATGGCAGAGAACTTGCGTGAAGCAGGTCTAGATGTAACGATGATTGAAAGTAATGCACAGCTACTGGCTCCGTACGATCCTGAATTGGCAGTGTTACTGGCACAGGAAATGGAGCAAAACGGTGTGAAGCTAATGTTCAAGCAACGGGTTATAGGCTTTCATTCCCATCAGTCAGGTATCGGGGTTGAACTTGAAAGTGGACAAAATCAACATGCTGATCTAGTGATTCTTGCTATCGGAGTTACACCAGATACTACCTTTTTACAAAGCAGTGGTATTGCTCTTGGAGCACGTGGACATATCCTTGTAAATGAAACGCTTGAAAGTAGCTTGCCGGATATCTATGCTGTTGGAGATGCTATTGAGGTTAAAGACTATATTCACGGAAATCAGACAACCATTCCGCTCGCAGGGCCTGCCAATAAACAAGGTCGTATCGTTGCTGATCGGATTGCTGGATTGAATTCTACGTATAAAGGAACCATGGGTACATCTGTTATTAAAATATTTGAATTGACTGCTGCTTCTACGGGGAGTAACGAGAAAACGTTAAAACGTCTTGGGATAAACTATCACAGTGTTATTGTTCATCCTTCTTCCCATGCTTCTTACTATCCCGGTGCTAGTGCAATTACACTCAAGTTGCTATTTACGCCGGAAGGTACCATTTTGGGCGCTCAAGCGATCGGTTATGAAGGGGTAGACAAACGCATCGACGATATCGCTACAGCTATTCATTTCAGAGGGTCTATTCATGATCTGGCAGAACTTGAATTAAGTTATGCTCCGCCCTATTCTTCGGCTAAAGATCCGGTTAATATGGTTGGTTATGCAGCTGAAAATATAGTTTCTGGACGTGTACAGGTCTTTACCTATGATCAATTAGCAGAACGTCGCCCTGATCAGACGATTCTGCTCGATGTACGTAGTGAACTAGAACATAATAATGGACATATTCCTGGCTCATTGTCTATTCCGGTCGATGAACTTCGTCAACGACTTAGCGAACTGGATATGTCTAAAGAAATCTGGGTGTACTGTCAGGTTGGACTACGTGGTTATACAGCTTCACAGATTTTGCGACAATATGGGTTCAATGTGAAGAACTTGAGTGGTGGTTATAAAACATACCGTATGGCTCAATTCCAGCCAACTCCTTTTTCATCCGAAGGATCAGACAACAATAATAGTCACAAGAAAGAAGACCATGTACAAACATGGACTGTAGACACAAATACATCGTCTAACAATGAACAGAAGTCTATCCAATCTATGCATATAGATGCTGAACTCGATGTACGTGGTCTGAGTTGTCCGGGACCTTTAATGCAAGTGAAAAAATCGATGGATCAATTGCCCGATGGACAGACATTGCGTATACAAGCTTCTGATCCCGGATTTTACGAAGATATCCAAGCATGGGCTACAATGTCTCGCTCGAGTCTACTCAAGTTAGAGCGTGGCAACAGTGGTGTGATTGAAGCTGTGGTCAGTAAAAATATAGTACAACCTAATCCTGAACTTGTAACTGCACATGCTTTAGAAGCCGATCCTGCGAGTACCATGGTTGTCTTTAGTGGTGATCTGGACAAAGCGATTGCTTCTTTGATTATTGCTAATGGTGCAGCTGCAAGTGGACGTAAAGTCACGATGTTCTTCACGTTCTGGGGATTGACTGTTATTCGTAAACAATCGCCACAACCGATATCCAAATCAATGATCGGTCGTATGTTCGATATGATGCTTCCTCGTAGTAGTCGTAAGCTACGTTTATCTCAAATGAACATGTTGGGTGCAGGTCCTAAAATGATTCGTGGTCTAATGAAGCATCATAATGTTCCTTCTCTAGAAGAACTGATACAGGGTGCTGTCGATCAAGGGGTAGAAATGGTCGCTTGCCAGATGTCGATGGATCTGATGGGCATTCACCGCGATGAGTTAATGGATCATGTTAAAAGTGTTGGCGTTGGTTACTATTTGGGAGAAGCTTCGCAAGCGAATCATAATCTTTTTATATAAATGGAATAAAATTGCAGTAAACGTAAAAAGGAGTGCTCATGGAGAGGCACTCCTTTTTTATTTAATCCTATGCTATAGATCAATCATAAATAAGCACATTTCATACAAAATGATGTTGTTATTCCGAATGCATTTGTAATGCTTCTTGCTCATAAGATTGAAAAGCATTTTCCAAGCCCATAATCACATCTTTTATTTTCATATATCCTTTGGTGTATGTCTCAGAATCTCGAATTTCTTCCCACATATAATGATACTGCTTGATATCTTCGGTCTCACAGACGACAAAATCGGTATACTCTTTCCCCGGTAAAGCTTCCGCATCAAAAAAACGTACTGTTGTGGATGAACGATACTTATTGATAATTTCTTGCAACCCTGCTGCATGTTCTCGGCGCTCTTCTCGTGGTAAGGCTAACCAAGAAGGATAAAACTCCAGTAAAACAATCATCATTTGTCGCATACTTCTCTCACCTCATCTAAGTAATGTTTACTATATCGTTGCTATATCACCAGTCTAACGTGCAAGATTTCAAACTGCATTAACATAGGTTAATGATTCTCATGTAGGATTCGGCTAAGTGAAACAGGTGAGATGCCTAAGTAAGAAGCGATATGATATTGAGGTATCCTTTGCTCAAGTCCTGGATATTTTACTAAAAAAGCGTGATAGCGTTCTAACGCTGATAGATATAATAATTCTCGTTCACGTTCTTCTTTACGGATATAAAGTCGTTCTATAGCTGTTCTAACAAATCGTTCCCAATTATGGCTTCGATCCATAAGATTTTGTAAAGTAGAATATGGAATCTCGATGACAATAGAATCTTCTATAGCCTGAATCGTATATTTCGAAGTTGATCCAGTGATCATAGCTCCATAAGAGGTTGCAAAATCATTTTCTAACGTAAAAGCAACATTATATTCTCGTCCATCCGGTAATATGTAATACAAACGAAACAATCCTTGTGTGCAAAAATAAGCATGCTGTACAGGTTCATCCGATTGAACAATTGCCACTCCACTAGGAATAGACCTCACACTTGTAGCATGAACAAACCACTCCCATTCTGTAGAAGATATTGAAGCTTGATCAGCCATAGCTTGTAGTGTTAAGTAATGTTGTTGCATCGTAATTTCCTCTTTCTTCGGTAAATGACATACCTTATATAGCATTATTGTAATCATATACATAAAAGAGCGCTATATTAGCGCTCCTAAATGAAGTACGATATAGATCATTTGCCCATAATGCAGCCGTACATATAGCTACGATACCGATTAACATGACCAGAATAACACGCTACTTTTTCAGCATATTCTGCCCTCTCTGGTTGCATCATCAAGATCAAGCGCGTCTTTTGACAAAAAATAATTTATTTCCATACCACAATGTCTTCTAACGATTGTCTTGTTTTGGAACGCTTTGGATCTTCTGTGCGATAACCAAAAGCAACAAGACAAGCAACCCCAAATTCATTTTTATCTATAATGCCTTCATCGTGAAATAAAGAAGTTACTTTTTCTCTATCAATTCCTTCAATTGGACAAGAATCAATACCAATATGAGCGGCGGCTGTCATCATGTTTGCCATTGCAATATAACTTTGTTTGCATGCCCACTCGTGAATCCATTGAGCATTATTTTCTAATTCAACTTCTGTGAACATTTTATACATGCTTGAAACAAATGTTACGACTTCTTCTGGCATTTGTTGAATATTGCTCATCATATGAGTGACATACTCAGAATCGAAAGTTAATTCACTTGCTCTTTTTGCTAAAATAAAAACCAAATGACTTGAAGTCGGTATCTGCCTTTGAGCACCACCTGCAATAGGTTTTAACTGGTCACGAAGTGCTTTCTCTTGCACTACAACAAATTTCCACGGTTCCAAACCAAAGGAACTTGGAGATAATCTTGCTGTTTCTAAAATGAACTGAAAATCATCATCTGAAATTTTTAAGTCAGTGTTAAAGTTTTTACATGCGTGTCTAAATTGATAAGCACTTAAAAGTTCATTCTTTTTATCTTTGATCATATTCATAGGATTATTCCTCCAGAATTATATTTGTTGACATATCAACGTTGATGTATCAACAAATATATAATAAACGCTCCTGAATAGCAAGAATTAATCTTTCTTTTTACAAAAAGATAAAAAAGTCGATCAGTATAGACCGACTTTTTATCCATATTTGTCTGTATATTAGTATCTAATCGTATGCCTTATTTATTAGATATATCTTCTTACGCATTGTCTTTCATGTGCTTCACATTTTTATCTAACTGGTCTAATACTTTTTTGAGCGTATTAAATTCGGTCTCACTGATATTGGTTAATAGCTCACTTGCAAAATGCTCTTTCTCTGTTTGCGAAGTTTCAATAACTTCTTTACCATAGTCAGTTAATTGCACTAAAATAATACGATTATCTCCATCTTTGCGTCTTCGTGAGACTATCTTGTTATCTTCAAGCTGTCTCAAATGCCTCGCAACAGCTGCTTTATCAATCGTCACTTTTTTTTGTAGATCACTTTGGCTAATTTCAGTTTCCTGATATAGTAAGGCAAGTATTTCAAAGCGAGATTGGCTGATACTAATATAAGCATCGAATGTAGTATTGATAGCATTGTTTACACGATACATTTGGTATAACAACGCACTTTCTTCTGACCAATCTTTCCTCAAAACCATCCCATCTTTCATCATTATATTTGCTGACTACAGGTAGACAGTGTATTAGACAATATACAACTTAAATCCCTTTTTTACAAGTAAATCAGCACTTGATCGTTATGCTTATATATATGAAAAAAATGTAGAATACAGCTACATAATAACCCTTTAAAAGGTATGTAAATTCACTATAAACAGCTTGTTTACTTGCTAACGCACTTCTCTATAGATAAAAACCTCTTTCTTCAGCTAAGAAAGAGGTTTTTTTTTAAAAGTACGTGTTCTATCTTTATAAAATATAGGTCTAGCTAGATCAGTATACAGATAACGTCCCATCGTAATTGATCACCTGTCCATTGTGATTCTCATCATCTAATACATAATTAACGATAATCTCAGCAGCTTGAGCAGTTGTTTTCACAAAATCTCCTGTCATATTGCCATTTAGATCCGTAGATACGGCTCCTGGCATAACAGCGAAAATTTCGACCGGTATATTTTCTTTCTCAAAACTCATTCCCCATGATTTAGTCATCACATTCAAAGGAGCTTTTGCTGTCTGATAAGCAAAGGCATTAAAGAATGATAATGGCTCAATAGGAATACTGATATTTTGAATGGTGCCTTTATTTGCAATTAACAAAGGTAATAATCCTTTAGAAAGTGCAAATGGACCAATAAAGTCGACTTGATGCGTAGTCACAAGTTCTTCCACTTCAAATTCCCAGCCCACTTTATGCATATCTCCTGAAATACCGGCATTGTTTACCAGCAGACTTAATTGTGGATAGTTATCATTAATCGTTGCGACAGCTCGATCAATACTTTGCAGATCAGCGACATCGATCAATAACAACTCTGCATCACCAAATGCTTTAAGCGTATGAACAGCTGTTTCTCCACGTTCCTGATCTCGTGCGCCAACCAGAACATGGTACCCTGCTTGTAATAAATGTTTGGCAATTTCAAATCCAATGCCTTTATTGGCTCCTGTCACTAATGCGGTTTTGTTCATGTTTATTCTCCTTTTTCACATCTCATGTGCATCAAAATAAAAACTGTTGATTCATCAACGATTGATGTATCAACATTTTATAATATGTTTTATAAGATAGCAAGTACTTTTTATTTTATAATATAAAAAGAATAATTTAACAATTAAGGTATATTAATGAAAAAGAAATTATTATATAATTTATTTGTAATTCCAACATCTATGTATTAATAAATAAAGGGGGGAATTGAGTACATACTAACTCTATTTTACGTTTGAAAGGTTGTAACTACTTTGAACATGGCTTTATGATCTGACTTGCGTAATTCAACTACACTTATACTGGAGGTTTTATAATGAAAAAATTATCATCTGTATTATTATCTGCTACGTTATTCGCTTCTATTCTCCCGATGACATTGGTATCTGCGGCAGATATTGATCAATCTCAAGTGGTATCAAGTCCAGCAACAACAGGCGATCAAGCCCAATCGTTGCAATCTTCTTCTGCTCAAGCATCAGTGAACTATCATAGTATCCGTTTCTCTATCGACTTTATGGATACAATTATGGCAGGTGATAGCGAACCTCGTGGACGTTTTTTCCAAGCTGTTGAAGAAGCTATAGGAGCACCTGTTATTTTTTATGATTTTTGGAGTGAATTTATAGTAATCAAAGTCATGGATAAGCAGTTGTCTCCTGAAGAAGCAGAAGTAGTCAAAAATAAATTGAATAGCTTGAAATGGATCAACGAAACGTATGGTATTCCATTAGAGCAAGATATCATTACCGATATTCACTGGTTTGATCGCTGGTCTTAATTGGTAATATAACAAAAGCGTGGAAGCAGATAATTGTCTGCTCTTCCACGCTTTATTTTTTTCTGTTTTTTACTGGTTATTGATGACTTTGCTTGTAGATGCAGAATTTAAACCTTTATAGCATATCAGAGATAATAAGCTCACTATAAAAATAACGATTCCGAATGGCTGGGCAGAATATTCTCCAGAAAGTCCTACCAGTGGAGAAGTAAATGAACCTAATAAAAAAGGTAACACACCCAGTACAGCTGAAGCACTTCCAGCGATATGACCTTGCGATTCCATAGCCAAAGAGAATGACACAGGCCCTATCAATCCAATCGAAAAGCCAAACCAAAACAGAGCGATGACTAATCCGAACAACGACCCGTAAGATAACGTCATCACAAGAATAACGGCACTGGCTACAAAAGCAGACATCAATCCGATCGCGAAAATGCGCCGTTCCGCCATATGCCCTGCCAGATACTTTACCAATTGCGATCCTAACATAATCGCTACTCCATTTAGTGCAAATAGAATCGAAAATACCATAGGAGAAACTCCATAAATATTCTGATAAATAAACGGAGTTGCTGATACATAAGCAAATACTCCGGCAAACAAAATCCCATTCCCCAGTGCATAACTCATAAATAACCGATCACGAAATAATTCTTTATAATTTCCAATCACTTGTCCAAAATGACCAGCTACACGCTTTGAAGCAGGTAAAGTCTCGGTTATCCCCCATAGGGTTAACAACGTAAGTACAATACCCAACAGCCCCAAAACGATAAATATATGATTCCATGAAGTATATGCGATCACTCCACTGCCAGCGAGCGGTGATATAAGTGGAGCAACATTGCTAATCATCGTTAACAGTGAAATGAATTTAGTTAATTCTGATCCATTATAGAGATCCCGTACAATTGCACGAGAAATAACAAGCCCTGCCGAAGCTACAAACCCTTGAACAAATCGAATACCGATAAACAGTTCAATATTAGGCGCAAAAGCACAAGCGATTGAAAAAATAAAATAGAGAATGATCGAAATTAATAAAGGATAACGTCGTCCATAGATATCACTCAAAGGCCCCATCACCAACTGACCGATTCCCAAACCTAATAAACTAGCGGTTAATGTCGTTTGAATCATCGATGTATTGGTTTGAAAATAGCTCATAATTTCGGGTAGAGACGATAGATACATATCTACAGTAAATGGCCCCAATGCAGAAAATGAAGCTAACAACAATGCAAATCCAAATGTATTCTGTTTAGTAGTGACTTTCATTTTTTTCTCCTAGTGATACATAGATTGATTTTTGAAATGATATGAATATGCTTTAGCCGGCTAAGAATATTCTGTGTTCGTTCTCTGCTATTTATTGTAGCAACCTCAATATATATAGCAAATACTCATATCTTATACTATGATATGCTTATTAAGCATTTCTATTTATGTAAATATACAAAGGAGGAATAGGTATGGAAATTAGAGTGTTGCGTTATTTTTTGGCTATTGCAAGAGAAGGAAGTATTACAGGGGCGGCGGCATCATTACATATGACACAACCTACGTTATCCAGACAATTGAAAGATTTGGAACAGCAATTAGGCAAAGCACTATTTGTGCGTAGTAGCCATCATGTGATTCTGACAGATGAAGGTATATTACTCCGAAAAAGAGCAGAAGAAATTATAGAAATGGTCGATAAACTAGAAGCTGAATTTCAATCTATGAAAGAAACAGTACGTGGTGATGTGTATATTGGTGGTGGAGAAACAGAAGCTATGAAGCAGATTGCACGAGGAGTTAAGCAATTACAGTTGAACTATCCTGATATCAAGTACCACCTCTATAGTGGAAATGCTGAAGATGTAACCCAACGATTAGATAAAGGATTACTTGATTTTGGCATTTTGATTCAACCGGTTAATATATCTAAATATAATTACATCCATATCCCTGCTACCGATGTCTGGGGCGTTGTTATGCGTAAAGATAGTCCACTTGCTCAGAAAAAAACGATCCAACCAACCGACCTGATAGACTTACCGTTGATCTGCTCAAGGCAAGTCATCAAGCAATCGTTTACCCAAAATGAATTTGTAGATTGGTTTGGGGGTCTATTTGATACATTGAATATTGTGACTACGTATAATCTTGCTTACAATGCCGCCATTATGGTAGAAGAAGGCATCGGATACGCTTTAATGTTAGATAAGATTGTGAATACGTCTAGCGAGAGCCCACTTTGCTTCAAACCACTTGAACCCCGACTTGAAACGGGTTTAGTGATGGTTTGGAAAAAAGATCAGATCTTTTCAACAGCGGCAGATACATTTTTAAAAGAAATTCAGGCTAGCTATGGAACAAATACGTAAGTTATGATTGCCCAACATTAATGATCTTTTTGATCCATGATGGCTCACTGGTCGCTGCTCGAACAAGACAGTCTGCGCAGTCTACAAAGGATAAAGGACGAAGTGGCGCAATACGTGTTAAGGGCCCTGCTGTATACGTTATAGAGTTAGCGGTATGACTCAGTACAGAAGGACGTACAATTACCCAATCTAGCTTACTTTCGATTACTGCATGCTCAGCGATCGTTTTGTCTTTGATTGCTTTTGAGAAAATAAATCGCATAGTACGTACTGCACTCTGATTTACAGCCGAAAGTTCTTTTCCATTACTCAAATTAATCCCGCTTTGCATCACTAGACGTTGAACTCCTGCTTGCTGACAAGCAGATAAAATATTCGGTATCCCTTCTGACATCACAGTACCCGGTGAAAAATTGGCTGCAAGAACATTCAAGAACCCTTTGGACAGCGGATGACGTGATGAGAAGTTAGTCGCTGGGCCGATGCAACTGATCACTACGTCTGCACCTATCATAGCTTGGATCATACTAGATGTATTGTACACATCTCCCTGATAAACATGAAGTTGCTCGGTAGGTGCAATTACTTCTGGTCGACGAGCGACAGCGGTAACTTCATGATCTAATTCAAGTAAACGCTCTACCACTTTCTTACCTGTGGCTCCTGTCGCTCCAATAACGGTAACTTTCATTTCTATATTCCTCCTTAGGTGATTACATGAATACATTCGGTTCAAAAATGCACACTCGTGCATTAAGGAATAACTATGTATAATAGTAAAGAGAACTACAGCATTTACAATGATTAAAAATATAATTTTCGTGTATTAGTTCACATTCTTTTTAGAACTGTGTATTAAGATAAAGAAAGATGGTGCTTCAGATATGGTACAGATCGATCGAAGAGTACGAAAATCGCAAAAAGCTATCAAATCAGCTATTATCGACCTCATGATTGCCAAAAAGTTTGACCAGATTACGATACAAGATATTGCGGATCAAGCAGATGTTAGCCGAAGAACAATTTATTTGCATTATACCGACAAATTCGATTTGTTAGATAAGCTGATTCAAGAACATATTGAAGAGATGCAAGAAATTTGCAATACAGAAGACATGAATGCTACTTATATGGAGTCAGCATTATTATGGTTCGAATACTTTGAAAATCAGTATTCATTCTTCTCTGCCATGCTAGCTAGTAAAGGAAGTTCTTTTTTTCGTACTCGATTCTTAGATTTTTTTCTTCAAGAATTAGAACAAGGCATAATAGACGAAGGAGGGCGAAAATTAACAGAAGGCGATTATGTAGATATTCAGTTTTTAGGAGCGGCTATTCTAGGTGTAGTGGAATGGTGGCTCAAGAATAAGAAACCTCACCCTCCCTCTTTTATGGCTGAACGATTGGGATTATTACTTGAGCATCATTTTGAATTATATGTATATCCATCTCCCAGTTTATAAAAATTTTATATTTAATTTAACTCCTGTACAGAAATAGTTTGCTTTTGTTTATGTGTAATTTAACTTTCTCCTCTAAGATCAATCTATAATTCAACCTTTATAGGGATGATGAAGATCAGGAGGAACAAGATATGAAGAAATACCCTGCATATTTAGTAGTACTCGCAGGCATGGTTGCACTAAGCCAGACGATCAATAACCCTGTACTTGCAGCTCCCACGCACCTTACGACTACTCAGAGCACCACTTTTACGAGCGCTTCGTTAAAAGCACTTTCTTCCATCTCGCTTCAATCTGGAGTGAGTGTGAAAGTAACAGATATCCAATTAGCTAGTAAAAATACAGGTAACATTCTAACCTACACACTGAGCTATACTAACCAAACATCCAGTCCATACAAATTAATGAATAGCTTTTCTAGAGTGAAAACAACACATACTTCTCCCGTCAAAGGAATACCTATTCCCGATCAGAAAGATCAAGTGACGATTTCACCAAAGTCTACTCAAGCAATCACATACTATGTAGATATGAAAAAAGACAATACTTTAGCCAGCAGTCAGATCATTATGTATGGTTGGGATTTTAATAGTTCCAATTATGAGAAAAAGCTAGGTACATTTACGATCCCTTCGACATATTCGCCTGCGATAGCTCAAGGAAAAAGTAAAAAAGTAACGATCGGTAATTTACTACTTAATCTCAAGCCACAACAGTTACAAATCGTTCGTTTTAATAATAAGTTATATGCTCGTCTAGCTTTACAAGTAACCAATCTAAGTACAGAAGGGTTAGATCGTCCTCCGTACCATACGTATTTACAATCGTCTAATCGCTCTAATTTTGAAATGCAGTTAGATTACGCTAGCCGTGATATCTCGATTCAACCTGGCGATACCAAAAGTGTCGGTTATATCGTTGCTATCCCTGCTTATCTCAACACGACCAATATGTCGTTACAGATCACTAGCAATACCGCTCAAACGGATCCTAAAAGTGAAACTTCAACTACCAGTACGACAACGGATATCGAACTACCTATTGTAGCGTTTAAGCTACCTAAGGTAAGCCCTTCGAGTCTAACTGTTCCTGTATCCGCATCTCGAAAAATAACCGTCGATGGCATCACGATTGAGACGCAGTTGAAAAAAGCGACAATTTCTACAAGCGGAGATAAAGCTGTATGGACGATGCAATTTAGAGTCAAAAATATAGGCAATCAGGCTATCCTTTTACCTACTTATGAAGCATCGATAAAAACAATAGAAGGATATACCTTCCCAATTAATACCAAAGCATTAACCAATCTAGCACTCAAACCGTTACAAGAAAAGCAAATTCAACTATCTGCTGAAATTCCAGCGCAATTAAAACAGCAACAGCTACTTTTGCAGTTGTTAGAATCGTCAGCCCCCACTCCGAGCAATACGACGACTAATACGCAGGTATCCGATCGTACCCAAGAATCAAGTCCGATTATTTTACCGACTGCTTTTTATATGATTCCTTACAGTCAGGAGCAGAATCAATCGGCTCAAACGGAATATACCTTTGATAATAATGTGGGTAGCTTTGGCGTGACTCTGGAATCGTTCCAACGTATGCCGTGGGCAGCTGAAGATATCGTAGTAGCCAAAATTCGTCTACGTAATGCAGGTACTTCTTCGGTTACATTACCTACTCTGGGCGGATCGATCAAAGCACAAAATAATCGAATCAGTAGCCCTGTGCAGATCATTGCGGAACAAGCAGATAACTCACTAGATGCAGGACAAAGCAAAGTTTACTATCTGGTTAGTCATTTCAGTGCGGATCTGGATCTATCGCAACTAAAAATTGAACTTTATCCTACGGTAGATACTGCCAACAATGATACAAACAGTACTACAACCAATATAACGAATCCTAATACTAATTCACTGGATAGCGATAATCCATTTTTATCTCTTCAAGTCGGTCAGATTAATTCTAATATTGCCAAAATAGCTCCTGGTGCTTCTTTCCATATCCAGACTACAGGTAAAAAAGCAGAAATCAAAGAGCGACGTACGATGATGTATGAAGGCGCAAGTCAAAAGATCGCTTATACCGAACTTGAAATGAAGAGTGAAGAAAAGCGTACTTCGACCCCTGCACGTCTCGTTGCTTATTACAAAACACCAAATAATGAATATTATGAAGCAACAGTGAATCAATCCGATAAATCGGTCGGACCGGATGGGAAAAACTTGATTACTGTATGGAGCAAATTACCGACTTCAATCAATACCTCTGGACTCACACTATATCTAGGTGAAGCGATTAATGATGGCAAACTGTCTACTGCAACGACAACACCGACAGGATATATCAATGCAGTTGAACTGGGGCTTAACAAACAGACTCCACCGGTTGTGGCTAGTGTAAGTAGTGAGATGGAGTTGTTCCCGTACCGCTTTGCGATTACAGGTGCAACAGGTTCATTAGCAGAAGGTCAGGAAAGTATCGCTTTGAATATGACCTATAACTTTAGCAAAGACAATACCTACAATATGGGTACGTACGGGCATAATCTGATTATTCAGTGGGTTGATCCATCCGGTCAAATGCAAGAGAAAACGATGGTACCCGGAACCGATTTAACTCTAGGCAAATCAGTCCCTTATTCCACTACACTCAATAGCAATGTATACAAAACAATGAAAGGTGGCCGCTTCTTGATCAATGTGTATGATGAATTTGAAGGAGAGCGCATCCTTCTGGGTACACAAAGCTACAGAATCGATTACACAGCGAATATCGTAAATACACAGCCATCATCACCTGTCGATAATCCAACAACCAATCCAAGTGTACCTCCGACAACGAGTCCACCGGATTCATCAGATCCAAGTCCTAGCACCAAACCAAATCAATCTACAGATCCATCTGCTAAATAACGGAGGAACCTATGAATAGTAAAAAACGAATTTGGATTACACTAGCTATTATTATTGTTTTAGTCGCTTCGGCGGTTACTGGTTATGTTCTCTGGCCGAAGTCGCAAGAAGAAATAGTCGTTGAACCCACTCCTTCTATTCCTGTACAAAAAGGAGAAATTACCGTGTTGATCAAAGGTGCTGGGTCAATTAAACCAACAAGTCAGACTGTCGTCTATGCGGATCATGAAGGTAATATTAATCAGGTTAATGCTAAGATCAATACCCGTGTTCAAAAAGGGCAAGTCTTGTTCACGTATAAAAACAAAGATAATGCTAAAGATATCACCCAACAGACCAATACACTCAAGCAACAACAAAGCGATCTACAAGATAAGCAAGAACAGTACAAACAGCTTGTTATGAACAACGCTACACCCACAGAACTTGATAGTGCTCGTCTAGGTATTGAAAAAGGAAAAGACGATATCACAGTCACAGAGACCGAAATTGCACGTTTGCAAAAAGATCAAGCCGCTCCTGCTCCATTACTGTCTCCAATCAGTGGCACGATTACCAAAATGAGCGTTTCTCCAGGTGGGGCTGTAAGTAGTGGCGCAGAAGCATTTACCATTATTGATTATCAAGATTTGAGCGCTACCATTCAGGTTGACGAGTTAGACGTTCTCAAAATTCATCAAGGATTAAAAGCTACCCTTCAGCTAGATGCTATTCCTGATCAAACCTATAATGGCAAAGTATCTATGATTGCGAATGAAGGTGCGATCAAAAATGGTGTTTCTACTTTTGGTGTAACTATCCATCTTGATCAACCGGGTGAGATTAAAGCAGGAATGTCAGCTCAAGCTACGATTTTGGTAGAACAGAAAAAAAATATTCTTGTGTTGCCTATTGAGTCGGTGATTCAGCAAGGGAATCAATATGTGGTTCAAAAAGCTAGAGTATCGGCTGGAACGCAAAATGCACAACCAGATACCACTACCGAGCAGAAAGTAAGTATCGGTATACACGATGATAGTCAAATTGAAATCAAAAGTGGTCTAAAAGAAGGAGATCTGGTCGTTATTCCATCCAGTGATATGAGCGGATTGAGTACATCTGCATCAGCAAGTACGATGTCTAATATGGGTGGATCAGATGATAGCAGTTCTACCCCAACTTCAGATAGTAGTTCGACCGATAGTTCTTCTACAGATAGCAGTAGCAACACGTCAACAGACAGTAGCAATACAACGACTGATAATAGTAGCGATAGTTCTTCTACAGGCGGTGGCACACCATGAGTCAGGAGCCACTGATACAGATCAATCATATGAATCATGGCTATATGATGGCAGGACAACGAATGCCTATTTTACAAGATATCTCGATGACAGTGAATCACGGTGAATTTGTAGCGATTATCGGCCCTTCCGGATCAGGGAAATCAACATTAATGAATATGATCGGATGCCTTGATCTGCCAAACAGCGGAGAATATATACTCGATGGGCAAAATGTACGCAAAACATCGGATAATCGCCTTGCCAAAATTCGTAACGAGAAAATCGGGTTTATTTTTCAAAGTTTTAACCTGTTGCCTAAGTTATCGGCAATCGAAAATGTAGAACTCCCTCTGATCTATCGTGGATTGTCTTATCGTGAACGTAAAAAAAGAGCAAGTCAGGCATTAGAGCAAGTTGGATTGCATGAACGGATGTATCATCGCCCGAATCAGTTATCGGGTGGTCAGCAACAGCGTGTAGCGATTGCTCGTGCTCTTGCTGGCGATCCTCCTTTGCTACTGGCAGATGAACCGACAGGTGCACTCGATACCCATACAGGTAAAGAAGTGATGCAAATGATTAAAACACTGAATCAACAAGGTCATACGATTATTCTGATTACCCATGATCTAGATATTGCCGATCAAGCCAAGCGAGTGATTCGTATTCAAAATGGGGTGTTGACTGAAGATCGGAGGAATCCTGAATGATCTTTTTTCAAAGTGTACGTATGGCTTTGCTCAGTGTGATTAGTAATAAAATACGTTCTTTTTTGACCATGTTAGGTATTATTATTGGAGTATCCTCCGTTATTCTGGTCGTGTCTGTGGGGATGAGCTTTAATGGTCAGATTAGTGACCAATTTGGCGATATGGGAACCAATTTACTTTCGGTGAATGTTATGGGGCGAGGAGTTACCAGTTCGCTTACGTATGATGAAGTGATTGCCTACAACAAGATCAAAGGAGTATCGGGTGTCTCTCCTACCCTTTCAGGTAATGTCACTGCCAAGTACCGTAACAACAATGTCGATGTATCCTTAGAAGGTGTTATCCCTGCCTATGAGCATGTGAAAGATTTTCATGTACAATCGGGACGATTCGTTCTGAATATCGATAGTCAATATCGGCAAAAAGTAGCTGTGCTTGGTTCTTCTACAGCAACAACTCTATTTGGCAGTGAGAATCCAGTCGGTCAGGATATACGTCTTAATGGAGAAACATTCAAAATTGTAGGCTTGTTACAAAGTAAAGGCACTAGCTTAATGGGTTCTAATGATGAGAAGATTCTGATCCCGCTGGCTACAGCAGAACGCTTTTTGCAGACCAAAGGTATTCAAACGTTTGAAGTCAAAACGGTGACTGAACAAGATATTCCTACGGTCAAAGCGATGCTTGCTAACAGCCTTGAACAAAAATTCAAAGATTCTTCTGCTTACGATATATTTGATGCTCAAGAAATGATCAAATCGATGGAAAAAACCAATGCGTTAATGTCAGCATCTTTAGCAGGAATTGCGGGTATTTCACTGATTGTGGGTGGAATCGGGATTATGAATATTATGATCGTATCGGTAAATGAACGTACTCGTGAGATTGGTATTCGCAAAGCGATCGGGGCGAAAAAGAGTAATATATTGATTCAATTTATGATTGAATCGATATTTTTAAGTACTCTTGGCGGGTTACTGGGTATCGGTGTAGGGCTTGGATTGGTATGGATTGCTGGCAAGTTCACTCCATTTCCAATTCAATATGCGTGGAATATGGTGACGATTTCTTTTGTATTTTCATTTGTGATCGGTGTACTATTCGGGATTATTCCTGCCAATAAAGCTGCACGATTACGACCTATTTATGCGCTACGTACCGATTAAATGCTACAATACATCCGTAATCACTTATACACATTAAAAGGAGTACGTGGTATGACTATTAAGCAACGCCTGATCATTTCTAATATTTTGATGATTGTCATACCTGTACTTATTTCGGCTATTATTATCGGAGCAGGACAATATCTATCGTACCAGTATTGGAAAAATCAATATAACAGTGAAAGCTCGATTTATGATGTGCCTGAAAAAATCACTTCTGTGGCTACCGAGCTTATTCAAAACCCTCAGAAACAAAAAACAGCTGAGAAAAAGCAATTAGAAGACTATTTACAAAAGCATTCTATGCGATTGACGGTACACGATTACAATTCTCGCACGTTATTATTAAATATGGGCAAGCTTGATATCGATCCTAATAATAAAATGATAAACGCGATCTGGTCTTTGAGTGGAGAAGGCAGTATCTATCTTTCCGAAGAAGATGTGTATAGCAAAAAAGTCGCTATTAATAACCAAACGTATGTTATTTCGACATTCGATTCTTTTCACGAAAATGGAAACAGTGATGATGGGTATTATAGTCAGTACCAGATGTTAATCACACTTTTTATGATTTTATTTGGTATAGGTATTATCGTCACGATCTTTTTTACTAATCGCTTTCTCACCTATTTTGTATTCAAACGAATCAGTCAACCACTGGATACACTGGTCGTAGGTGTGCAGCAGATTAGAGATGGTAATCTAGATACACGTATCCAATATGAGAGTAAAGATGAATTTGCAGCGATATGTCATGATTTCAACGATATGGCATTACAATTAAAACAGTCGATGCAGTTAATTCAGCGTCAAGAAGAAAGTCGTAAAGAACTATTAGCAAGTATTTCCCATGACCTGCGCTCTCCACTGACTTCGATTCGTGCCTATTCGGAAGGTTTGCTAGATGGCGTTGCTAATACACCTGAAGCGCAACATAAGTACATTACGATGATTCAGACCAAAGCAAGAGATATCGACCGAATGGTTGCCAAAATCTTTCTATTTTCCAAAATGGATCTGGGTAATTATCCGTATGATCCTGAGCTATTAGATGTGAATTATGAATTGGAATCGCTAGTCAAAGCCACAGCCGAAGAATATCGAAGTAAAGGCTTGTATATCACTACTTCTTTTTCAGATCAGAAAGCTGTTATTTTTGCAGATCAATTGCAATTAGATAGTATATTTACGAATATTGTAGAAAATAGCTTAAACTATAAGCATAAAGAACGTGGGTGGGTGCATATTGAGACTCGTGTTGATCATGATCAGATCACGATTAGTATCAGTGATGATGGGCCCGGTGTACCTGAACAATCTCTACCCCAATTATTTGATTTATTTTATCGAAGTGATCCTTCACGTAATAATCCTAACAGAGGTAGCGGATTAGGGCTTGCGATTACATCCAAAGCAGTCGAACGTATGGGTGGCACAATCAAAGCTATGCATGCATCATCAGGTGGATTACAGATTATTATCGAGCTGCCATTGATTAAGCAGGAGGATATACGATGAGAAAAATACTCATTATAGAAGATGACGAAGCGATTGCATCGATAGAACGGGATTATCTTGAAATCAATCATTTTGCAGTCGAGATTGCAGACAATGGAATCACCGGTGCAGAACAAGCATTATCCGGACAATTCGATCTGATTCTACTTGATCTGATGTTACCCGGTGAAGATGGATTTTCTGTATGTCGTAGATTACGCGAAAAGCTAGATATTCCGATTCTTATGGTGACCGCCAAGCAGGAAGATATAGATAAGATTCGAGGATTAGGTCTGGGGGCAGATGATTATATTGTCAAACCATTCTCCCCTAATGAGCTGGTGGCACGAGTGAAATCTAATCTAGCTCAGTATGATCGTATCAAAGGAAAAAACGATTCCCCTCGAAGTAGTCATATTGAAATCGGTTCGTTTGCGATTAATACTCAAGCTCACCGTGCTTATTTGGATGGTAAAGAACTAGAATTGAAGAAAAAAGAGTTCGACCTGCTCTACTTTTTGATTATGAATGCCAATAATGTATTTAGTAAAGATACATTGTATGAGCGTATCTGGGGATTCGAATCCATTGGCGATAATGCCACAGTAGCTGTCCATATTAATCGATTACGTGAAAAAACAGAAGAAGATCCAAGTAACCCTCGCTATATCCAGACCGTATGGGGTGTAGGTTATCGCTTTCAACCTTAACTACGAATATCTAAATCATAGTGAACAAAAAAAGAAGGACTAATCATCAAGGATTAGCCCTTCTTTTTCTATGAGTAAAATGAACTTAAAGATATTGACGTTCGCCTGTTTGTGCCGACTTTCGTATCGCATCAATCAACTGATGAACTTTGACTGCATCTGCAAAATTTGGTGTTAATGATGTTCCTTCTTGAATATCTTGAGCAAATTTATGATAGACCTGAGCAATATTGAGAACATAACCCGGATCATTTTTGAGAGACTCAGGTACAGAGTAATATGAATCTGGAATCGTTAATTCTTGAAGCTCTGCATCTCCTACTCCTGCGCCTAGCAATTGATGTGATCCAAATTGAATCGTCATTGGTGCTGTTAGAACAATACTTCCTTGATCTCCAAAGATCTCAAGTGTAACGCCTTTAGGATGTTTGACTCCGCCTTGAATATGGATACTAGCAGCAGCACCACTGGTTAATTTTCCTGTAACTAGAATTTGATCATCTGTTGTTTTTTCGATGACTTTCTGGATATCTTCTAATTGCACTTTAGCAAATTGTTGCGCTGTTGTCGCTGAAAGTTCTGCAAAATCCCCAAGCATATACGTAAATGCATCGATATTATGTCCACCTACTATAGTGAGCAAGTTACCGCCAGATGTGCGATCAAACAAGTAAGCTGTAGATTTATCAGCTTTGGCACCCATACCTTGCATCGACACTCTTAATTGCGCAGACAATACTTTTCCTATATATCCTTCCGCAATAAGGTCTTTCACATAGTTGATAGCAGGAGCTTGTCGCGCTTGTAAACCGATTGCTGTTGGAATATGATGTGTTGCTACCCATTCTTGCATTTCAATAGCTTCTTCTGTCGTAGATCCCAATGGCCATTCGCTATAAATCGGCTTACCTGTAGGAATAATAGTTTTGACTGCATCATAATGCTCTTTGACATTGATACTAACGACTACCATATCTACATCATCATGTTGAGCCAGTTCTTCGATTTGATCAAAACCATGAGTGGCTTCAAAAGCCTCTGCACTTTTTTGAGCACTTTCTTTATTACTTGTTCCTACTGCTGTTAGCTCATACTCCTCAAGATGCTGAAGAGCTGGAATATGTGTACCACTTGCCCATCCGTTATTAATAGACCCACCGATAATACCTACTTTTGTTTTTTTAGTCATGTTTATAATCTCCTTTTTGTACTCCATATTGATAAGGAACTTTCATATTTTCACGCAAGGTATTTCCTTCGTATTCTTTATGAAATACACCACGTTCTTGTAAAATAGGAACGACTAGATGAACAAAATCAGCCACTCCATCAAACGATGCATCCGGTACAATCGAAAATCCATCACATGCCCCAGCAAGAAACCATTCTTCTAAAAAGTCAGCCACTTGCACAGGTGTACCTGCCACCACAGGATGATAATTGATTACTCCATGAGCCAGCACATCCCGAATAGATAAGCCTTGTTGTAGCAATTGTAACGCTTTGGGTGCACGAGGGTCCATCGGGCTTGCATAAGCATATTGAAGTTGCTCGGTTGTTAAGGGTTGATCGATATCTACCGAATGTATAGATAACGGTACATTAATCATAGAACCGAGATAACTGACTCTACCTGGAATCTCTTCAGGATTGAAATCCATAAGTTGTTTGCGACGCATAAGTGCTTCTTCTTCTGTGGCTCCTAATGAAAACATAAACCCTGCAAACATTTTAATATCATCAGGATCACGACCGAACTGGATAGCATTTTGCCGAATAGCTTCTCTGTGTTCTTTTGCAGATTGAATATCATAAGGATTAGCATAGACCCCGGAAGCGAATCTCCCTGCTAACTCTAACCCTTCCTGACCTCCTCCTGCTTGGAAAATTACAGGCTGACCTTGCTCAGATGGTGGAATAGGCAGTGGCCCACGAGTCGCATAGTGTTGACCTTGAAGATGAACCGGTTGGATTTTGTCCATATCTGCAAATTGCCCTGTCTCTACATCCAATGTCCAGGCATCTTTTTGCCAACTTCCCCATAAAGCTTGAACTATTTCTATAGCTTCATGCGCTTTTTCGTATCTTTCTTGACGATTAATAGGCTTGCTTCCAAAGTTAGCGGCTACATTAGGATCGGATGTCGTCACAGCATTCCAGCCTACTCGTCCATGACTGATCACATCTAATGCTTTGAATTGACGTGCTAGATTGTACGGGTAATTAAAAGTTGTAGATAGTGTAGCAACAAGACCAATGTACTTGGTTTCTCTAGCGACAGCCATCAAAGCCAGCATCGGGTCCATCGGAAACATAGGTGTCTTATGACCCAAGCTACTTGTTAATGCTGGTGTGTCTGCAATAAAGATCATTTGGAACTTACCTTGCTCGGCTAACTTCGCACGTTCTACATAACTATCTATATTTGTATAGGCAGCTGGATCGGCACCGGGCATTCTCCAAGCATTGAATTCAGCGCCATACCCTGAAATCATTTGTAAAGATAACTGCATTTCCTTTTTCTGTTCCATATTTATCTTTCCTTTACTTAGCAAGCTAACTATATTTTGAAATAAAATGATGCATTTGCAATGATTTAAGGAAGAACAACTTAGGATAAGTTGCTCTCCATTTGTTTTAAAAGCCTTCTTAAAAACACACGCTCTTCTGGAAAGATAGAGTCTAGTAACTTTTCCTGTTGCTCTTTCCATTTCTGATCTACTGGTTTTTCCAACAATCTTCCTTCATCTGTCAAAAAAATGCGCATCACACGAGCATCATGTTCATCACGCTTACGATATATAAATCCATTTTGTTCAAGAGACTTGACCATATTGGTTACAGTAGGTGGTTCACATTTTAAATGCTCACATAATTGCATTTGTGTGATGCCATCCCCTAACCATAATCGATATAATAATTTATCTTGACCTGCATAAAGATTAATTTGTCGCAAAGATTCATTATAGTCTCGACGCATTTGGGAAGAGACACGATCTAACGACTGGCGGATATCACAATCCACTTGATCTTTGACCGGTTCGTTCATCTATCCATCATTCCTTATTTCTTCAATAGTAGTTAGCGGGCTAAATATAACATGAAGAAATTAATGTGTCAATTGACTGTAGCAGCGACATTTATTTTTTGGCGTATCCCATTTTATTTAAATAATTCATCATATCAGGCAGGATACTTCTTTCCAAATGATCTTGAATATGATCGCTCCATCCTTTAACGGTTTTGACTGTGAAAGGCGCACGAATCGGGCGAGCTTGATAATATTTCTTCACTGTATCATCATAAACAGCCAATTGTTCTGTGTCCAATGGTTGGTATTGATTGTCAAACAGTACCATGGATTTCGGTAAGCGTGGTTTAAGACCTGCTTTCTCTCCTGCTGGAACACCGATGCACAAGCCTACTGCTGGAATTACGTATTTAGGTAACTGAAGCAATTCAGATAATTTTTCAATATTAAGCTTAACTCCACCGATATACACGCCACCAAGCCCCAACGATTCAGCCGCAGTTAGAGCATTTTGTGCCATAAGTCCAGCATCCACTAAGCCAATCGTTAGAAATTCGATATATTCGATATCTACTTCAGGAGCGATTTCATGATTGCGATGGAAGTCTGAACAGAAAATCCAAAACTCTGCTGCTTCACCGATATAAGGTTGATGACCACAAAGCTCCATAACTTCTTGACGAAGCGCTGGATCTGTAATGCGAATAATAGATACGGCTTGTAAAAGACTAAATGATGATGTTTGCGTAGCTGCTTGGAAAATGGCATTGCGTTGTTCTTCTGTTAATGGTTGATTGGTGTAAGAACGTACAGATGAATGGTTATGAAGTAATTCTAACGTTTTATTCATGATTACTTTCTCCTCTAATTTTCAATAATATGATACACTATTACTTAGCTTGCTAAATATAAAATTAATATTTCAAATCATATTCAGTTAGTAACTATCGTTGCTCATCGCTTACTGAAACTATCATAAAATGAATAATTCAAGCTGTATAGAGGGCAATTTAAATGAACATAGTACATTTTTGTGTACTTAGGGAGGAATCAGATTACGATGAGAGTGTGTAAAGATGGATTTCAAAGAGAATTTATAGAAGACAAATCAGATATGTATACTATTGCGTTTACTCAAAATATTTTATCCGGGCGCTGGAAATACTTTATTCTATGGTACTTAAAAGGTCATACACGTCGTTATTCAGATATCAAAGCGTTTCTAGGTGATCTTTCGCAAGGTTCTCTTAGTAAACAGCTTCGAGAATTAGAAAAAGATGGTGTGATTGAGCGTAAAGTGTATCCCGTCGTTCCACCGAAAGTAGAATATTCGCTTACCGAAAAAGGCACCAAACTCATGCCTATTTTAGATGCTATGGAGACTTTTGGTAAAGCGTATGGTGAACAGCCAGATGATACTTCACTTGTATAAATGTTGATTGCAATAGAGTCTATCGCATCCCAACTAAAGAGTACTTAGGACGATACAGATCGGCAAAATTGGAAAATGAACCATTTATTGTTATCATAAAACAAGTACCATATATAACATTCTTCATATACCAAAAAGGAGTGATACAAATGCTACGTATTTTAATTGTGAATTTTCCAGCAGAAGGACATGTGAATCCAACATTAGGAATCACTCATGCTTTTACATCGCGCGGGGATGAGGTTCACTATATTACAACCGAGAAGTTCAGAGATCGAGTAGAAGCCGTTGGAGCGATTGTTCATGTTCATACTGATCTGCTTCGAAATGCGTCTATCCATGTAGGTAGCCCCAACGGAATAAATGAATTTTTAAACATTCATATTCAGACTTCGTTACACATTTTAGCATTAACCGAACAGCTATCGCAGACCATGCAGTTTGATTTTGTATTTTACGATAAATTCGGAGCTGGTGAATTAGTGCGAGATTTTCTGAATATTCCGGGTATTTCCTCGTCTCCATCTTTTTTGATATCTAATAATCAAATGACTAAACGAATTTTCCCGAGTCATGTGGATACGACTTCTCAGATTGCCGAGAACATTCAAGCTGGATTATCGCTAATGAAAGAGAAATACAACGTTATGCCTAAAGAAATGGGTCAATTTATGAACAATAACGGCGCTCTAAATGTTGTTTATACAAGTAAATATTTTCAACCCAATGGCGATCAGTTTGGCAATGAACATCTTTTTATTGGACCTAGCTTTCCAAAACGTACTGAAAATACTTCATTCCCACTTCATCTTCTTAAAGATCAAAAAGTACTATATATTTCAATGGGAACCGTTCTGGATCACACCGAACAATTCTTTAATACTTGTATCGAAGCTTTTACAGACTTCAAAGGTATCGTAATCATTGCTACAGGTGAGAAAGTTGATGTTACAAAGATTAACCCTGCTCCTGAACATATCATGATTTTACCTTATGTTCCTCAGTTGGAAGTGTTACAGCATGCTGATGTATTTATTACGCATGGCGGGATGAATAGTGTTAATGAAGGTATTCATTTTAATGTTCCTTTAGTCGTTTTACCTCAAGATAAAGATCAGCCGATGGTCGCTCAGCGCCTAACAGAACTGCAAGCAGGTTACCGTATTACCAAAGATCAGATCCATGTGCAATCGCTCAAAGAAGCCGTACAGGAAGTACTATCGAATCCTTTATATAAAAAAGGTGTGCAGGAAATTAATAAAAGCTTCCAACACACAGTCGGTCCCCAAGAAGCACTAGATCGAATCGATGCTTATCTTGAACATACCAAAGATTAAATAATTATAATAACTAAGTCAGTATTATAGCTCCAATATATTAAAAGTAATGGCTATGCTCCATATCTGTAAATAAATCAGGATGTTGTATCTTCCAGTCTAATCGCTCTTGAGTGAATGCACTGGAAACGTAATTGTCTACAGATACAAAAGCACCTAGCCAACCAAAATGAGAACCAGCCTGTTCTTTCTTGATACTCGATACAGGTACATTTAGATAACGACCGATGGCATGAGCAATATCACGAAAAGGCACTCCTTCTTCTCCTACTGCATGGAATATAGAACCAGCTGAAGCGTATTCCAAAGCGAGTCTAAAAAGACGAGCTGTATCTAATCGGTGTACAGCTGGCCATCGATTTGCTCCGTCTGCTACATAAGCCGATACGCCTTTTTTACGAGCAATGCTAATCAAAGTCGGTAATAGACCGCTTTGATCACCTATGCCATGTACAAGTGGGGCTATACGAATAACAGAAGAACGAACCCCGTGATTTGCGAGTGTCAGCGTTGTTGTCTCTGAAATCGTCCTTCCGCCTCCTACTGATTGAGGATCGGAAGGATCATTTTCAGTTGCTAAGGAACCGGCTCGTAGTGCCATTGTTGGAAACGCCATGACAAGTGATCGATCTTCTCCCGAAAGTGCTTTTCCAAGCGTTTCAATCGCACGTCGATCCGTCTCCGTAGCAATTGCCATAAATCGAGATGCCGCATGACGAGGATTACCACCCAATACAATCTTTACACGTGTAGATAAGCTGGCATGCGAGAATTTATGAAAAAAAGCAGTATGAATCACGCCATCTGCGTTGTCTACTCCTCTACGTAAATCTTCTACACTTTCCACGTTTCCTTGTTGGGCTGTTGCTCCAAGCGCGGTCAGCTTATGAGCTCCTTCTGTAGAACGGACAAGCCCTGTTACTTGATGCCCTGCTTGAATCAACTCTTGAATCACTGCTGTTCCTATAAATCCATTCGCCCCTGTGACAAATACACGCATCATTTATCCTCCTAAGATCGTTATTGATCATTTTAATGTTCTTGTTTGCTATAGCTATATATGGGATCTATTTTTAAGTCTTTTGTAGTATAGGATAGATTGTCGGGTGAACTTTGCCTATTCTGCGTGAATTCTTGCCTATTTTGCTAGAAAGTCTATATATACCAAAAAACCTGCAAAGCCAGTAGCCGCAGGTTCTATTGCATAGGTGTATTTAAATGATATTCCTATCGCTTAACTGTTCATCTGTTGACGCCATCTATTCATATCCCTACTAGGAGGACTTCCAAAAAAACGGCTATAGTCTCGACTAAACTGCGAATCGCTAATATATCCAACCATCCGACAAGCAGTGATAGCATCCATACGACCGGACAACATGAGTCTTCTTGCTTCTTGTAGACGTAATGCTTTTTGATATTGTAACGGACTCATCGAAGTAATTGCTTTGAAATGCTCACGGAAAGAAGATTGACTTAAATGAACCATATCAGCCAACTCGGGAATTTTTAAAGGCTGTGCAAAATGTTCTTGAAGCCAGCGAATCGCTTTGGCGACTCGTTGTACATTCGATTCTACAAAAACAGTCTCAGCCACAAATACACCGATCGGACTACGCAGAAGCCGTATAAAAATTTCATCCACAATAAGCGGAGCAAGTAATTCACTATCGTTAGGATGAGCAAGACACTCGACCAAACGGGCAACCGCATGTATAAAGGCTAGATCACCCGGTATCATATATCCAGCACTGCGCTCTGTCACTTTGGGCAATCCTTGAGGGTATACTTTGGGTACTAATTCAGCAATTCGTTGTGGATCAAGATATATCCCTACCCCGAGAAAAGGCTCAGTGGGACTGGCTACGATCGTTTTCATCATGACAGGTAAAGCGACCGGAGCGACAAAGATCGTCGAACCACCATATTCGAAATGCTCATCCCCGACCTGAATTACTTTTTTGCCTTGAGCCGCTATACCTACTGTAGGCCAGTACATGGTATGCGTATAATCTGCTTTTTCCATTTGAGAGAAACGATTAAAGTATAATCCTGAAATCTGCTCAGCACCGTAACTTCCATCTTTAGTCGCATTGATCGAGATCAAATCTGCTAATCGAGCCGTTTCAGCTTCCAATGCTTTTTGACTCTGTTCTGTAGAATGAATCTCTAATTTATTCATCGTCTCCAATGCCTCTCTCAGGTACTTATATATTTACTAGAAGATTATAATACAAAAAAAGAAGTACGCATAAACATTCTTTCTGTTTGTACGTACTTCTTTTTTATTCTATTCTTTATTTAGATTATTTTATTTAACTGGTATTGTTTTACTTTTTACCCCATGTTACTTTCAACACATCGCCTGCTTCGCCACCAAAAACAATCAAACCGTTTTGAGGAAGAACCACTGATTTTTTGTGATTAATAATAGAAGATTGGACAACCATTCCTTTATCATCGTATACAACAAAGCCTGCATTGTTGGCATAATCGACGATGATTGATTTACCAGCTGTCGTTTTATCTATTTTGAACCACTTTACATGTCCATTAGAAGCGATCGTGACTTTAGAAGCATTTTGTTTAGATAAAGGTTGAATCGCATCTTCTGGAATATATAGTTGTTTGACTGCTTTTAGATATTCCACATTATTTTGTTTGACAAATTCTAGATCGAAAGTATCTCTGCCGGTCATAACAGGAATCTGTGCTACATTGACAGCGTTGTTCTGATCGATGATTCGATCTCCATTGACATAACCATTTGTAGCATCGACCTTCAATGTTTTAGTCAAAATAGACGGTGCTATATAAAAAGCAGAATTAATCTTTTCGTCTACAGCATAATATTTTTTACCATCACGTGCTTTCCATGTTTTTTGTACGACAGTCGAAACTTTATTTTTACTTAATTTTTGATATTCATAAAATACCATGACGGTTTGCCCTAACCCCGGAAGACTTACATTTGCGTTCACTTTGATATAGGTTTTACCATTCTTTTGTTTATCAAAGCTTACTATCGCACTTCCATCTTTACTGGTAAATTGTTTTTTGCCTGTGTACACATACGTCTGAGCAGGGATAATTCCACCTAATATATCAGGTAGTGCTATTTTCCCTTTGCTAATATCCAATGTTAATGTGTTATCTAATGTGCCGTATAATCCACTATATTGCTTGAGTTCAGCAGGCATTTTGACTTGAACAGCAGGTTTGAAGGTTTGATCAGGTAATATCTTTTTGATTTTACCTTGATCTTTCAATTCTTGTAACAACAATTGAGTTGCTAATTGTGTATTGTATATAGAAGATCCTCCCGCAGAAACGACGGCAGCAGACATATCATATTCTGGCAAAGAGATCAGATCCGCATGATACATAATCGTATCTCCACCTTTGGATAACGCTTTGATTCCATAATCGCTAAAAGGAGCTAAATTAACCGCATCCCAACCCAATCCATAATTAGTTGTATTTCGTTCTTCTGGAACCCAAATTCCATTCCGATACTCATTTTTTTGCATAGCTTGAGCAGATTTTTCTGACAAAAGGTCGGTGTTATTTCCCATCAACACGTCACCAAATGTAGCTAATTCTTCTGCTGTAGAATAAATGCCGCCTGTCCCTAATATATTTGCGTTTTCTACAGGTAATGCATTTGCGATGCCCGGGAAATATGTTTTGGATAGTTGATTGCGATCAAACGTATCTAATGGCGTATGTGTAGATTTGAAATTCATGGGCTCACTAATATGAGTTTTGACAAATTCAGAATAACTCATTCCACTTACTCGTTCGACTAGCACTTCAAGTAATTGAAAACTATCGTTACTATAGACTGAAAATGCTCCCGGATCTGCTTTGAGACGTTCTGTTTGTAGCTCTTTTAATAAGTTATCGTAGTTCTGAGTATCATTATCATCAAATAGAATACTATTATGGTAATGTGACCCGTATAACCCTGAAGAATGATTCATTAATAGGCGAGGAGTGATTTTTTTGTAACGCTCATCTGCCATTTTAAAATCAGGAATATATGTCGTTAGAGGTTGATCGATATCAATTTTACCTGCATCCACTAACATCATCACCGCTGAAGTGACATACATTTTACTAACAGACCCAATTCCAAACATGGTATCCGGCGTAATCTGTTCTTTCGCCGCTTGGTTTTTGATGCCTGCATGACCGGATAAAATTACTTTACCATGATCGACAATAGCATACTGAACACCACTTGCTCCATAATCTTTTACCACTGTCGTAGCTAATTGTTTGGCTTTTTCTTCGCTAGATAGACTAGCTGTACTTCCCTGCGCAAACGTCTGACTCATCGGTACCACGGTTAATACAGCCGCTAATAGTAAACTTCCTATCTTTTTCATTCGGTATAGCCTCCTGTAATATATTCAGATGTAATCAATAACTGTATCTTACCTATAAAAATCAGAATTATAACCAAAAGGGGCTGAAACGAAAAAAACAATCCCTCAACGACATCGATAAGAGATTGTTTGGATAGAAATCATTTATTGAAACGGAATAACCACCATATTGTTAAATACTTGATGTTTGCTCTCAATCGTCATATTTCCCCCGTATTTATTACAGATACGATCAATATTAGTGAGCCCTATCCCATGATAATCAGGGTTAAGCTTCTGACTTTGCAATTGCCCTGCTCCTTGTTCCATATGATTCAAGATATGAATCGATAAGTGAGACGAACTGGACTGGATTTTGATCAATATATAACGGTCTTCTGCTATTTTAATTTTTTTAGAAGCTTCGATCGCATTGTCTAACATATTGCCCAGTACTACGCACAGATCATAGCGTTCGATCTGTATATGCTGAGAATATAGTTGTAACTGAGTATCGATCTGAATACCATTGGCTTGCCCGATATTGAGCGCATTGGTCACTAACGCATCAACGACTAGATTGCCTGTATTAACACGCTGATACGCATCCTCGACCTTATTAAGGGTAGTTTGGATATGTTGCTTGGCTTCTGCTAATTCATTTTTTTCGATACATTGCTCGATATAAAGAAATTGCTGATGCGTATCATGAATTATGCGCTTAATCTGTTTGAAACTATGCACAGTTTTCTCATAATTAGCATCTTGGTAATCCATCTGATCTTGCAACTGCATATTTTCATGCATTAATTGAAATTTCTCAATCATATTATCTAAAATGTACATAATAAAAACATTCAAAAAAAGAAAGCTAAAAATCGAGATAAAGTAATACATATTCTTCTCACTATACATCGACAATACATTGACTTGATAAATACTGATCGCCGGTATAGTCAGAAATAGTAGATAGTACCGGTAATGCAAAGGAAAGCTTCTACGCTTTACCACAAACCGAATAATAAGTATAATCACAAACATAATCAGGCAACTGAGCAATACACTTTTGGATAAAATAACATATTCTGCAATATTCACAGGATTGGAAACACCTAGATTTGCAGCATTGAATGGATACAAAATATACAGGGATATAAAATTAACCAACGTCAACAATACAGCATATAGAATCGAAAAAACGATTTTCATTTTGAGTTCAATGTGATAAGAAATCGACAAGCTAAAAATAACTATTAATGCTAATACCGAAGACAATACAGACGATGTATACGAATTTAAGTAAACGAAATCAAGTACACCAAAAACAATAAAATAGATCCACCGATTCGATCCCTGCTGAGCTTTGCCAAAAACAGCATTAAAATAAAAATTAATTTGATAACCCATCACTAACACAATACACGCATTCAGTAACAATAATTGATTTTCCATACGTTAATTCATACCTGTAATCATAAATTTAGTATAGGCATCTTTGACTTCTTTCACTTTAGAACGCCCGATCGGTAGTTCTTCTCCATTGGACATCAATACCATCCCTCCTGCGAATTTTTTGACATGGAGTAAATTGATGATAATCGAACGATGAATTTGTAAAAAGTGATACGACTTCAGCGCTGTAGCATAGTTCGAAATAATGCCTTTGGTTGTATGCGTTTGCTCAGAAGTCACTACATGCAATTTGTTTTTGATCGTTAAGCTTTTGACCACTTCAATTGAAATAATATCATCGTGTTTAAGTACAACTTCTTCATAGTCTGATTTGATAATCAATATTCTTTTATCTAGCGCTTGAAAATACTGACACAGCTTAAGCATCTTTTCTTCAAAAACATCGACTGCGATAGGCTTAAGCAAGTATTGAAAAGTCACTACATCAAAGCTTTCTATCATATAGTCGGGATAACTGGTTAAAAATACGATCTGTTCATCCAGATGCTTGAGGTCTCTAATACGTTGAGCGGTCTGAATTCCATTAATCCCATTCATTTCGATATCCAAAATTAAGATATGGAAAGGTTCTTGACCATTCTGGTAATGAGATACCAATGATTCGCCTGCTTCAAAATATTCAATTTCAAAATCAATGCTGGTTTTCATAGATAATGTCATCAGCATATGTTGGACAAGTTCACGTTGCTGCTGCTCATCATCACAGATAGCCACTCTATAGGTCATTTATAAATACTCCATTTCTATCTCTTGATCATTTTTTGCTAGTATCATGTGGCTGATTTCGATCAGTTCACTTTCTAACGGACGAACATCTTCTAATTTGTGCAAAATGCGAATAAGCATATGTTGACGTTTTTCCCCTTCGACATATTGGCTTTTGAGTGCCATATTAGAGACTAGCTTCCAACGCTGTGCTACATACTGGTACTTGTAAATCAATTTTTCGATAGATGGATGGTAGGATATACCTTGTTGCAAAAAGTAGGTAAACAAATAGCGATTGTTACTTATTCTGGATAAATCTTGATACATTTGTTCAACATAATTATCTGTTAATAATGTAACATCTGCTGTACAGTGACGAATATGATCTATATATCGATCTAATGCTTCTAAGCCTGTATACGCATTCACTACAGGTTGTCCATGATCGGTTGTGAGCACATTGGAATGCTGACTCTCCATCACCTCTAGATTCATTTGGATCACATCATAGATATCCTGTTCTTGCACATCCATAACCGCTTGAGTACTATCCACCACATTATAGACATATTGCGTGCCTTCTTCAATCATTTCGGTCTGTGTCAGATCGAGTGCGTTAATCAAGGTCTGTTCATCGATCGTATCTTTAAGATGATAAAATTCGTCTATAAATTCAAATTGTCCGTCTGCATAACCTACAAGTAACAAACAATGTGCAAAATGGCGCAGTTGATATAAGGAGTTATATTTCATATCAAAAACATCCAACCAGACAATCACAGGTTCCCCTTGAAGAAGTAATTGTTTGATATGGGATACCACACTACTCTGATCATCTGTCCGATAAATCTGTAGATAGATATGGTGAATATGTTGCAAATCCTTTTCAGTAGCCCTATAGATTGGAGAGATTCGAGCTGTGTCCTCTGTTCCTTGTTCTGTATACACCAATCCGCATTGTTTCGATACACTACAAAAGTCAGGAACTTTGTGGTATGCCAAAATACTGCTAACACATAATGTAAAGCAGTCTTCACCTTCTTTGGGTTCAGATCGTGGTTGCATGTTCATTCGTATTCTCCTTTTTTAAGGTTATGGCGAATAGGTGCATACAAGGATTATCCGGTAATACGATAGCATTGATATGAATAGGATGCTCAAACTGAATCGTTTGTAGCCAAATGGTAGTTTGTTTACTTGTTAACAAAGATCCTTTCTGTGTATATATACCACTACAACGATAGACTACTTTTTCATTGTATTTAGGCATCTGATCGGTCCAATTGGTCAAAGCTAACGGCATCTGATGTACTAATGTATCGTTCAAATGATACTCAACATTTTCATCATAAGAGCCATTATCTGCCGCACCCAAAATAAACATTGCGGTATAGTGATGTTCCGGAACAGATAACCGCTGATTTTCTAATTCTATATTATTAAAAGTAGACTTAGCCTCTGGAAATAAAAACGGAATATCTTCAATAATGAGATCTTTCTGATCTGGGATCTCATCTCCAGGATAAGAGGAGCCAAATGTAGTGAAATTACCTATTCGTTGTTCTAGATCATAACTAAACCCGTTGTTATTGTAATAATCGTCTAAAGGTAAAGGATAATATTTTTCCATCAGGCTCACCTCGAAGATAGTTTATTATGTAATAATATTCCAATTAATTCGAATGTTACGTTATTTTATAATGATAGTCAATCTTAATGTGAACGCTTACTTTATTTACACTAATATAACCAAAAAAGGACTACAGCTGTATATGCTATAGTCCTTTTATCTATGGCTATATCTATTAGATATTAAGCTTGTTTGACCAATTTAGACATCGCATTGACCATACCTGAATGTGAACTTTCGTGCATCGTGTTCAACTCCAACAGATCGCCGATCGTATCTGCTTTGGCAAAGTTCTCTTTGTTCACTACAGGTTCATTGATCTGTCCTGCAAATGTTTCACGTACCAGATGAGTTTGCTTAGCAAATAGATCAAGCAATTCTTCCCATGCTGGTGCTTCTGTAGTCCAATCGGCTGGTTTAGTACCTGGTCCGAAGAATGTTTTGTACTCAGCAGGAACCTCGCCACTTTTGCCTGAAAAACCAAATAGAATCATATCCGTAACCACCATAATATGACCCAATTGCCAGTGAATATTATTGTTGAACCCTGTAGGAACAATCGAACGTTGTTCTGGAGTCAACTCTGCCGTATAACCAAGAATACTTTTACGTGTTCTTTCAAATAATCCAAATATAAATAAGTCTGACATGATGATCCTCCTAATATAAAAATATAATCTAATCTCTATGCTTTTATAGAACAAAATAAAAGCAACCTTTTAAAGTCTAACTTTAATCCATTTTAAATTCAACTTTGCTACTAAATAAAACATTAAAAAAGCTAAAAATAAACAGTAAATGTAAGCGAAATCAAGTGTGAGTGATCTGAGTAAGCTAAATGAGATTTTACAGTCCCAAAACAAACTTTACTCCCCTTTAACTTTTGAAAAGATAGGTTTATTATAAAGACATCACCAAGAGGTGCTGCATCACATAAGCAACACACAAGCACCAATCAGGTGATAGTCTCATTTCCGTATTAGTAGTTAAGATATACAGGAAGGGAGCAGGATTCCGTTGGAAAATGTTAGCGAAGTATACTAGAATCGATAACACGCAAGAAAAGCGTCAGTGAAAACGTTTTTCGTGAGATCGTGGGTATACGGGAAATCATAAGCGACATGATTTGGATGGAAGCCGGATATGCTTGATGAAGTTCTCCAAAACTTGAAGATTGGAGGAACGGATATCGCTATCTCCTTTACGTAGAGTTTGGAGGTAAGGCGAACAAAGAAATGCTTTTTTATCAAATAAGTATAACAATCAGTACAACGATTATTGAAATGGTGAAGACCTAATGATCGGCAACATGGAAAATATGAAAGTATGTGCCATGTCACGCAGGAGGATTGTTTCAGGAGGAAAAATTTAATTGTATATTCAAAATAACACGTAAAACCCCACACTCTTGATATTCAAGGATGCGGGGTTTTATGTGTTTTATAGATTAAAAATACGTTTTAACGCTTCTGCACCTTGTAGCACACCTGCTGTTGCTTTATCGATCTGTGGCATACTCATAAAACCATGAATCATTCCTTCGTAACACATATATTCTACAGCAACACCTTGTTCTTGTAGCTTTTTGGCATAAGCTGCTCCACCATCTCGCAATGGATCATATTCAGCTGTAATAATCATCGCCGGAGGCAATCCACTCAAGTCTTCATATAATAATGGGGCTGCATACATATGCTGACTTTCCTCTTCTGTATTGAAGTAATGTGTACGGAACCAATCCATCATATCTGCTGTAAGCAAATACCCTTTTTGATTGTCACGATAAGAATCTGTATCTTTCTCATTGCCTACAGACGGATAATATAGCAATTGATATTGAATAGCAGGTACTCCGCCCCGTTGCTTCGCAATAATACAAGCTACCGTAGCTAGATTGCCACCTGCACTATCTCCACTTACTGCGATTCGCATCGGATCGATCTGGAACTCTTCTGCATGTTCTGTCAAATACACTAATGCATCATACGCATCCCATACCGCTGTGGGAAATTTATATTCTGGTGCTAAACGATAATCGACAGCAATCACGGTACAACTAGACTCATGTGCAAGCCTACGACACATTTCATCATGAGAATCTAGACTTCCTACTACCCATCCACCACCATGATAAAAAACAAGTGCTGGACGTGGTCCTTCTGCTGCGGTTGGTCTATAGATACGAATAGCAAGGTCACGATCTTTCAAAGGAATCACTTGATCTTTCACTTCATGTAATTCTGTTTTATTTGCCATAAAAGGTAATGTCATCATCTTCTCCATATCGCGATAGTCTGATGGAGAGATCGTATTAAATGGAGGCATAGGAAATTGATTGATCATATTAAGCAATTGTTGAACTTGAGGATCGACGGGCATAAGTGAGTACATCCTTTCCGAATGTAGATTAACGTACATACTATCTATTATATATGAAATCTGCAATGAACAAAAAACTGACCCTTGAAACAAGGATCAGTTCGGTATACGTTGATTATTTGGAAAGTTCGATATAACGTTCTACTTGTGCAACAACTTCTTCAATAGATGCACCTTCTACGCTCACGATTGGGAAATCATACAATCCAGTGTCACCATCATTTTGAACACGAACAACACCTACATCGTATCCTTTTAATTCTTGATCGCTGTTGACTAGATCAACTTGATGTCCTTTACCTTCTAATACTTCTTTAATATCGTCAAATGGTTTTTCTACAGCAATTTTAGCCATGATAGTTACCCTCCAAAAGTATATTTTTATATTTCGTTATGCTCTATTCTATGATTCACCAACTATATGTATAATGAACCATATTGTGCAATTTGGTATACTAATGTGAATTGTATTTATCCATTTTCTTCTATAGTGCGGATAACTTAATATAGTAAGGAGTTTAGGATAGTGAAGGTATTATTTCAAAATGAAGCGCAACTCTCTGTATATGAAACAAACGAATTTTATCATGAAAAAGGATGGTTTCGGATTCTCCAATTTGCGAATGAAGATATACAAGGGGCAATCGATCTGCATCATCCAGAGCGTATCCTTTTTGAATATCCACGTGCTATGATTCATCTCATGGAGCTTAACAATTCAGAGTTTCAAGATGTGTTTATGATTGGTCATGGAATAGGAACGATTGCGAGTCACTATCCAGACAAGACCTTTCGGATTGCTGAGATTGATCCTTTGGTAGTAGAACTGAGCCAGACTTATTTCAATTATGCGATAAATAATGTACGCATCGGAGATGGCAGAGCATTGCTTTCGTCAGAGAACGATCATCAGTATGACTATATTATTTTAGACGCTTTTACGACAGAAGGTACTCCGCAACATTTAATCTCTTTATTATTTTTTCAGATGACTGCTACCAAGTTACATGATAAAGGGTACTTGATGATCAACCTGATCGGTAAAGCGAATCATGATCGGCTTATCAATGCGATCTCAACGACGTTGTATGAGGTCTATCCACATCTAGAATGTTTCGCTCTACCTGCTGAAGGAACATCTGATATGCAAAATATGATTATGATCGCTGGTTATCAGCCTATACGATATCAGGGTCGTCATATGGCTGGTTTTGAGAGTAGATCACTAGGACAGGGCTATATTATTGAAGATGAATAAAAGGATATCGAAACACAAAAAGGACTTGCTATGGTGCAGACGAGCAAGTCCTTTTTATGTTTCTGGTTTTTACACAGAGTATATGAATGTGATTTGTAAAAGGAACAGGGGTATTGTATAAAGCATATTATGAACCGTTCTGAGTCCATACTTCATTCGCTGTCTCGATCACCAGACGAATCTTATCCCACTGTTCTTCTTCGGTTAACATATTGCCTTCTTCAGTCGAAGCGAATCCACACTGCGTGCTTAGACAAAGTTGATTCAGATCTACCACTTGTGCGGCTTCAGCGATTCTAGCTTTGAGCATTTCTTTGCTTTCAAGTCCACCATGTTTGGTAGTAACTAACCCTAGAACAACAAACTGATCTTTAACAAATCGTAACGGCTCAAATCCACCAGAACGTTCGTTATCATATTCTAGAAAAAAAGCATCGACTTGTGCATGTGCAAATAAAGTCTCAGCAATCGGCTCATACCCGCCTGCGGCAAACCATGTGGAACGAAGATTACCCCGACACACATGTAGCGCAATCGTCATGTCTTCTGGACGATGAGCTATACTTTCATTAATTAACCGTACATAATCTTCGGCTAATTGATCAGGATCAAGTCCACGACTACGCAAATGAACACGATGTCTACCACTGCATAGCGTTCCCCATGTGGTATCATCTAGTTGTAAATAGCGACAACCGGCATCATAGAATGCTTGAATTGCTTGTTGATAGACCGCAATAATGTCTGTAAACAGTTCTTCTTGATCCGAATAGACATCATTACCGTTATAGTGTTCTACAAAATGAAATAGCGCTGGTGAAGGAATCGTCATTTTGGCTATACGATCTCCAGACAACTGTTGTAGTTCATGAAAATGAGCTAACATCGGATGATTAGCAAAAGAAATTTTATCTACAATTTGAAAACTTTCTGTGCGTGTTTTGCTATCTTGTCCACCTGTGCCTTGATTGAGATAAATTTTCTGAGTGCCTTGAATACCTAGGAAGAAATCTAGATGCCACCACGAACGATGAAATTCTCCATCTGTAATCACTTGTAGTCCTAACGCTTTTTGCTTTTCTACTAATTGAGCAATTTCTTCATATTCAATCACTGCTAATTGATCAGCTGTAATTTCGCCTTGTTCATATTGCAGACGAGCGTCTTTCAGATCGTCCGGTCTAAGAAAGCTTCCAACGATATCATAGCGAAAAGGAGGCTTATTTCGTTTGGTGCCGATGACTGGATTGAGCATAGAATCCTCCTGTATAAGTGTAATCATAATAAGAATTGATTCAGATCAAGTAAGTTCTGAGAGATCATATCATTCAGTAGTTCGATATATTGAGCGGTAATATCACTAGGTTGTCGATCTTTATGAGCAATCCAACCAATCGTTACCGTTTCATTGGTTTCGACAGGAACAGAGATTAACTGATCTCCATTAAGTTCGGATACTAAAATACCTGTTCCTACAGTATACCCATCTGTGCCCATTAATAGATTAGATAATGTAGCTCGATCGCTCACTTTAATACTTTTCTCATTGCTCCGAATACTAAGCATTTCTTCTGAAAAGTGTAATGAATTATTAATCCCTTGTTCAAACGTAATATATGGAAAACCCAACAAGTCATCCATTTTCACGGTTTCTTTCTGTGCCAAGGGATGTGTACTGCGAATCAGAATATGAGGACTTGTATTAAACAACGGGGTAAATTTGAGATTTCCGTCACTAAATAGTTTATTCATCACTTTGAAATTACGTTCATTGATATACAAAATTCCAATATCACTTCGCAGAGAACGAACATCCTCAATAATCGGATATGTCTGTGTTTCTCTTAAATGAAAGCTATATTCGCTGACATCACTTTGCTTCATGAGTTTAACAAAAGCGTCTACAACAAAAGCATAATGTTGTGTAGATACAGAGAAATGAATTTGTGTGCGATTTTTACCATGATAGCGATTCTCGATTAATTCAGTCTGTTCTATAATCTGACGTGCATAACCCAGAAATTCCATTCCATCGATAGAAATACTGATTCCTCGATTGGTACGATCAAAGATAATAATACCTAACTCATTTTCAAGTTCTTTAATCGCATTGGAAAGGCTCGGTTGAGAGATAAAAAGACGTTTGGCTGCTTCATTCATTGAACCGCAGTTAGCGATTTCGATAGCATACCGGAGCTGCTGCAATGTCAACCGTATTCCTCCTTTTCCATCCTTTTTCAATATTTATGATAGAGTACTTCTAGTCTGATCCTGTATTTACATCTAATCGTAGCATATATGTTCAACTGTAAAAAATCAAAAGCTTTTGTTATTTCTCTATTGATCCACTGTATGACAAAACAAAAAGCAGTTCTCCTTAATGATCGAAGAACTGCTTATCTATTTTATTCTGATGTAATTTATAACGCCTGATCAATCCGAGTATTTTCTTCTAGATCACGATATAGCTTTCGTTCGATATCTTTTGCTTTCATCGGCTTACCATAATAGTAGCCTTGAATTTGAAAACATCCTAATTGAGATAACAGTTCTACTTGCTCTTCAACTTCTGCTCCTTCTGCTATCACATTCATATTTAACTGTTGAGCTAATTCTATGACTGAACGGACAACAGCAACATTACGTGGATTGGTACCAATATCATAGATCAATGAACGATCGATTTTGATAAATTGAAAAGGAAAGCGTGTAATAGTTCTCATTGAGGAATATCCTGTCCCGAAATCATCAACAGCTAAAGCAATGCCCATATCGACAAGCGATTTACATACTTTTAGAATTTGATCTTCTTCACGAATGGCTTCGCTTTCTGTAAATTCGAGACATAGTAGATGAGCCGGCAACCCGGTTTCTTTGAGAATACATTCTACTTTTTTGGCAAAGTTAGGATCACTTAGTTGACTAGCTGATACATTGACCGACATTTGCAGATCAGTATGTCCTTGTTTGATCCATAATGCCGCTTGCTGAGCAGCTTCTTTCATCACCCATTCTCCGATTTGCCGGATCGCTCCATTCTGTTCGGCTATCGGAATAAAATCTACTGGTGACACAATCCCTAGATCAGGTGAACTCCACCGCAATAAAGCTTCTACGCCAAATACTTGTTGAGTATGGCTATTCACTTGAGGTTGATATACAAGCGAAAATTCTCCACGATGAAGAGCGTTCTCTAATCCTTGTTGTAGCAATAAATGTTTTTCAGCTAATCGTTTCAATTGTTTGGTAAATAAGTGGTATTGATTTCGACCTGAGCGTTTGGCGACATACATAGCTGTGTCTGCATGACGTAGTAATGTTTCTGAATCTTCGCCATCATCCGGAGAAATACATATCCCGATACTACAAGAAACTCTATAATATTTTCCTACAATGACCACTTGCTCTTCAAAAGCATGAAGAATCTGATTGGCTATCCCAATAGCAATCTCTTCACCTTCATCAGGAGCCAGTTCTATCATAATCGAAAATTCATCTCCACCCATACGAGCGACAACAGCATGAGGAGGAACATATTGTTGTAACAACTGAGCCACATGTCTTAACAAAATATCTCCAGCTGAATGTCCCATCGTATCATTGATCCATTTGAAATGATCCAGATCAATTTGCATAACAACCACTTTATTACTCTGCTGATTGATATTATCTACAGCCATCCATAATTTACGGTTAAATTGAAAGCGATTAGCTAGTCCTGTAAGTGGATCATTGTAAGCTAGTTCGATTAATTGAGCTTCATTTAGCTGTTGAGCTGTAATATCACGTACTAATAGATAACAATACAGTTCACCATCAATCTCCAAAAAGTCATTATTCACTTCGACAATGTAAGACATTCCCGTCAAATTGCGGATCTGTACTTGAGAATTCTGTAATATCGTACGATTTTCAAATGCTTTTTTTAAACGATCTCGATAATTATCTTTATCTTCATGCTGAATCATTGCCAAAATATCAATTTCACCTTGAGATTCAGATACCGCTGTTAATAAGCGAAATGCAGGATTAGCTTCGACTGCGATACCATCTCGATTCATCAAAGCAATACCGCTACTCGATAATGTAAATAAAAGCTTATACCGGCGTTCAGCTGCTGCTAGAAAGTTATATTTGTGCATTGCAATATGAAGGGTAATAGCGAGAATCATCCCTGCGTATGCGGGCAAACTTGCGATAGGAAAAAAACTGATCTCGCCACAGAAAGAAGTATACACAAAAGTAACTACTAACCATATGGCTGCCACAATACTTCCTCGAATAATCGTTGCCATCATACGTTTCTCACGTTGATACAATAGTGAGCCGTTCATCTTGCGGTAACTAAGGACTACAAATGTAATAAGAGTAGTCAAGCTATAAAGAGCAATAATAATAAACATCACATCAAATGACAACGTACGTTCTTCGACGCGCCAGTATTCACTTTGTGTAATAGAAATATTAAATAAGTAAGGATATCCATTTAGCAAAGGAATACCTATAAGTGGAATACAAGCTAGCAAATGAACAATGTATTTAGGAATAAGCAAACGACTCAAATTAGCAAAAAAGTAAATCAGTAAAGTCATTGCTAAAAAAGATAGATTATAGCCTAAAAATGAAAAAATCATTTGTCCATATTGAAACTCTAAAGTATGCATTAAAAAATCACTTAAAAAAATTAATCCCAATGTAAACATAACCAGCATCGTTAGTCGATGCAAAGAATGTTTGGGGTTTCTCAAAATTACATTTATCGCTAAAGTCGTAAGAAATAAAAAGGGTAAAAACAAGCTCACTAAACTGATCAAAAAAATAAACATAATCGTATCCTCCAACCTAACGTTACTATAACGTTATATCTTAAATATCGAACAATATAGACAAAAAGATTAGGGTTAGAGGCAATTTTCGACATACTTCGATCATATTTATATCTTTTAATCCTTTTTATACCATAAAAGTATTAATATGTATTACATTATTCATTTGTTTATGGGTGTCCAAAGAAAAAAACTACCTCTAATTTAAAGGTAGCTTTGATCTTATTTCAAAATAATATGTTGCACTGATTTATGATGAATGTGTGCCTGTTGGTCTTACTATAATCTCATTAACATCTACTTCTTTTGGTTGCTGTATTGCATACAAAATAGCGTTAGCAATAGCATGAGCTGGTATGGAGATACGACGATATTCGATCATCGTTATACGAGCTTGTTCATCCGATATGCTATCAGCCAATTCAGATTCAGTAACCCCTGGAGAAACCAGTGTCACTTGAATATCTCCACTTGATTCTTGACGCAATCCTTCTGTTATTGCACGTACGGCAAATTTAGTAGCACAATATACTGAGGCGGTTGGACTCACTTCGTAAGCCCCTATAGAAGCTATATTTATAAAATGACCTGATTTTTGTTGCTCCATAACCGGTAAACCGGCTGCAATTCCATGTAATACTCCACGAATATTGACGTCAATCATTCGATTCCATTCTTCTACTTTATAACTATTCAATGGAGACAAGGGCATGACCCCAGCATTATTGATGAATACATCAACTTTTCCGAATTTTTGCTTGGCAAAATCGACGAATGCTTTCATCTGCTCTAATTGTGTTACATCAAGAGTATAATACTCTGCCTGTCCTCCTGCTGCTCTGATTTCTTCGACGACATGCTCTAAGCGATCTGTACGTCGTGCTCCTAATACTACATACGCTCCTGCTTCAGATAATACCCGTGCAGTGGCTTCTCCAATGCCACTACTAGCTCCTGTAATCAGTACAACTTTTTTTGAAATCATATTCATTTTTATCATCCTCCCTCATTCTTGAACCTAGTGTATAATAGGAGAACTCTGTTAAATAGATGAGCATTTATACTAGGATTTTTTATCCCAGTCTATTCATATTGAATATATGTACAAAATAATTTATAGGAGGTTACTATGCTAGAATTAGATCGTCAATTGGAATTAGGAGCTTTTCTCAAAAATCGTCGTGCTCGGATATTACCTGCACATGTAGGATTACCTGAAAATGGACGTAGACGTACCCCCGGGTTACGTCGTGCTGAAGTGGCTATGCTGGCTGGAGTAAGTATCGATTGGTATACCTATCTTGAGCAAGGAAGAGATATTCAAGTTTCTAATCAAGTCTTAGAAAGTATTGCTCGTGTTCTTCAATTAGATGATTCTGAACGTAAGCATCTCTTTTTGTTAGCTCATCGTCAATTACCACCGGAGACTGAACGCCCTCCTTTGCAAGTGAGTGATACGTTGCAACGTTTTCTAGATCAATTAGGTCATGCTCCTGCTTGTGCTATAGATGCGAAGTTAAATATCGTAGCCTGGAATAGAGCCTTCTCAGTGGTGTATGGCGATTATGATCATTTCAATACACGAGAACGTAATTTATTATGGCAAACCTTTATGTCTCCTGCATTTTTGGCTTTAAAAGGAGCTCAGTGGAAAGATCATGCTCTTCGCCTTGTTGCTCAGCTTCGTGCACACTATGCCCGTTTTATCGAAGATAATTGGTATGCTGATTTTATTCTTGATCTTCAACAGCACAGTATAGAATTTCAACAATTATGGGAATTACATGAGGTTTTGGATGCTCCTGAAGGACGTAAACTGATACATCATCCTGTAGTCAAAGAATTAGCATTTGAACATATTTCATTTCAATCTATAGATGTTCCAGATGTACAAATTTTAGTAAATATAGCGTTACCCGAATACGATACAGCTCAAAAATTAGCGCTATTACTGAATCAGAAGTAGTTAAACACTACTTTTATTCAGTAATAGCCGTATTATTTTGTATTTGTATCTATTATAGAGATGTGTTATTTATTTTTTCTGATTGAGCGTCGAAGTTGTCTTGATTTTGCGTATGATGCGAGTAATTTTGGTTTTATTATTGTGAATTTTTCATATGTTGAAATTATATTTATAGTCGTTGGCATATCGTTGGTGATCGAAAAAAATGCTTATCTATTAGGATTGCTCCCTTTTCTAAAAAAACAAAAAAACCACTGAAAATAGCTAAATATGAGCTATTTTCAGTGGTTTATCATTTAATTATTCTATTTTCTAGCAATTACACGCTATTATTCTTCTTTTCTTGTTCTCTTAGTTCAATTCTGCGAATTTTGCCAGAACTGGTTTTCGGTAGATCGCTCACAAATTCGATTTTACGCGGGTATTTATAAGGGGCTGTCCACTCTTTGACGTGAGTTTGTAGCTCTTTGATCAATTCGTGAGTCTCTTCGACTCCATCTTGTAGCACGATAAATGCTTTAACTACATGACCACGAACTTCATCAGGACTGGCCACTGCTGCACATTCTTTCACTGCTTTGTGCTTCATCAAAGCTTCTTCTACTTCAAAAGGCCCTATCGTATAACCGGAACTGATAATAATATCGTCGCCACGACCTTCAAACCAGAAATATCCGTCTTCGTCTTTCCAAGCACGATCGCCAGTTACAAAATAATCGCCATGAACGTTGACCTGTTTACGTTCTGGATTAAGGTAATACGTCTGGAACAATGCAGGCATATCCATTCGTACAGCGATATCTCCTACTTGTCCAGCTTTTACAGGTATCCCCTCTTCGTCTACTACTTCTACTAATCCTGGTGACATCGATTTACCCATAGAACCTAAGCGAATTTCGGTATCAATCAAGTTCCCGATCAACAAGGTACTTTCAGTCTGTCCATAACCATCACGAATCGTGATATCGAAATGTCGCTTAAAGGTATGAATGACTTCTTGGTTAAGCGGTTCGCCCGCAGAAACAGCACTACGCAAGTTAGGTAATTTATGTTCATCTAACCCTTCGATTTTGGCCATAATCCGATACTCTGTCGGTGTACAGCAAAGCACTTGGATATTGTAATCATGAAGCAAGTGCAAGTAACGTTTGGGATGAAATGTTCCATTATAGACAAATCCAGTCGCCCCATTACCTAGAACCGATAAGAAAGGACTCCAGATCCACTTCTGCCAGCCCGGTGCCGCTGTTGCCCATACACTATCGGTATCACGAATATCAAGCCATGGTGAAGTAATACGAAGGTGAGCATATGCCCAACCATGAGTATGCACTACGCCTTTAGGATTACCTGTTGTGCCTGAAGTATACGCTAGAATCGCCATATCATCACGGCGAGTATCTATAGCTGTAAATTCTTCAGATTGTCCATTCATCAGTTCATCCAGTCCAACCCATTGATCTGACAAGGCAATCTCTTCATTAGATACAGCAATACGATGCTTCCAAGAAGGTAACTCGTCTTCAATTTTGTCGACTTCATTCATCACATCAGACCATGCAATCACTGCTTTGGCTTGAGAATGATCCAAACGATACGCTAAGTCTTTAGCGCGTAGCATCTCTGAAGAAGGGATAATCACTAATCCGCTTTTTAGACAAGCCAGATAAATGACATAAGCAATAATCTGTCTTGGTACCATGACCAATACACGATCTCCTTTTTCTAATCCTAACTTAACTAATCCATTTGCCAAACGATTTGCCTTTTTCAACAAATCACCATAAGTGATCTCAGCATAATCATCATGCTCATTTAACCATTTCAAAGCAATCTTATTAGCATCATGACGTTCCATTTCTGACGTCAGGTTATATTGTTCGGGTGCAATCCATTTTTGATAATCCAAATGAGTAATCTCCTTTATTCAACCATAATATAAGTGTTCCCACTTCTGAATAGTATATCACGTCTTAAGACCAGGTTCTAATATCAAAAGTCATAATTCTATCTATACTAACAGAAAAGATCCAGTTTGACATATCGGTATTATTCGATATAATAGCATTTATGACAGAAATCGATATCTTTAAAGCTCTTTCTAATGAGACACGTCTAAATATATTGAAATGGTTGAAAGAACCTGAGAAGAACTTTCCCCAACAACAAGCACACTTGCCTAAGGAGGTCAGTATCAAAGGTGGCGTATGTGTAGGCGATATTCATGATAAGGTGAATTTATCTCAGTCAACGGTTTCACATTATTTATCTATTATGCAAAAGGCAGGTCTTCTAGAAGCTGTGCGTTACGGGCAGTGGACTTATTATCGTCGTAATGAAGACACAATTAAGAAAATAGCTAAGTTCTTAGATGAAGACATTTGAACAAAGCTAGTTTCTTTTTTTGAATGTATATCGATTATTCGAGATATTTATATAAAAGGAGTGAATAATGTGCGTAAAGTACTGATTTATCTAGCGGCAATTATCGCTGGTATGTCTCTAAGTATCGAAGCTGCGATCGGCGGTGCGCTAGGTGAACACGTAGGTGAATTAGAAAGTACGTATTACATTTTTATTATCGGAGCTATGGCTACTTTTCTAGTCACTTTATTTTTTGGTAAAGGTAACTTGGGTGCTATCTTTACAGTACCGAAATGGAATCTTCTTGGCGGTCTGCTAGGTGTTGTATATCTTGCTCTACTCGTCATTAGTGTAACGTTAATCGGTGTAGGCATATCGATCACAGCCGTTATTATTGGACAGATTGTGATCAGTATTATTATTGAGCACTTTGGACTGCTTGGTTCTCCCAAAATCAAATTTAATGTCAATCGATTGGTAGCTGTTGTTTTGCTTACTGTGTCGTTTTTCTTAGTCTTATAGGAGGTCAACTTTATGAATATAGTGATGTTAATTCTTCCTTTACTAGCAGGTATCGGATTAGGTATTCAATCAGCTATTAATGGTACACTCGGCAATAAGATCGGAACGATAGAAAGTGCTTTTTTCACTTTTTTCACAGGAGCGATTTTCTTAACGATTATTGTCAATTTCTTTGGACAAGGTAATATTTTGAATATCCATGAAGTTCCCAAATGGCAGTTACTGTGTGCAATCTTTGGAGTCATTTATCTGTCATTGATGGTGTTGGCTGTTCCTAAGATCGGTGTTACGGCTGCTGTTATCTCGGTTATTGTTGGTCAATTGATCGCTAGTATGGCTATTGATCACTTTGGATGGTTTGAAAGTGCAACGATTCACTTTGGTATTAAGCGTCTAATCGGAGTAGTATTAATGCTTATCGCTTTATTCTTTGTTTTCCGTGAGAAAACGTCGACCAAGACGACTACATCATAAGTCATTGATTTGTACTCATGAATAGACCGTATATATGATTAGCCTGCTCTACGGCATAATCTGTATGATTGCATATAGCTTTCAATAGAAAAGACCCTAAGCTCTGTATACCACAGAACTTAGGGTTTTCTTTTTAGAAATGATTTGGATATTTATTGTTCTTACCTTTTAACTCAAATCTTCACCATTACTAGCAATCACTTTTTTATACCAATCAAAACTTTTCTTTTTAAAGCGCTTCAGTGTACCTTGTCCTTCATTATCTTGATCAACATAGATAAATCCGTAACGTTTAGACATTTCAGAGGTAGAAGCACTGATAATATCAATAGCTCCCCAGCTGGTGTAACCCATCACATCTACTCCATCTTGAATAGCTTCTTTCAATTGCCCTAGATGCTGTCTGAAATATTCAATTCGGTAATCGTCGATAATCGTACCATCTGCTTCAAGTACATCTGATGCGCCAAGACCATTTTCAACTACAAATAAAGGCACTTGATAACGATCGTACATTTCTTTGAGCGCATAACGTAAACCTTCAGGGTCTAATTGCCATCCCCACTCGGTTACTTCTAGATATGGATTTTTGACAGTGCTAAATAGATTCCCACCGGTCACTCCATAGTCTTCTGGTGTTACAGTAGAAATCAGTGTCATGTAATAACTAAATGAGATAAAATCTACCGTATATTTTTTCAAAATAGCTTCGTCTTCTGCTTCCATCTGAATCTGAATATCGTTTTCAGCGAAAAAGCGTTTGGTAATCGGCGGGTAGCTTCCTCGTACCTGTACATCTGTATACATCAGATTCATTTGATTATCGAATTGACACTGTATCATATCAGCTGGCTTGGAAGTCGCAGGGTAATGTAACATCCGTGCTAACATACAACCGATTTGAAATTCAGGATTGATTTCTTTCGCACGCTTTGTTACCAGACTACTGGCTATAAATTGATGATGCAATGCTTGATACGCTGCTTGTTGTGGGTTCTCTTCTCGATCAGTAATAATTCCTGCTCCTGTAAAAGGTTCGATAATGGTCGTATTAATCTCGTTAAACGTAAGCCAGTATTTCACCAGATCTTTATAACGAGTCATCACCGTTTCTGCATAACGTTCAAAGAATCCAATCACTGCGCGATTTTTCCAACTACCATATTTGAGTACCAGATTCATCGGCATTTCATAATGAGAAAGAGTCACTAAAGGCTCGATATTGTATTTACGTAATTCGTTGAACAAATCTTCATAATGCTGTAGCCCTTGCTCATTAGGCTGTGCATCATCTCCATTTGGGAAAATACGAGTCCATGCAATCGATAAACGAAATACTTTAAAGCCCATTTCAGCAAATAATGCAATATCTTCTTTGTAATGATGATAAAAGTCGATCCCGTAACGCTTCGGATATCCTTCGGCTGATGGATCTTGCAATGCTTTCTCTATCGACTCACTAGAACGATGCATTAAGGAAGCAATATCACTGTAATTTTTCGTTTTGGTATACGATACCATATCCGCTGTCGATAGCCCTTTACCATCAACGTTAAAAGCTCCTTCTGCTTGATTCGCTGCAATCGCTCCGCCCCACAAAAAATCCTTTGGAAAAACGTGTTCTGTTGTCATATAAGTAGCTCCTTTATATTGAAATATTTATCATTTTAGAATGAAATGTTAGATCGTGATTCATTATAGATTTAGCTGTAATACTGGTTGATTGATCTGAATATTGCCTTTTTGAATCGGTTCAATCTGTTGATAATCATTGGTATTCGTCACAACCATCGCTGTCGTAATATCATATTGTTCAGCGATTTTATCCAATTCAAATGTCAGCAATAGATCACCTGTATTTACTTGATCGCCTGTCTTCACATGAGCTTCAAAGAACTCTCCGCGCAATTTGACAGTATTGATTCCTACATGGATAAGGATCTCTGCTCCATGCTCACTACGTATCACCATCGCATGTTTGGTTTTGAATACATTCAGTACTGTGCCTGTCACTGGCGATGCCAAAATACCTTCAGAAGGTACAAAAGCAATCCCTTTGCCCATCATTTCATCTGCAAATGTAGGATCGTTCACTTCTTGCAACGCAATCGCTTGTCCATTCATCGGAGACATAATCTGTTCAGATGCTAAATTAACAGATGTAGAAGTAGCGATACTGTCCGATTCTACGGGTGCAGAAGGAACAACTTCTTGCTCTGCTGGATGCACTCCGTTTTCTTTGATACCTAGAATGTAAGAGACAATCACTGCGACGATAAAAGCGACTGCCATACTGAGTAAAGAGTACACGAATGTAGGCCCTATCAAAGCAGGCAATCCTGGAATACCACCATTACCCGCCAGTACATAAGCATTCGCTCCAAATCCTAAAGCAATTGCTCCCCCTGCCGCACTACCGATCAGTCCTGCTAGAAATGGCTTTTTATACGTAATATTGACACCATAAATCGCAGGTTCAGTTACACCCATTAGCGCTGTTAATCCTGTAGACAATGCTAATGATTTTAACTTTTTATCTTTTGCCCGGAAAAACACACCGAATGTAGCTCCTGCTTGTCCCATATTAGCGATATAAGTAATCGGCAAAAATTTATCCACACCGAACTTCGCTAGATTACTGATAATGACAGGCACAAGCGCATAATGCATACCAGTCATCACTAATAACGACATTGTTCCACCGATAAGTATACCTGCAAAGATTCCGCCTTTAGCGATCAACCAGTTGATCACACCAGACAATCCATCACCGATAAACGTACCTAAAGGTCCAATCAAAATAAGAGTAATTGGCACAACGACCAATAATGTAATCAGCGGTACAAATAGCAATTTAAGTGAAGAAGGCATATACCGATCTACATACTTTTCCACATAAGACATTAGCCAGATCGATAATAAAATAGGAATAACTGATGAAGCATAACTTACAGCCGTAACAGGAATCCCGATAAAGCTTACTCCATTACCAGACGACAATAACGCTCCCATATCTGGATATAACAATGATGCTCCAACCGCCACAGCGACATAAGGATTCGCTCCAAATTTACGAGCAGCACTTACAGCTAGTAGTATTGGTAAGAAGTAAAATACTCCATCACCAATCGCTGAAATAATACGGTACGTATCGGTACCTGCGGACATCCATCCTAGAGATACCAGTAAAGCGATTAATCCTTTGAGTAAACCAGCTCCAGCAATCGCTGGCAAAATCGGTGCAAACACACCAGAAATCACATCAAAAATACTGGAAATTACATTTTTCTTTTTAGATGAAGAATGGGTACTGTCTTCTTTTGAAGTGGTTTTCTCACTATTTTGTAACGCCGGATACTGTTCTACGAGACTGTCGAATACTTTAGGAACATCGTTACCGACAATCACTTGAAATTGATCTCCTGATATATTGGTGCCCATTACTTTATCTATTGATTTCAAAGCGTTTGAATTGACTTTACTGTTGTCTTTCAGATCGAATCGTAGACGTGTAATACAGTGAAACACCGAATTAATATTGTCTGTTCCTCCTACAGCTTCGACGATTTGTTTGGCTGTTTGTGAATGGCTCATATGCTCATCTTCTCCTATACCCCTATATTGGTGTGATTTTGCCAATAAAAAAACCTGAACGAACAGACGTATCCTAGATAGGTCTAATCATTCAGGTATTGCCTGCCAGAGCAGTAACAAGCCTTGGTTATTTTATTGTACCGGTTTATTTTTGACCAAACGCTCTACATGTAAGGTAAGATACAATTGTTCAGAGTGGGTCATCGTATAACCGTAATTTTTCAGAATAAACGTTTTGATTTTACGAATACAGTTAAAACTTTCTTGATAATTCTTTTTCACGACATCATACAGATACTCTTCTGCATCATCATAGCTAGCATGGGTAATCACCCGCTGACAGAAGTACTTGAGATGTGTAATAAAGCGGAAATAGCTAATACTGTCTTCATCATATTCGATATTAAAATGATACTTAATAATATTCATAATCTCCTGAAGCAACTGCATCAAGTGAGTGACATCATTCATCGAATCGTTCACTTCGGCATTGATAAAATGCAAAGCAATATTGCAAATCTCTTCTTTGGGAAATGCTATATTCAATCGTTCTTTGAGCAATGTCAACGCTTCTTTGGCAACATCGTATTCTGCTTTGTAGAAGTGTTGTACTTCCCACGATAGCGGATTACGAACAATCATATTTTGCTGAATACGTTCTGTTGCAAAATGAATATGATCGGATAAAGAGACATAAATGCCATCACTGATCGTTTTATTTAACTGTGTACGTGCCAGACTGACAATATCATCAGTCACTTGCAAAATTTCAATCGGAACCTGCATCACAGTTGCTTTGAATTTCTCATAAATCGTTGCATCTTGTAAGCGAAATATCTTCTCAATCTGATTCTCATGGATCGCGTCGCCTACATGAGAATTAAATCCAATACCCCGGCCGAGGATAAGTAATTCTTGATGATTATCATCCAGTGTACTTACAATATTGTTGTTAAAAATTTGCTTAATGATCATATTCAGTCACCTACTTCTTCGACTATCTTTCATGTGAAAACACGAAAAAGGGCAAAACAACAAAAGGAATACAAAACTGTATCCTCATGTGGTTTTGCCCGCATTACCGGTAACAAGCCTTGCCTTTACGTTATCATGATCTGAAAACGGTGTCAATCCTTATTCATGCTTGTAGTTATGATACACGGCTATGAATAGCATTCTCTGGTGAAAGCGGACGGCTGTAATAAAATCCTTGTACATTATAGCATTTCCATTCTCGCAGTAATGCCACTTGTTCTTCCGTTTCTACACCTTCAGCAATAATTTTCAAACCTAACTGCTTCGCCATCGAAATAATCATTTCAGCAATTGCACGACTGTCTTTATCAATAGTAATTTTACGAATAAAGGAACGATCAATTTTGAGACAACCAATCGGCAAATTATGCAAATAACTAAGTGAGCTATATCCTGTACCAAAGTCGTCCATCGATACCGATATACCGGACTGCTTCAATTTACCCAGAATATCGATTACATGATCTTCATTATGCATCATAGCACTCTCAGTAATTTCAATTTCTAACAATGTCGGATCAAAATCGAGTTCTTTTAACGTTCTAATAATGGTCTCGTAAATATCTGGTTTCATTAAATGGATAGGTGATACATTAACAGCGATCGGTACCGCATCATACCCTTCACACTGCCACTGTTTGCTTTGCAAACAAGCTGTACGTAACACCCACTGTTCTAACGCAATAATCATCCCTGACTTTTCTGCTAAAGGTATAAAAGAAAGCGGTGGAATCTCACCTAGAATCGGATGATACCAACGAATCAATGCTTCATACCCTATAATCAATCCAGTACGGATATCGAACTTCGGTTGATAAACTAATTTTAATTGATTATTATCAATCGCTTGCTCTAGATCATTTTCAAGCATAATCTGTTCCAGACTGCTCTGATCGGATACAGCATCATAAAACTGATATTGAGAGCTACCATTTTCTTTGGCTGTATACATCGCTGTATCAGCACGTTGTGTCAATACACCTGCGGATGCTCCATCTTCAGGGAAACGAGCAATACCGATCGATGCTGATAATTTAACCGCATGTTTTTCGATATGAAAAGGTTGTACAAATCGATCAATCACTTTGCTTGCGATCGCTTTGATTTCTTCAATATCAGATAATCCCGGTACAATAACGGTGAACTCATCTCCACCCATCCGAGCTACAAAGCTATTTTTAGGCAAGCAGCTTTTGAGCACCAGACCGGAATGACGAATGACTGCATCTCCAAAAGCATGACCAAACAAATCATTAATACGTTTGAAGCGATCTAAATCAATAAAAAATAACGTAAATGGTGAATGATGATTATCGACCATCGTATACATGGATAGTCTAGTTTCAAAAGAACGTCGATTCGCCAGCCCTGTCAATTCATCATGGTAAGCAAGGTGACGGATCGTTTCTTGATCTCTTTTGCGCTTAGTAATATTTTTGGCAATGGTATAAGCACCAGCAATTTTGCCATGGACAAAAATAGGAATAGACGTTAATGCAATTGATAATATGCGACCTTGCTCAGAACGTAATTCTAGATCAATCGTACTGGAATGTCCGCTTAATACTAATTCAAGGTGATCTTGAGCCAGAGTTTTCTGTTCCCCTTCTAATAGATCTGTAGCACGTACTCCAATTAAAGGCTTGCCTATTTCTTTAGACATTTTCTCTGCTCTACGATTGATGCCTGTAATCACACCATGAATATCAAATTCGATAACACTATCCGGGTTCTGCTCATACAATGAACTGTAGTATTGCTCCCGTTGTATCATTTCACGATTTTCTTTCTGCTCGCGTACAAAGATAAAACTATCAGGTATAGCATATAGACTGGTTGCTACAAAAATCATGAAGATATAAGGAATAAGGTACGATTTATCAGTCAATCCCATTTGTTCAAAAGATAATACGGAATATGCACAAATTAAAGGTATTCCTGCAAGCCCTATACCTGAAGTAACGATTCCAAAAATCATTGTAGGTGAACGTAGACCATGTTCCCGATTACGACTAGATAATGAAAATAAGCGCATAACCGCCAAGCAAATAGAAATAGCTATCGGAATCGTCATCCAAATCAATTCAGGATTCCACATTAAAAACCCTCGGAATAGATACAATGTATTGGCATAATCAAAAACTAAAATAGTGACAGCAACAATCATACTGGTCATAAAAAATTGCATGGATCCGCGCCATGAAGAAAATGCATACCGTGAAGCAGCATAGACTGCTCCATAACAACCCAAAATCGTAAATATAAGATGTAATCCATAATATTTCATCGTAATCGGTACATTCATTGATATAGGGATCAAAATATGAGACGTACTAAAAGCCAGTGCGCCAATAAGAGCAATTATTCGCTGTCTTTTTTTCATATTTTGATTACGCAACGAAGAGCTAGACCACGAAGAGCCAATAACTATGACAGCACAACCTACCATAGAAGCTAAAGCGGCTATACACACATATAACCAGTGGACGGGTATCGTCGTTTCCAAAATCGTATTCATTTTTCTGCCTCTTTCGTTACGTTTCTATGCTTCTATCTCTCATTAGTTCTTTAGACTAATTACTATGAGTCTTTTATCATATAAATTTAAACCAAAAGTAAAGACTTTAAACTCATTTTACATAAAAATTGTTAATAAAGTATGAAAAAATTTTATTTTTCGCTAATTTTCGCATAAAATTTTAATTTTTTTTCGTTTTATTTCATTTTAAGCTGAAAATTAAATCAAAAGTCCTAATTTTCGGTATAAAAAAAGCAGACCAATATCAAATTGATCTGCTTTAGTAAATGCTATATTTACTTAAAATGATGATGTTATGGTTTGTAAAATCCCTTCCCGTGGAGTCACTCCGAATGCATGTGCCAGATCCGCTAGTTGTTGATCGGTAATTTTTTGACGAATCGAATGATTTGCGATAAGCATATAAATTTGAGCGGCTTTTTCAATCGTTTCAATCAGTCCAAAAGCTTCGTCAATCGAGTGCCCTGTGCCAAATATCCCGTGATGCGGCCATAATACAGCATGGTGATCCCTCATCTTCTGTGCTGTAGCTTGCCCGATCTCATTCGAGCCTGGAACCATCCATGGAATCACACCAATGCCATCTGGAAAAACAACAATACATTCAGTACACATTTCCCATAACGTTCTGGTGAATTGATTTTCATCCAGATCATGAACAAAACTCATTGCAATCACATTGGTTGCGTGATTGTGTATCACAACCCGGTGCTTAGGATCTACTTTTAACCGTTCAATATGACTCATAAAATGCGAAGGTAATTCGCTGGTAGGTACAGCACCATTTTTGAAACCCCATAATACTTCTAATTGCTCTCCATTAGCCGATACACGTAAAAGCCCCAAATTGGCTTCAGGATTATCAATCACATTTTTAAAGTATTTACCTGATCCGGTTACGATAAAGTACTTACCTGCTAATTCATGTACAGCAAATGCAGGTTGAATCGTATATTTCACTTGCTCAATATCTATATACTTCTCTACTTCTGCTTCGTCTAATATACAACTTACATTTCCACCATTACGTTCATCCCAACCGAATTTCCACATATTATAGGTCGTCTCTGCCATTTCACGTACAAAAGGAATATCGATCCCTACCCTCGACTGCTGTTGAGAAACTGTCACTGTGTTCATGTTACATCGCTCCTATTCAATATGGTTAGGATGATACATAAAGTAAAATGATGATTTAAACACTTCAAATTCATACTTTGTGAAAATTAGAACTAACTTATAAATTAATATTAGCTCTAGCCTTAAATAAAGTCAACATAAAAAGACATAAATAAATAATAATAAAGATTAATACCCTTATTAAATGTTTGTTTATGTCTTTTTCACGATTCTATTTAGTTATCATACAGGATATGGCTTGATAAGATCATATCCATATTTTTGACGATTTATAGCTTCTTGTGCTTGCTTGGCTAATGCTTGTTCTCCTAGTGCTTGAGCATGTTGAGGGCGAACAACACATACACCATCATCATCGCCTAGTACGATATCGCCGGGATGTACAGTAACACCACCTACACTTATAGGCGTATTCACTTCGCCTTCCAGCTCTAAGCTACGCGTTGTTAATGCGCTAGTTCCTAATGCAAATACTGGAAAGTTGAGTTCTCGCACTACTTTAATATCGGTAGCACAACCTGAGATAACTACGCCTGCTACTCCTTTTTTCATCGCTACATATGTACGAAATTCTCCCCAACAGGCTCGAAAATCATCTCCTGACATATCGACTACGATTACATCACCAGGCATTACGTGTTGTAGTGCATGCCTTATCGCCGTCGAATCCAGATGAGGAATACGTACAGTAACGGCATTACCTAACATCCGAATTGGGCGAAAAAGAGGCTGTATTCCTCGTAAAAATCCAAAGTCGGTTAAATGTCCCAGTGTAGAAGGTTGAAGCTGTTTATAAAGTGTTTGTAACTCTTCAGTGAAGCCTTGTACTCGTGGCTCGATACGTATCATACCGTACCCCTCCTTATTTTGTGTTGTCTAACTCTAGTTGAATGATCAGCATCTGCTTAGATCAACTTTTGCAAATTTTGGGACAGGTTGGACAATAATCTGTTGGAGCCGGTAATTCATAATGAGCACAACATGTTTTGCGTACACGTTGAGGTTGTTCTGAAAGAGGAACTACACGTTTGGGTGTGTAAAACTGAGCTAATGGATTACGCTTTTCGCCAAAACAATCAGCCGGTGCTTGCTTGGTAAGATAGTCTAGATCATGTTGTATGCGTTGCCGTTGATCTTCGCTAACTTCTTTTAATATCCGATTTTCATACAAGACATACACATAGATCGCTATATTTTCCCATAGTATCGTTCGTGAAATAGATGAGACTTCGGATATATTTTTTAAAATCGGTTGCAGATGGTCTGCAAAAATACGTCGTACAATATCTTCTCGCTGTTGTGTGTACAGCTCATTATTTTCTGCATGTATGGATTGAAGTTCATATACACTTGGATCATGCAACCATAGATTAGGCATCCATGTTTTGCGTGTAGGCAATTGGAAATAAGCTGATTCTAACTGACAATTGTCGATAGTGAGAGAAAATGTTTTGCGATATACGCTCATGGCATACAACATAGGGCATACCATCATAAAAGCATAACGCTTTGAAAACATTGAAGCTGTAAGTGACCGTGAAGAAGAACGATACAATGGTTGTAGACGATCCAGATAGTCTGCACATTGCTCGGGGTCTAATAGTTCAGCAGAAGTAACACTATACGTATTATCTTCTGCGATCTGATCTGTTAATCTCAATTCTTGATTCAGATAGTTCCATTCTTCAGGTTCCCAAGTTGTAGGATTAGACAGAAACGGACTCATGTAAGATCCTCCCCTTTCCATAAGGTATAAGCATCGGTGTGCCGAACAAAGGATCACGTGCAATCTGGCAACGCATTTGAAACACCGATTGTACATTTTCGACAGTCATAATCTCTTCAGGGCTTCCTTGTGCGTAAATACCCCGGTCATGGACAGCAATCATATGATGGGCATACCTGCAAGCGAGATTCAGGTCATGCAGTACCATAACGATCGTGCGTCCTTCTCGTTCATTCAAGTCAAATAGCAAATCCAAAATTTCCACCTGATGGGTCATATCTAGATAAGTGGTGGGTTCGTCTAGCAATAATGTATCTGTTCCTTGCGCCAAAGTCATCGCAATCCAAGCACGTTGCCGTTGTCCTCCGGATAATGAATCCACTGTACGATGAGATAGTTCTAGCATATGTGTTAATTCCAATGCTCGTTGTACCGCTTGTTCGTCCTGAATCGACCACTGCTTCAGCCAACTTTGGTGCGGATATCGTCCTTGCTTCACCAGCTGTTCTACTGTTAACCCTTCAGGAGCAGAAGGGCCTTGCGGCAAAATAGACATCCGGCGTGCAATTTCTTTAGTGGAAATATGAGCAATTTCTTCGCCCGCTAATAATATCGATCCAGTATTAGGCTTAAGTAGACGTGCTAATGTACGCAAAATAGTCGATTTCCCACAGCCATTACTTCCGATCAATACCGTAATTTTACCTTTAGGAATATGCAAATGTAGATCTTCGATAATAGGATCTGCTCCATATGTGATTGTCAGATTGCGAGCTTGTAATTGATCCATCATATGCCCTCCTTTATATTCGAGATAACGTTCACATAGATATATCTATAGGATCAAAAGCGATTGCGATTCTGATACAACAAATAGATAAAAAAGGGAGCTCCGATTGCCGCTGTAAATATACCTGCTGGAATATCAATTGGATAGAAAGCTGTTCGTGCGATCACATCTGCGACAAACACCAACAGTGCTCCAATTAACCCTGATGCAAGCGAAATGCTACCAAATGTACGCCCCACCCATTTACGAGCAATATGAGGAGCAATTAATCCGACAAATCCGACTGCGCCTACCACAGCAACAGCACTGCCCGCCAGAATAACGCTCAGTATCAACAGCAATAACCGATGCTTCTGTACACGTACACCTAACCCGAGTGCTACATCGTCGCCAAGTTCCTGGGAATTTAGACTACGGGCAAAATACAACAGCAATGGAATCGCAATTACGCATACAGGCAGAATCGAATACACACCACTCCATGTCGCTCCATAGACACTGCCGGTTAACCAGATATACACTTTGCTTGCTGTAAATGTAGAGCTAATGACTAGCATAAATGTCGTCATCGCACTCATCCCTGCGGATATCCCAATACCAATCAACACCAGTCGCATCGGTGTGACTCCATTTTGCCATGACAATAGATAGATCAGTGCAGATACGATCAACGCTCCCATAATGGCTGCTACAGGTAACCAGTCGATACTTAGATGAAATACACTACTTCCATACGAAAGAAATAATACCGCAGCTACAGAAGCTCCACCTGTAATCCCGATAATATCCGGCGAAGCTAAAGGATTGCGAATCATCCCTTGCAAAATAGCGCCAGACATCCCTAAAGCGGCACCAGCCAGTAACCCTACAACAGCACGTGGTAATCGTAATCGGTATAATACAAAATCGTATGCTCCTGAACTCTGACCGAATATCGCCCGAATAACTTCCCACGGATGTATCCATGTCTCTCCTATACCGATGCCTATTATACTGACTACGATAACAATCATTGTTAATATCGCCAGAGTACGAACAGATCTTTTTTCCAATTGCATATGAAATCTCGCAGATCGACTGCGTAATGTCCAATATCTAGGTTTGTTCATTTCCATGTCACTCCTTTACGAGCGATATAGAGAAAGAACGGTACTCCGATAAAAGCAGTAATCACACCCAGAGGAACTTCTGCCGGTATAATCACTAATCGTGCAATCAGATCTGCTGTCATCAATAGTAGCCCTCCTAAAGCACCGGAAAAAGGAATGATCCAGCGATAGTCAGTGCCTACCAGTGCACGTGCCATATGCGGAATAAATAACCCTACAAATCCGACAGCTCCTACAATCGCTACCGAACCACCTGCAAGAATCACAATAGTCAGACCCATGACTATTTTGAGCAATACTACTCGTTGCCCCATACCTTTAGCGATATCTTCACCGGTTACAAATAAATTAATAGCTCGGCCCATACCTAATGCAGTCACACCCGCTATAGTCAATAACGGAAGCACAGGCTGTAACATTTCCAGTGTTCGTCCACCGATCGCTCCTGCTAACCAGAAAAGCACATTTTGCATTCCTGTTTCATTTAATACCAGCATCGCCTGTGTAAATGAAGTAAATAACGCTAAAATAGCTGATCCTGCCAGAACTATCTTGATCGGTGTTAATCCATCACGTCCAATAGACCCCAATCCATAGACGATAATAGCGGCTACTAATGCTCCTGCAAAAGCAAACCACATCAATTGTGTCATGTCTGATATCGAAAACATCAGACTCGCGACCACTACAAAAAAGATAGCTCCTGCATTAATCCCAAATGTACTGGGTGAAGCTAATGGATTACGTGTCAATGCTTGCATCAATGCGCCTGCAATCGCCAGACTTGCACCTACGACTAACCCGATAATCGCTCGTGGCAACCGTTCGGTATGTATCAATACATCTGCTGTCGATTCAGGATTGTAATGCAGAAAAGCATTAACCACTTCTCCCCATGATGCAAAGGTTCTTCCTAACATTTGGCTGATCCCAAGGCATACTACACATAGTAGTAAAGTAATAATCAGACTCCATATTTTGGCTGTATTGCTTTTGAATAAAACCAATAGACATTCACTCTTTCATCATTACATTTCGTGAAGTGAGTATCATTATGACTCACTTCTATCGCTCAATAGTAGATGTGATAAAAGGAGAAGCAGGTGATGTCGCTACCTGTTCTCCTCCTTATGATTACTTGGTTTGAGGTTTCTCTAATTTGTAGATATCATACAATTCATCTAACATCAGACCTGCAGATATATAACCACCTGCTAGATTCCAATTGACTTCATTTACTTTGTAAATTTGATTGTTTTTGTAGGCTTTTAAGTTTTTCCATAATGGATGCTGTGTCCATTGTTGATAATTTTGTTCGATAGCTGCTTTGTCTGTTCCTGAATCAAATACAAAGATTGCATCGGCATCCATATCAGGAATACTTTCTTTCGAATTGACTTTGATTCCCCATTCTTCTTGCTCTTGCGCCGCGGGGCGAGTGAATCCAAGTTCTTTCAATATCAAGCCTGCATACCCCATATAATAAATACGCGCATGATCTGCACGGAAGTTTACAATCGAAGCTTCAATCGGTAAACGGTCGCCCATTTGCTTTTTGAAATCAGCTACACGATCTTCCCACGCTTGTAGCAATTGTGTACCTTTATCTTTTTCATTTAAGACCTGACCTACTAGATCGACTGTTTTTTTCCAATCGTACACTTGATCCACCATAACGGTTGGAGCAATTTCAGACAACTGAGCATACGTAGCTTCATTGCGGAATTTAGAACCGATAATCAAATCGGGCTTTAAATTATAGATTTCTTCTAGATTAGGTTGGGTTTCTAATCCCACTGTAGGTACGCCTGCCAGATCTTTTTTCAAATAATCATAAGCAGGTTCACCTGTATGTGCTTCTACTACGCCTACAGGTTTGACACCATAAGCGACTAACACATCGGTTGCTCCTTGATACAAAGTCACAATCCGTTTCGGTGTTCCTTTGACCTCGGTGGCTCCCATTTCATGTTCAATCGTACGTACAGATGAATCAGCGCTTGCATTGTCACCTGCTGCTTGAGCGGTAGGCTCTACTGCGCCTTTATTCGTATTTGCACCACAACCTGCGAGAATAATCACGAGAGTCATCATGATGCATAACATATGTATACCTTTAAACGATTTCAACATGGTCTTCGATCTTCCTTTCTGCTCACTACAATTGATATTGATTCTCATTATTAATTATAGTGAACGTTTATTCCTTTAACATGGACAATTCAGTCTAGTCCTTGGAATAATCCGTCATTTGTCGTTTTTATCCAAAAACAATTGACGCACTTTTTCTAACAGCATAAGGTGTGAATATGAGTTATAACAGGTGTGCATATGCTGAGTGGTATACATTTCGTATACAGATTGCGTCTGTACTGCTTGGAGACGTTGCCATAATGGATCTGCACATAAACGGAAAATACCTTGCTCAATACCTGCTTGCATCCCTACAGTTCCATCATGTTGAAAAGGAGTCATTAAGATACAATCTGCATCATAATGAATTAATTCTTCGGGTTGAATTTCATAGTAATGAGCAATATTCTCGACCCCAGCAGGCATGATGAACCCAAGATCGTTATACAATACAGCACCTAGATTACGCTTGCCATAAATGCAGATTTTACTCTCTCCGACACCAAGAATAAGCAATGAGCGTTGACCGAATTTATTTTTCAATTGTTGACGTAATAATTGAGCGATATCTGCATATTGTTCTAACCAGACTTGCGCCTCTTGATCTTTACCTACGATTCGTGCAATCGTCTGAAAATGAACACGCCAGTCTTCAAAAAAAGGCAATGTGATCGTGGGTGCAATCTGCTCATACATTTTTTCTTTTTGCGACTTTTCAAAATCTCGAAATTCGCAGGTCACGATCAGATCGGGCTGAGCATTCATTAATTTCTCCAGATCAGGCTTGTTGTCGCCTATCGGAATCGTATGTTCAAATTGAGTTGTTATGGGATAGGCATTGTTAATCACTGCTGCATAGGGTTCTATCCCAAGTGCTACCAGATGACCGGTTAACAAATGTTTAAGTGAAGCGATTTTGTTAGAATACCGGATATTATGAATATAGGATTTGGGCGAACGACCTGTGACTGCTTTGAATTTGCGACTAAAATAAAACTCATCGCTAAATCCCACCTGCTGAGCCACCGAGCGAAAAGAATCGTTAGAAAGAAGGAGCACTTGCTTGGATTGTGTAATCCGAATTTCAGTGAGATGCTCCATCGGACTTTTACCGACTACTTTTTTGAAAGCACGCGAATAATAATCTGCACTCATCCCTGCAATCTCTGCCAATTGATTGCGAGTAATTGAAGTGGCATAATGCTGTTCCATATGATCCAATGTAGCGGCTATCGCTTTATTCATATCAGGCTTCTGCTCTTGAGCATCTTCTTTGAACAAATGGATTAACAATTCTTGAAAAATAACATTGGCTTTCATCTGATCCCATAGATTTTCTTGATCATGCTTATCTTGAATCTCACGTACACGATCGGCAAACCAGCGAAAATGAGCCACATGCAGTTCATACAATCCGAGTAATTCAATCGGTACAAAGTGCCCTTGTCCGTCAGGCTGTAATACATGAAAAGAAAGAATATAGTATTCGGTACGACTATCGCTTTCAATCATTATTTTGAGCGAAGCATGTGGAGGTACCAAAAACACTTTTTGCTGATGTAGATCATAACGGTTACCGTTAATAATAATCTGCCCTTTGGCCTCTTTAAAAAGTAAAAGACTATGCAATGTGGCATCGTAGCGTGGTAACACTTGATCCGCATATTGCACAGTCTGTAATTTATAGATATAGGAAGGAAATTGTCGATACTGATCTAATACCTTACTCATCACTCGTCGCCTTTCTACATAGATTGAGAATAATTATCATAATTATGAGAACTATTCTCATTATATAGATTTAGACGGAAAAGTAAATTGTTGTAGCAATTGACGCTAGAGATTACAACTGTAAAAATGGATTCTGAATCGTACTTTGACCGGATGGCATACTGCCCGGTACACCCGCTTGTTCTAACAAAGGCTTCACAACCAATTTAAGTGGCCATTCTTCTTTTTCGAATAAAATAGAATAGATTGCTTGTCTCACTTCTACCTCAAAAGGAACTTCATGTAACTGCTCTCGCAATTGATCTCGCATTATATTCCACAATAATTTCTCTTCGATATTATACACGGTAGATAGCGCATCTATAATCGCATACAAATTGACTTGTATCCCTAACGTTTGCAAGTAAAAGATCAATTCTTCAGGTGTGTCATTGTATAGGCTATTAGAGTAACCCGGACGAATCATATATTGAGGATCGTCTATGCCTTGTTGCTGAAGCCATGGTAAATGAAGCCGTACAGAATCATGATCTCGTAACAGCATCTGCTTCATATATCCATGTTGCCAGACTAATACGCTGTTCTGTCCATGCAACTCTGGCATTAATCCTAACCGGAATAATCGTAAATTGATTTGGAAAAAAGTCTGACAGACTTCGCCAAATAAAATACAAATCGATTCTTGATTAACATCCAGATCACGAACCTTCATCCATTCATCAAAAAAGTGTCCTTCACGTGGTGCATTAGTAGATACAGGTAATACTACCGAAAGAGCAGACATCGGCAATAAACGTGTACCTTTTTCCCCTGTGATTAACGATGTTGGATAGGTGCGCACCATTGCTGCTAGATGTCTGGGTTCATCATCAAATAAACTTCCTGCTTCAGGCATATATGCCCACCAGCGACGTTCATCACAAAGAAATAACTGTTGTGCCAATATAGGGTCACACTTTAATGCTTGTTCTAACATGCGTTGTCCACGTTGACCGTTAATCAATTTGACAGCTGGCAGATAGCGAGAAGCCCCTAGTGAAAAGACGCTAAGCGGTAATTTGATATAATGCGGGCTATCATTTACAGGAGATAGTGACCGTACAGAAGATGTAGCTTCAAAAAGACCCAGTTGAAGCTGAAGATCAATCCAATCGCCTTGTGCTTGTGCTGTTCTCAAATAGTGAGGCAGATTATGCTGTAATTGCCACGGATGAACAGGAATCGCTATATATTCATTCGTATTCAATCCTTTGTCCTCAATCGCTTGGAGCACTTGCTGTTGTTGGTCTAACGATAAAAGATCAGTCATTGGTTCTGATAGATCGCAAGCTAATGTGCTATCTTGGCGATAATCATAAAGCTGATAATCGAGCACTGTTCTGTCTACAAGCGCTTCCCCTTCCATCACCAGATTGCGCTTTATAGCGACCCATGATAACGAGATCGGCTGTGCAAATTCTGCACTATATTGACGATAATCTTGCTCATCTAATCCTACTTTGGCTTTGGATACAGGATGAAAAGGTCGATCTCTTAAAGAAGCATACCGCTCCATCTGCTGAAAAAAGTCACTGGCAGACCGATCAAACCATGACTCTTCAGATAGGGAATGATCTAACGACCATGTGGTCTGCTTTATTGTCTCCTCTAATAATTGTACAAATCGCTTCACTCCCGGTTGTTCGCGGTAAGTGGCTGTTAAGCATTGATCATTGACTATTTTCATCAATTGAATGGGTGTTAATGGAGTGATCTGTAGTAATGGTGCATTGTGATCTGTGGTACATGTAGTTGAATAACGAATAGCATAGACATGCGTATCGGTTAGTTCTTTTGCAGATAATGAGGCAGGTCGCGCTGTAGCCCGTTGCTTATACGAATGTATAGTTACACTGGCAGGAACATAACGATACGGTTGCACAATCGCTGATTGTACAGGGAAAATAACCGTATATTGTGGTTGATCTACTCGTTGAGATGAATCAGATAATGTGGATGGCTCAAGTGATAAAGATGGAATTTCCCAGTAATACCATAAGCTATTTTGCAATAAAGAGATATCTGTTATAGAAGATAGAACAGATAAGATGTCTTCTTTTTGTGACTTATGCTGGTCTGTTAAAGTAGAGATCAATTTTTGCTTTAATTGTTCTGTAGATAATAGTTGCAGTTGATCGTTAGACCAGAATCCTTCGGCTAGCAATGTGTTTATCAGATCTTGCATCACCTGTTCCAAAGCTACTTTTTGCTTGATTTGAATCTCAGTCTGCTCTAAATCTGTGTATGCTGGAGTAATCGATTGCTCAGAAACAAGTTGATCCTTGTTAGTAGCAAGTGGTTCTAACACTTCATTCCAATTCATAATGATTCATAACCTCCTGTGTGATGATCGATATAGATCATATCGGGATGAGGATGACTTAGAAAATCATGATGCGATATCGTCCATGCATACGCACCGGCAATCGAAAACAAAACAATATCTCCTACAGCAATCTGTTCTAGTGTTACCTCTTGAGCAAGGATATCTTTGGGTGTACACAGTTCGCCTGCCAGTGTAAGAGTCACTTGCTCTTGACGGGGACGTTCAAACGGATAATCCCACTGCTCTATCGCTATCATTTGAAAAGGTTGATTGTGTCCCCATGAGACAGGTAAACGAAAATGATGAGTCCCTCCACGTAAAATCGCATAATGCTTATCATGATTACATTTCAGATCAATCACTTCTGACGCATAATAACCTGCATGAGCGACTATATATCGACCCGGTTCAAAAATCAGTTCTACGCCAGGCAATACTTCTTCGTTCCAGATATGGTGTAGTCCGTTGATAAATGTCTCCCATTCGAAATGACGATCTGGTTCTGTATAACAAATACCAAATCCTCCGCCAGCATTAAGGTATTGAATAGACAAGTTATATTCACGAATCCAACGACTCACCGATTGAATATACATATGAACCAGTTCTACATGTAATTGAGCATCCAGATTATTAGATACCGAATGCATATGGAATCCTGCTAACGTCAACTGTGGCAAAGACTGTACTAATTGGATCGCTTCTCCGATCTGTACTTCATCGATCCCAAATTGCGTCGGTTTCCCACCCATCGTAACCGTACCTGTAGGAATACTTTTTCTTAAATTAACACGTAGTAGAATCTGAACCGTTTTATTTTTTTGCTCCGCTATCCATGCGATTCGGCGGATTTCATGTACACTTTCAGCATGAATAAGCATCACATTGTGATCAATCGCTTGCTCAATCTCGATATCTTTTTTACCCGGCCCACCAAAAATAATATGAACATCTGGATCGACTAAGCGAATCGCTTGCACTTCTCCGATTGATGCCGTTTCAAAACCATCAACGATTGGAGCTAATGCTTCAATCAGACGTGGATCAGGATTCGCTTTGACTGCATAAAATAAATGCGTGCCTGCTGGCATATCGGCTACTTTGGAACGTGTACGCTCACGTAATGTATTGAGATCATAAATAAAAGCACATACTGGTTTTCTAGATATGACATGTGGATCACGATTGGCTTGTTCTGCTGCTCTTATTCGATAGACTTCATCCACAATCGAAGAAGGCGCTTGCGCTATATAGGGAGCATGCGATTGAGTAGTATTTGAGTTCAACATAAAGCCTCCTTTGCGTGCTGAATATCTATAATGCAATTACGATAGATCATTGATGATTGTGCGATTGTTGTTTGGAAGGGATAGCAGAAGCTACAGGAAATTGAGCTAATTTACTTTGTAACGCTCGAAAAGCTATTCCACGTTCATCTCCTAATACGTAAGCCTGTACTCCTTTTCCTTGCCAGTAATCATATTGATCCGGTTGACGAGGAATTGCGCAATAAGGAATCTGTTGGTCAGCGGCAACTTGTTGAATATGATCCAATGCTTGACGCACATGAGGATGCTCGGTCTGCCAAGGTACACCATAAGATTGTGATAGATCAGCTGCTCCTTCAAGCACCATATCGATTCCTTTTACACTTAGAATCTCATGGATGTGTTCGACTCCTTTGACCGTTTCAATCATCGGTACAATCATGATTTCTTGATTCGCTCGATCCATATAATCCACTAGATTGTCTCGTCCAAAAACACCTGGTCGCCCGCTATTCATACTTCGTTGACCGATTGGGAAATATTTAGCCGCTTGAATCACAGCTTCGATCTGTTCTTTAGTTTCCACTTGCGGAATAACTATTCCCATCGCTCCGCTATCCAGAACACGTAAAATTGTTTTGGCATTGATTTCAGGGATACGTACCAGTGGTGTAATCCCAGATTGTTCAGCCGCCCGAATCATATGTTCAACCGTTTCAGGATTGATCATCACATGTTCCATATCAATAATTACAAAATCAAAACCGGCATAAGCTATCATTTCAACCATAATCGGTGCAGGCACAGAAGCGATCAATCCAAATACTGTCTGCTGTTGTGCTAATTGCTGGCGTAGCCGATTAGACGTTAACATTTGGATTGTCGGTAAGCATACAATGGGTTCATTCCATCTTTGAAATGAAGCTCACCATCTCCGAACAATCTTCTTTTGGTTAATTCTTCGATTAATACTGTCTCCGCAAACAGATCAAAACAATCAAACCGTTCTTGATGCTGTGGATGGTCATGCTGATATTGATGGATAATATCGGTAGTCATTTTCCAGAATGATTGTTCGGATAACTGATAATGCTGTTCCAAAAACATGCACATTTCTGTAGCCGCAATAAAAAAGAACGCATCATAAGAGAAATCTCGTACATCATCCGGGTTATTCGTTTGGATAAATGAATTACGATTGATCTTTGCATGACTTGGCGGTTCCGGTGTTAGATCAGGGCATAATTCAGGTTCTACCAGATGTGTCACTGAGAAACGAACACCGTCATGAAAATCTTTGAGTGCAATACGTGTAGGTAATCCATCATGATGAATCAGAATAATATTTTGACCGTGTGATTCCATTCCAATTCCGTGCGCATATAACATATGAATAATAGGAGTAACCGTTGCTGTTAACATGGCATATGTCCACCGTTCTACTCCATATTGCTGTATCCACGGATCGATCAGAGGTACACCGCTTGGTTGCACATGACATAATCCATTGAAAGGAACACCGTCTTCGCCTTCTTTTAGATACGTATGCAGACTTTCACGCCAGATCGTTCCTAATGAACCATAGGTCTGTGACTGTCGATATTCGGGCAACTTTTCATAATTGAAAGTGATTCCTGCACGCTCACGTAAAACTACAAATCCAAGCTGACGGGCAGTCTCGTTATGTTGAATCAATCGAGTTAACCAATCTGTAATCATTGCTCCATTAAGAACCGTATGCCCTGCTAATATACGAGCAGTTGATGTATTGGTAATACTTAATGCCATTTTCAAATAAGGCGCTTCAGGTCTTGTTCGATTGCCTAATGTACGAATCGATTGCTGAGCATAATAAGCATCATTTCCAATTCCGAGCGGAACGATCTGTTGACTGGCTAGTTCACGGTAAAAAGCCGATACAATCTTATTCTTCCACTGCCACGGATGAACAGGGATCAAGTGATAATCTTCTATATTCAATTGTTGCTGTTGTAAAATCTGCTGAAATTGATTCCATTGCTTGGTGCCTAATGATTCCTGCATAAATGAATCGTGATCTTCGACTGTGGTTGAAAAAGCAGACAAACTGTATTCTTTAGCCACCGCTAACCAAATCGGGTACAACGATTGTTGAAATTCTGGCCCATACTGAGCATTATCTTCTAACGTAAAACCGATTCTAGATTTATAACAAGGATGGTACGGATGACCGTCTTTGATCTGCCCTTCCAACTGATCATAATAAGGCTGTTCTGTTGAGAATACACTTTGTTGTACATATGCTTGAGATTGTAAATCTTTCAATAATGTCTGTTCCAGTTCATTACGGAATTGTTGTAGCTTCTCCCCTTGTTGTACTTGTTGAAGTACTTCATTCAAAAATTCATGCAGACGTGCTGTCTGTTGTTGTCCGTCTGTCGCTATTCGTATAACAGGAACTTGCTCTAATCTTACTCTGCCAAAGCTCACCATCCGCTTACCCGTACACATATACTGCACCTTTTGTTGATCTGTAGTTACACCGGCTATAGTAAACTGCTGATAAGCTTTTGGCTCTGATAAGCTAGAACGTATTTGTTGCTGAGACATTTCAGTCTGAAGATAAGGAAGAATATCTTCATAGATGATTGCTTGCATTAATTGACGAATAATTCGCTGTTCTACTGCTGGAAAATGTTCTGAATGGAGCGCTTTAATCATATCAAAAGGATCAGTCGATTGTGTCAATGATAAGGCTGAATACGTAGGTAATTGTTGTGTAAACGTCATTATTTCACCTCGGATTAAGTTAGTCATACCTATAGAGATTGGATGTTGGAACGTGTCCGTAAAATTTGCATGAATTGAGTGACATTATTCTTCGTTTTTATCAACTTTTAGCTAGATATAAAGGATTCGGAATAGCGATAAATGAAGGATGATCGCCTTTGGCTTGAAAACAACTGATAAAGTTAGCTTTAGCGGGTAACGTTTCTACGTGTAGTAAAGATTCAATATGATGGCAAAGAGAACTATTTCCTTCTAACGCTGCTTGGGTTCTCCATGTTAATAATTGTTGTTGTACTATATTCCAATAGTCCTGCTCACTACACTGCTCATAGGCGGCTATGGTGTGAATCAATGAACCTAAATGATTGACTACAAAATAGTATCCTGTTCTTAACCATGCAGTCTCACGGTCATATAGCACATGACTATCCTGTTCAATTAACGTTTGAATCCATTCCTCTACGGATGGACATGTTCGATCAATACTGACTCCTTCCAGATCGCGTACATAATAACAGTCTGGCATCCCGTCTTTGAGCGAAATTAATGAATTTTGCAGATGGGCTTCAAAGCTTATCCCGTAATCTGTAAAAACACGTAATAACGATAAAAGAGTAATTTCTGTATACTTTGATAACCATGTTGATAAATGTGGAACTGGATCTTCTGCATGTTGACGAATCACTGATATTAATTTGGGTTCATTAGTGTTGGGCGCTGATTCCAATAGGGAAGCTACAACATACGTATGCTCAGGATCAATCTGTTGTGGACGATAAATGACAGTCATGGCAGCAGTCCATTGCTCTTGCTGCGCCAAAGTCATGGCTGTCAATGAGTTAAACTGGTTGTCGGTAGCTGATTTGCTATCATTTACTTTATGATTTTCCGCTAGATCGTCTGTCCATTGTGTACTTAACGTACCGACTTTTACTGAACTGTAGCCTGTTTCTGTTAACACTTTAAAATGATTCGATTCTATTGCAGTCCGTTTATGATGAATAATGCGTGCAGCGTCGATAGTCCGTTTGGCTTGTTCGGTTGTATTTTCACGAATAAGATTCGTTATTCGGATATGCAGGGGTAACTTATAGCCTCGATGGTCTTTAGGATTCCAAACTGTTCTGACCGAAGAAGTCGGATATAGTTCATCACCTAATGATCCTAACAATACCAAATACTGAGACTGTAGCGCTTGCTCCACGATAGGAAGCGTCTGAATATACTTTGCTTGCCACGGATGCATTGGTAAAAGGTGATATTGATCTGCCTGTACACCTTTTGCATGTAACAGGTCTGTTGCTTGCTGATATATAGCAGGTGAGATTGCTTCTTGTCTGGTCTGCTCATCTAGCCAGTGTTCCTCGATATAGATCGACTGTACCGCAATATAAAACAACTGGAAGCTAGCTCCCATTTCTGGACTATACAATGCTAATTCAGGGATAGCGAATCCTTCTGAACTTTTGGGAAATGGATGAAAAGGATGCCCTGCAATCAGTGACTGTTCCGAATAGATATACTCGTTACGATCTGAGCCGTGATCAGCAAGATGATGATCATAGTAATATTCCATTTTGGTCAGACTGTTTCCGATGCGATCTACCATTTGTTGCTTCTGCGAACCTCTTGCTTGACTATCTGTATAATGACTTACTTCTTCGATCATATAATCGATCAACTGATAGGCCGTTATAATCGCTGGAGATTGCTCTTGTTCAATACACACAAAATAATAAATATAATGATGCTGACCGATCAGGGAATAATACGTCACCCCTGTCTGTATCCATCGCCCGGTAAAAGGAAGCTGGATCAGTATCATGTCATACGATTCTTCGATATTGATATCTAATCTGGATATCATTTTGTTGTGCAGTAAAGGGAACTTCTCAATCACGGCTGAAATTCTAGGGTCAAATTGTTTCGTTTCTCGTAAATAACTATTGAGTATCGCTTGAATACTTGCAGCAAGTGCCCACTTTTTGGCATCTGAAATAGGATTTTCAGTTAATTTAAAGTCTTTACTATCCGTTGTTTGTTGCATTAATTTCTGATTTTGATGGATATCTACAGAAGACACATTATGCACTCCTTTTCGTATGATGGATAGGCTCAGAAGATGTTACCGTCTGATGCATAAAGAAAGCCGCTGGAATCGTAAATAAAATGATTATACTTAACACCCAGAATCCCTGATTGATCGTATGCAATGTGCTAAAGGCATCTGAATGTCCATCAGCTATAAGCTGAGTCCGCCGAACTTCATAATAGACTGAAATGATCACAATTCCGAGTGAGGAAGTCATTCTTCGAATCACATTATTCATGGCTGAGCCTTGAGATACCAACTGATCAGGAATTGCATTTAACCCTGCTGTCGTGACAGGCATATTCGATAATCCCAACCCTACTCCGCGCAACATCATCAGTACAAAAATGATCCAGATTGGTGAATTAACTTGCAACATACCCAACATCGCAGTCGTAATACAGGTCATAGATAAACCAATCAACACAATCATTTTTGGCCCTTTACGATCAAGATGCTTACCTGCAATCCGGACAAAAATACCTGTGAAAATCGCTGAAGGTAAAAACACCAATCCGGTCATCATTGCACTATATCCGTATACATTTTGCACCAGTAAAGGAACCATAAAAATCGTAGCAAACATCGCAATGGCTTGTACACTGACTACCACGACACTAAGCGTATAGGTCGGAATATTGAAGATACGCAGATGCAGTAATGGTTGTTCTTTGGTTAACTCCAAACGAACAAAAATAATAAGCAATACAACTCCAACACCCAGCATCACAAGATTAGACCCTAACCATATATCTGCCAGATGCTTCATTTGACCCAGTGTCCATAAAATAATGCCAACTCCCAGCGACACTGTAACAAATCCGCTCATATCAAATGTTCGCTTCCGATCAGGGATCGTATGTGGCAAATACTTAAGCCCGATCAGTAACCCGAGCAATCCAGTAGGTACATTCATCCAAAATAAAGATTGCCAGCTTCCCCATTCGATCATCATTCCCCCGACTGTGGGGCCAATAGCAGGTGCAACCATAATCGCAATGCCCCAGATTCCTGTCACACGACCACGTTCATTTTTGGGAAAAGCATCGAACATAATCGCTAGTGATAGCGGAATCATCAATCCACCTGCAATCCCTTGTAACCCACGAAAGCAGATTACAGATAACAAATTCCATGAAAATGACCCAAGTATAGACCCGATAATAAACAGGAACAGTCCGAGCAAATAAATTCTTTTTTTACCAAATCGATCACCCAGATATCCTGTTAATGGCATCGTCATTCCCATACCTAGCAGAAAAATAGTAATAATCCAACTGGTGGAACTGGCATTACTCTGAAAAACGTTCATCAATTCAGGGACAGCCGGATTGAGCGAACTGTTATTCAAAATGACTGTAAATGTCCCTAGTAAAATACTACATAAAATCATCCATTCCGCAGAAATAGCCAACTTATATCGATGCTTGATCATTACACTGTAGAAGTCTGTAACGTTTGATACGCTGTAGTGACAGCTTCACCAAAAATACGAGTGACTTCTAATACTTGCTCTCTTGTAATAATAAGGGGTGGTAAAAACCGCATGACGGTAGAATGTCTTCCTCCTACTTCTAGAATCAGTCCACGTTTCAAACATTCTTGCTGGATCAAGCTTGCTAATTGTGGATGTGCTGGATAATGCCCTAGATGATCCATGATGTGCTGATCATTTACAATCTCCACTCCAATCATTAATCCACGACCACGAATATCACCAATACAACCCACTTGCTGTTGAATCTGCTGTAACTGTTCTACCAATAACGATCCCATATCAGTGACATGCTCAGGCAAATGATGTTCACGAATATAACGTAATGTTGCAAGTCCTGCTGCCATCGCCATCTGGTTACCACGGAAAGTACCGATATGTGCGCCTGGATTCCATTGATCTAAATCTTTGTTATAGATAACAACAGATAATGGCAAGCTTCCTCCGATAGCTTTGGACAATACCAATACATCAGGAATAATACCTGCATGTTCAAAAGCATACAATTTGCCTGTCCGACCAAGTCCTGTCTGTACTTCATCAATAATTAATGGAATATTGCGTTCTTGTGTAATACGACGCATTTCACGAATCCACTCTACAGGAGCAGGAATAGAGCCTCCTTCACCTTGTACCACTTCAAAAATCATTGCACATGGCGATACAATGCCACTCTCAGGATCATCCAACAAATTTTCGATATAACTACTACTGATCTGATGCGTCTGTTCTCCGCCGATTCCGAAGGGGCAACGATACTCATACGGATACGGCATAAAATGAACATCAGGAATCAATCCATTCACACGTTCTTTTTGCCCTAATGTTCCACTAAGGCTCATTGCGGCATGAGTCGATCCATGATATCCCCCTTGAAAAGATAAAATACTACGTTTACCTGTAGCTGTTTTGACTAACTTTATCGCTGCTTCGATTGCATCTCCTCCGGTAGGGCCACAAAATTGAATTTTGGCATTTTGGGCAAAAGATGGCGGAAGACTTGCAAATACTTCTTCTACAAACTGTTCTTTGAGGGGTGTAGTCAGGTCTAAGGTATGCAACGGATGCTTGCTGTTTAGTAATTGTTGGATCGCTTCGATCACAACAGGATGATTATGTCCAAGAGCTAATGTTCCTGCACCTGCTAAGCAGTCATAGTATACTTTGCCATCCATATCTGTAATATGAATCCCTTCAGCTTCTTTGATGACAATTGGTAATCGGCGTGGATAGGAACGAGCATTAGACTCTCTTTCGGATTGGCTTTGCAAATAACGTGTATTTTGAGATACGGCTGAATCTACTGTTTCTATCATCATAATCGCTCCTTTGATATTGATAATCATTTTCAATTAGGCACTTCTCTAGTATATGGAATAAATTTCTAGACTCCATAGACATTTACGTCCTGTATTTGTACAAATACTACATCTTCATTTTTAGGAATCGCGATCAGACAAAAAAAGACGACTCTATAAGAGAACTATAGAAATCGTCGATACAACAAATTAGCTATTCATTTTTCGATATGTCCATGTATGAATAAGCTCTTGATATTTCTTTTCGTTGGCAGAATGAGGGTCATTTTCGCTAGATGATAATGTGGATTCTATCGTAATCTGTTTGTCGATCCATTGGCCTGTCAACCAGCTATAATGCTTATCTACAGGTAAAGCGATTTGCCAATCGTATTTATTACTAGCTGAATCTGTAGCTTCATAATGTCGCCACTCTACCGCTGTCCAATCGATCCATGCAGTCGATAATGCAACCGGTACATGTGGAATCAGGCTACCTGCTCTGACCAGTATAATGATCGGAATGATGGATTCTGCTATATGATGCCATGTAGAGCCTGCATATCTCTTACCTGTCTGGTAATCGATCCACTCTCCAGAAGGAGTATACACCTCTCTAGCTGTCATTCCTTGTTCTAACATCGGAGCAATTAACAGATCTGTTCCTAGCAAATACTGATCTTCAATCTGCCATACACCCGGTTCATCTGGATATTCAAGCAATAGTGGACGCAGTAATGGAATGCCTTGTTCAGCACTTACAACCGATTGTGTATAAATATAAGGCATCAGCTGATATTTTAACTCGACTGCTTTTCTAAAATCTTCGACAAACTCTTCATCATAATGCCACGGCTCTTTGGGAGGTGCTCCATGACATCGACTATGCGACGTCAACATTCCAAAAGGCATCCAGCGTCGATACAATTCTCGCGGACTTTGATGGACAAATCCACCGATATCATGACTCCAAAAAGTAAAGCCACTCAACCCCAACGACATTCCTGCTCGCAAAGAAGCCGCCATGCCATTATCCGTATTTTCAACATCACCACCCCAATGTAAAGGATAACGTTGACTGCCTGCCCATGCGCTACGTGCCCAGATAATCGATTCACCGGTGACTTTTTGCGTAATCTCAGATACCGCCTGATTATAGCGAAGAGGATACAGATTATGCTCTTTCCATCCATTTTGACGAGAATAATACGAACCATGAATCGGTGCACTTTCTCCAAAATCGACTTTGATTGCACTTACACCTATATTTAATAATCCTGCAATCTTTTGCTGATACCACGCTACGGCTTCAGGATTGGAAAAGTCTAAAATGGCATCTTCCCCTGCAATATAACCATTGCCATCACTAATCGCATAACCTTTGGCAATAATCTCTTCATATAGCGGATTAGAAGGCATAAAATAAGGATACTGCCATAAGCTAATCCGATATCCTTGCTCACGTAAATCCGTAATCATTTGCTCTGCATGATCAAAGCGACTGGTTGAAAATTGATAATCACAACGCCAATCATGCTCAAACCAACCGGTATCCAGATGAATGACATCACAAGGAATCCTTTGCTCTTGCAACTGACTAGCGACTTCCCTCACTTCTTGTTCGGATTGATACGTTATACGACTCATCCACAATCCGAAAGACCATAACGGTGGAACAGTAGACTTCCCTGTTAACGATGTGTAACTAGACAGTATTTGTTTGGGTGTGCCGAAAAAGAAAAACAAATCCAGTTCATCTTCCCCAATATAGATCGTATTGGTTCCATCAAAATGATGCCCTACATCACAAGTCATCGGACAGCTATGATGAAAAAACATCCCATAGCCTCGATTACTCCATAACAATGGAATAGGCTTATACATATCTGCGGTCTGCGCGCTTAAAGGATCATATGTAAACCAGTTAAACTTTTGTCCGCGTTTATCCATTTTCAAAAAGGATTCGCCACCTCCATATAATCGTTCTCCTGGAGATAAAGCAAAACTTGCTGCTAGACTACGATTCATATCTTTCGCCGATCGGATAAAACAAAATGGAGTTGGGTCAGAGCTGAGAATAGAAGCTTGATCTGCCATATGATGTGTGCGTGTTAATAATTTTCCTGTAGCATCTCGAAACTCTATCCGCCATGGTTGGTACATTATCGTTACCGAGCCGTAATCACTTCGATACGTCACATGATCATTATCCTGTTGTTCGATAATCCAATCTTGACTAACAGGTATTTCTTCCTCTGTAAGCATCAGACTATGGCGGGGTTCTAAAGTGGGCTTACGAACGGTTAATCGAATCCGAACTGTCTGTGCATCAACAAATTCCAAGCGAAAAGGAAAAGAAGGTGATTCGGTATAGGCAGGAAATTCCCACGATTCTGTGGCTGTAAAAGGCAATGTATATTTACCAAAATCCAATCTAGGCTTACGTGAATACCGTTCCCAATGTATCTCGCCGGTAGCCGTTTCGGGATTGAAATGTTCGATATGCATCCCCATAAAATAGGTATTTTCAATCTGTCCAAATGCTTTGCTCATATCAATAGGTTCACAAAGTAATGCTGTATCATATAATCGAATCATTCGTAGTTATCCTCTCACTATTTATTTAATTGATAACGTTTACATCTTAAAATATTGTATACTTTTGTATAGATTCAACCTACTCTAATTCTATGTAGTATTCGCACAATATTACGATCATCGAAGTACATCAAAATAAAATATATACTCTACCGTATCGCTTCCGATTCCTATACCGTCTAATTTCACTATACATATAATGGAGGTTGACCACAGATGCAACTCTCACCCCCTTATGAAGTTACTCAAATGCCCGACAAAACATTTCCGATTAATATCTTTCACGTTGCTGCACCTCATTGGCGCTGGGTACCTTTGCACTGGCATGAACATTTGGAATGGATGATCGTCTATAAAGGCTCTTTCCGTGTTCAAATCGGTACAGAGCATCAAGATATTGCGGTAGGAGATATTGTGTTTGTTAATACCCGTCAGATTCATGCCGCTTTTCCTTTGGAGGAAGATACTGAATTGATATGTATTGTGTTCAATGAAGCATTGATTCGGAATATCCAGTTAGATCATACAGAGTCACGCTATATTCGACCCCTATTGGAAAATCAATTAATACTACCTGCTATTTTCCCCAAAGATCATCCGTTAGCCAAACAGGTCACCTTTTATTTACAACAGATGATTATAGAGTATGAACAATCTACCTATGGTTCTGAATTATTGATCAAATCCTATCTGCTGGCTTGTATAGGTTGGCTTTATCGTATTGTTGCTCATGATCATATAGAGTTGCCTGCCTCCCATCAACCTGCTTATATGCAACCTTTGTTTCAACATCTGAGTCATCATTTTCGAGAATCTATTTCGATCGAGACAGCCGCTGAACTATGTCAATTGACGCCTACTTATTTCTGTTATTTATTTAAAAAGACAACAGGCAAAACATTTATCGAATATATCAATATGCTACGTATTCATGAAGCCGAGCAATTGTTGCGTTCTGGTGATTGGAATATCAGTCAAGTGGCTTATCACTGTGGATTCACGAGTCTAAATTACTTTGGCAGAGTATTTAAACAATACAAGCAGATGTCGCCAAGTCGTTGGCTCAAGCATATCGCCAAATCGTAGAATGAACTAAAGTTGTATTATTGTGTAGAACATGTGTATTTCTACGCTCTTTTGTAAATACAGTTTATTTTTCACCTTTCATAAAATACAATAAAATGGAAATTAAACCATATAAAAGGTGGGGTATTCATGTTGATACGCAAGCAGATTGCTATTCTTTTATCCACGCTATGCTTATTTACATTATTGGGATCATGGACTTGGAATTCTCAAGCCGAAGCAGCAGGCACTTGGAAACAGATCTGGTCAGATGAATTCAATGGCTCTAACGGAACAGGGGTAGATGGTTCCAAATGGAATTCAGAAACAGGTGCTGGCGGTTGGGGAAATAACGAGTTACAGTATTATACAAATCGTACCAACAATGCTTATATGGATAATGGCAATCTGGTTATTCAAGCGTTAAAAGAAAATTATAATGGTGCTCCTTATACATCGGCTCGCTTAACAACAGCTGGCAAATTCGACGTGAAATATGGAAAAATTGAAATGCGTGCTAAACTTCCCTATGGTAAAGGCATCTGGCCTGCATTCTGGATGTTAGGTAGCGATATCGGTAGCAACCAATGGCCAAAAAGCGGTGAAATCGATATTATGGAATACGTAGGTGCTAATGCTCCAAACACTGTGTATGGCACTATTCACGGCCCTGGTTATTCAGGCGCAGGTGGTCTATCTGCGGCTTATACTATCGGTGAAAATATCAGTAACGCTTACCATACGTTCTCGATTGAATGGGAACCGAATGTCATCCGCTGGTATGTCGATAACAATCTATACCATACACGTACATCAGCAGATATTGGTGGTAATCAATGGGTATTTGATAAACCATTTTTCTTATTACTTAACTTAGCTGTAGGCGGTAACTGGCCTGGCTATCCTGATGCAAGTACTACATTCCCGCAAAAATATGCAATCGACTATGTACGTGTATTCCAGCGCTCTGGAGATACAGGTAATATTGTAGCCCTTAAAGCTGTAGCTAATGGAAAATATGTAGCTGCTGAAGATTATGGAAATGCACCTCTACTTGCCCGTTCTACTACAGTAAGCGATTGGGAGAAATTTGAGTTAATCGATCTTGGAAATAACAATGTTGCTTTGCGTTCTCTAGCTAATAATAAATACGTATCTGCTGATAATACAGGTGCAAGCCCATTAATAGCTAACAAAACGGCGATTGGCACATGGGAAACGTTCCAAATCGGAACAACAGCGGATGGGAAACGAACCTTCAAATCATTAGCGAATAATCAGTATGTCTGTGCAGACAATTATGGAGATAGCCCGCTGATTGCCAATCGAAGTACCATTAGCGGTTGGGAAGCTTTCGAAGTGATCAAGCAGTAAAAAGTAAAATGTAAAGGTATCACTAATTAGCACTATTATATTCACTATTACAATGCAAAAAGGAAGCCTATACGCAATCTCAGGCTTCCTTTTTGCATTATTGCTGTTTTTAATTTTAGGCATTTTATTTGTGATATAGAATCTAATTCGGAATAGCACTTGTCACAGCGTTATCTAAAAAAATAGATTGTATGACCTTAAAATCATCTTTATTTCGCAATCTTACTATTCTGATTCGCTACTCGTAAATAACGGAAGAAAAAGATAAATACTATTGCCATCCATATCGCAAATACGAGGAAAATATTACTGAACGTATTGGCTTCACTATAATGCCATAAGCTATTAAATGACCACGGCGATTGTACACGATCTAAAATCAATCCCAAGACCGTTGTCCCAATCGCTCCTGAAATAAAGCTTAACATCATGTATAGACCCATCCCTACACCTACTTGTGCGCCGTCTAGTGTCCGAGAAACGGTATTCGCAAGCCCTACTTGGGCAAATGTCAGTCCGGTGTTCCCAATCACCAGTACGCCCATAATCATCCAGTACGAACGATCGGTAAACACAGCAAGAATGATATACGTCATCAGTTGTAAGATAAAAGCAATCCGAAGCAAAAACGTATTTCCTTTGCTATCTGCAATGCGTCCACCGACGATACCAAAAATAGCAGCGATCAATGCACCCGGAAACATAATCATACCAATCGTAAAGGAAGACAACTGATGAATACTGCTTAACATTTGGGGTATCAAGTAAGGCACACATAGATTAAAGATCAATGCCAGACAAGCGATAATCATCGTCATTGTATAGGTGGAGTTACGAAAAATCGCTGGATCCAGAAAAGGTTGTTTGGCTTGACGAATATACAAAATAAAGATAATTAATAATACAATCGTCATCATCGCAAGAATGAGGCTTACATTGGTAATCGCTAGTAAAAGTAATGTTACGGTTGCTGCTAACATTACACCGCCCCAGAGGTCTATTTTCAGCGGACGTACCTGATCTTGATTAAGATATTTGCGGAAAAATGGAATCGTTACTAATGATAGCAAAGAGATCGCAAATAAATAACGCCAATCTGCAAAACTGGTAATCATACCTGCAATAATCGGCCCTATAGCTGTACCTAATGCCATACCAGAAGAAGTAATGCCTAGTGCTCTCCCACGCTTTTCAGGAGATACATAACGAATCGGAATAATCATTGACGATGCTGGAATAACAGAAGCACCTGCTGATTGTAGAATTCTTCCTGCAATCACCATCCAATAATCAGAAGCGACAAACCCTACAATAGAACCGACCGCAAATAAGCAAATACCTACAGTCAGCAAATTTTTAAGACGGTATTTATCGGCTAGCTTGCCATAAGTCACTGAGCCAATCGCGTAAATAATAATATATGACGTTACGACCCAGCTCACTTGTGAACTACTGAGATCAAAATCTTGACGAATGGATGGTAAAGCTACATTAAACATCGTTGAGTTCATGACAGAAATGATCATAGCCAATGCTAAAATATAAATAATTTTCATAATATACCTGAATACTAGCCTTATACACATAGTAGAGACGTATAAGACTAGCGTTATTCTTTTCCTTTATCCCATTATTCTGGACGGTGACCGCCAGGTGGAGTTACAACTTTAAGATCCAACGTTTGGATATTGGCAATCACTCGATCCATACGAAGAGGTCCCGGTGTATCAGGGAAAATATAATGTTCATATTCATCTCCTAATAGACGGAAAAACGGTTCAAATAATCCACTAACCAGTACACCTACAAATTTGGTATAGTGTGTATCCAGACGATAAGAGTGTACGGTTCCAGCAGGTACATGCAAGAAGTCACCGGGTAACAATTGAACTTCTTCTCCATTTGCCCACATCGTCATCTGCCCTTGTACACAGAAAAAGGTTTCTGTATGGTGTTCATGATAATGAGATACGATGGCATCTCCTTTGGGTCCTTCTGTAGATACCATAATATAATCGCCATCTGTAGACGCTTGTGTAGCCAATAAACGATGTAATTGATCCCCTGTTAATAATTTGGTACCTTCTCCACTTTCTAATACATAAGCTGCTACAGATTCAGGAATTACACTGTTGCTGACCAAGGTATAATCAGAAAATACCGTGTGCGATGTAGAAAACATAATGTCCGCTTGTTGCGCAGCTTGTTGTAAATGATCTGTAGAATACACATGGTTGCTAACTGCTGGATATTCATATGGTGTATGGGCTTGACCTAAGATCTCATAAATATCAGTTACATTACCTGCGATAGAATAGGAAATAAACGCATTACGATGAGCCAGTAATTGATACGCATGTTCTGTCATTGGTGGGATATGTGCATAATCGCCCGGTAATAATAGATGACTCTCCCCATTGATAACAAATTGAATTTTACCTTCTAATACAAAAATAGATTCATAGGTGTTCTGATGCATATGCAGTGGGAACGATTCCCCTTTAGGCCCTGACAGAATAGCCGCTGATAAAATATCGCCTGTACTTTGAAAATTAGCGATGACAGTAGCTAACTGTTTGCCAAATAAATAACGTTTCCCTTCTCCTCGGCGAAGTAAATAAGGTGCTACAGTATTTGGTAAATGTGTTGTTAATGATGTTGTCATATGTTCCTCCTGAAATGTGAGTATTCGTATAGTCTGTAAGAGTTATTGTTGATCTCTTGTACTATTTTATTGTAGCGAAATCTACAAATTTGAAATATAGTTGAATACGACAAAAAAATAGGCAAAAGCGACATACGATTATGTTGTATAGAGGAGCTGTAATATGTCATCATCCGATCATTCTTTTCAAATGCTTGAGCATCCTTTTCCTATAGAAACACCGATCTCTTTTAAAATGTTTACGGTGGAAGGCTCTTTTCAAGAACACGCCCATGATTTTTATGAGATTATTTATATATCAGAAGGTAAAGGCACATTATTTATTCACAAAGATTCCTTACCTTTTGAAGAAGGAGACTTATTTTTTATTCCGATCGGAATGCCTCACTTGCTCAAAGCAGAATCTTCTCCCTCTGCTCTACCTTTGCAAATGATGAATTGTATGTTCCAAACGGAGCTTCTTGCACCTCAATATGAGCCCAAAAATGAATTAGATCGCGAATTTGACGCAATTGCCCAATTTTTTCGTCAAAGTGAAGCTTGGCTACGGTATCAAGATCAAGGTGGGGAACTGGCTCGAATAATGTATAACATGAATTTTGCTGTTAATTCTCAGTCACCGGGTTTTCATTATAAGTTGTATATTTGCTTACTCGATCTGCTCAATACATTGTACCGACTCCAACAATTCAGTCTGTTATCGAGACCTGATAAATGGGTCGATCCTGTTGCTTTTACGATTGAATATATTCAAGTCCATTATCGTGATCCACTCAAAATGGAAGAGTTCTGCCAATGGTTATCCATCAGTCCCCGCCATCTCCAACGCAAGTTTAAAGAAACAACCGGTTATACGTATACTCAGATGTTGCAACAAATTCGTATACAAAAAAGTTGTGAATTGTTAATCAATACCGATCGAAGTATTCAACATATTGCTGACGAAGTTGGTATCCATGATATGAAATATTTTTATCGTTTATTTAAAACAAGTTGTGGGCTAACTCCGCTTCATTTCCGCCAGCATCACGCACGTACCAAATAAAAAGAACCTTTCTCCTACAGTCTATGCTGTATAAGAAAGGTTCTTTTTATTTTTTATTAAATAAGCTTTTCTACAATGGCAGGTTCTTTAATGCCAGCGGCTGATTCTTTTTGTTCTTTTTCAGATGGCATTTGGAACTGACGTACGGAACGAATAAAGAGTAAAATAATCCCGCATCCCACAATGATCATCGCACTGATATAAAGTACACTTTCTAATGGAAATCTTAATGACAGCATCCCACCTACTAAAGCTCCTAAAGGTAATGCCGCATTAGACAGAGTATGCAGAAACGCCATAACACGCCCCATCAGTTCTGTCGGTGTAATAATCTGGATCATAGAGGTTTGCAGAACATTGATAATACCTGTAAATACACCCATCATTAATACTGCACTGAGCTTCATCCATAGTACTGGCGCAATAGCGAATAGATACAGGGAAACACCCATTAGAATCCATGATAATGCAATCACTAGTCCATTTTTCTTCATGATATTGATTAGACCTGATCCTGCAAAAATCCCTGCAAAAAAAGCGATATAAAGTAAACTGTAATAAATCGGCGAACCATACGAAACAGCTAGTGCAGGCACCGTAATAATTAAGATCGACATTGCAAAATTAGTCAAAGCATAAAATGGCAACATCACTTTTAGAAAAGCATTCCGAATTACAAAAATATATCCTTCTTTTAATTCTGCAAAATAAGAGCTTACTTGTTTTTGAGGTTCATTTTCTTGTACTTCAGAAATATTACTTTTATCCAGTTGTCTTTTCAACTGAATATAGATAAAACCTGAAAGTAATAACAATCCACTTGCAAGGAAAAATGTATTTTCCATACCTACCAAGAGAATAACAGAAGCTCCTAATAAATAACCTCCAATATTAACAATCTGATCGCTGGATGCAACCATTGAATTGGCCTGTACGATTCGATCAGGTGAACGAATGAGCATCGGCAACATTTTATTATTGGCTGGATAAAATAACATTGAAAAACAAGAAGCTACAAATACTAAAACTAAAATCATAATCAGGCTACTATATTGATCGCCAATCAAAAATGGGACTAGCATAATCAAAATAGCTTGAGCAAATAGTGATATACTTGCCAACAGTGAAGGGGAATAACGGTCAACTAATGGTCCCAAAAGAAAACTAAATATAGAAGCTGCTGAGATCGCTGTAAACGTGAAGCTAGTGAATGACACAGATGACGTTGATTTTTGTACAAAATATAATAATACGATCGAATAGATACTATCTGCAATATTTGCTGAAGTCCGAGAGATAAAAAAGCGAGTAAATCGACTATCTTTAAATAATTGAATCATAATCTCGACTCCTTTGGTCTGCATTCAGATGTAGATGTAGAGATAGTAATGAAGATTGCTGTTGCATCATCGTATGAATTGCTTGTATATCTGCTTCGTATGGAAGTAACAGCGATAAATACAATCGGGTGCCAATATGCTGTGCAGTCACATAAATGATAGGTTCGATTGTTTGTTCTGTTGCATCCAGCTCATTCACAGCTTGTGTATGCTGAATCATTTGATTCCATTCTCGATCTTCCTCTTCTTGCTCACCTAAATAATTAAATACAATCGGCATACCTGCAAAAGCAGATAATAAATACGCACAAGCTTGTGGATATACTTTGCTCATTGATTCGTTATAGAGTAGATTAAAGAAGTTAATATGATGGGTAGTTACCGTATTTAATAGAGCAGGCAAGTCAGGCAATGCTTGATCCGTAGCTATCACTAGAGGAATTTGATCAATACATTCACCCATTTGCTCATAAAAATAATGTTCACCATATTGTCGTCCATAATGAGTTAACCAAAAAGGAACATTCGATATTTTAAAATAAGCACCTAATACTTTTGCAGATAATTGCAATAACACATTCATAGACGTAGAAGAATCTGCTTTTTCTAGATGCTCATATTCGAAATATCCTTCCCATTTACTATACTGATTACGAACTAAAGAATTACTCTGCTGAACTTGCTGACTAGCTATAGAGAACTGTTCTAATTCAAAACGATGACTTAACTCTTCATCTGTTATATGCTGTGGCCCCTGAAGAACCAATTCCGTATAATCATGATACTGAACATGCTCATATGATACAGATTGATAGTGTTCACCACGTTCATAAGCTTGGGCTAATTCTGCTTTGAGAATCTCTCCACTCATGCCATCGAAAATAAGATGTGAACAAGCGAATAAAACTACGCTTTTCTCTGGTTCAAGACGTACACATAAGATTCGATACAATGGATCTTCTGTACATACATAAGGAGTCATATACAAATCTGGTAATAAAGATGATAATATCGATTGCTGTTGTACTTCTGTATAGAATGATAAATCCAATGTTGGAAAATGAGATACAGATTCATTAATGTTGATATTCCGATCACGGACTTCCCATTCCCAAGCTTGTTGATGACTGACTAATCGACTACGTAGTAATTCATGACGTTGAACAATGTTAGCAAAAGCTTTTGCTAGCCGTTCTATATTTACTGCATAAGGCAAAGGAATTACAACACCAGAACATTCTGGATGAAGCAAATGATGTTGCTGAACAGGCGCAAGCGGATATACTTCTGTCACAGATGATTGCATCGTATATTGATGCCACTTCATATTATGAATCTGAATATGTTGATTCCACTGCTTGAATTGCTCTGCTGAAATGTCACAATTTCTATCTGCCATCTTCCAATCATCATTTATAACTACATTTTGTTGAGAGATATACAATGAATCTGGATTTTGATCTTTAGGTATATACAGATCAGACAGCGCACGAATCGTTTGATGTTGAAAGAGTTGATGAATATTTAAAGAAATCCCTTGTTCTTTAGCTTGAGATATAAGCTGAATACCTTTTAGCGAATGCCCACCACATTCGAAGAACCGATCATCGATTCCAACTTTGTCCATTCCTAAAACCTCTGCCCAGATTAAAGCTAATTTTTGCTCTTGATCATTACGCGGTGCTACATAATCCTGAAGAGAAGCCGATGTCAAATCCGGCTGAGGCAAGGCTTGACGGTGAACTTTACCGTTAGTATTCAATGGTAACTCAGACAGAAATACATAATATTGAGGTACCATGTAGTCTGGCAATTTTCCATTGAGGTAATGACGAATATCGGTATACGTTAAAGGTTCTTGTGTAGCTATATAAGCACATAGACTTTTCTGTCCATCCTCGCTAGTAAGAATTGCAACATGAACTTGTTGTACAGACTCATGACGAAGTAGTATATTTTCAATTTCACTAGGTTCTATCCGGTACCCACGAATTTTCACTTGATGATCAATGCGACCTAAATATTCTATAGTGCCATCGGATAACCATCTACCCAGATCTCCTGTACGATACATTCGTGCTGTTGGAAGCCAATAACTGCTAACAAACTTCTCGGAAGTTAGATCATCTCGATTCAGATATCCTCTTGCTACCCCATCTCCGCCTACCCATATTTCTCCAGGTACTCCTGGAGGTAAGAGATGACCGGATTCACTGACAATGTAAGCCGTCGAATGCATAATCGGTCTTCCGATCGGAATTGGACGTTCGTTTTCGATGAATGGAATAGTATAACAACAAGAAAAAGTTGTATTTTCTGTAGGCCCATATCCGTTAATAAGGGTTAGCTGTGGACAATGGTTTTGTACGCTTTTCAGCATTTTGGGCGACAGAACGTCTCCACCGATTATTAATTGTTGTAAAGGTTGAAAAAGCTCTGGTTTTTGCAATGCGAGCTGGTTGAATAATGGTGATGTTAACCACATGGTCGTAATCTGATATTGAAGCAAAGCTACATGTAATTTTTCAGCATCTAAAATAGTTGTGTCAGGCACCAAACAAAGACTTAATCCATTAAGCAGTGCTCCCCATATTTCAAATGTACAGGCATCAAATACTAACGCTCCCGTCATCAGAATACGATCAGCAGGATTGAATTGAATATAATTCGTTTCTTTGACCAACCGAATAACATTACGATGTTCTACCATGACTCCTTTGGGTTGTCCTGTAGATCCCGAAGTGTACATAACATAAGCTAAATCATTAACTTGATTGATAAATGGTAATGAATGCGTGCGTTCATCATAAGATGCAGATTCTTTTAAATTCAGAATCGTGCCTTTAAATACTTGTTCCGATAGTTCAGAGGGGCGATTCATGGTTAGTAATATAGAAATTTGGCTGTCATCAAGCATATATTGAATTCGCTCTGCTGGATAAGAAGCATCTATCGGTACGTAAGCTCCACCTGCTTTGAGTATAGCCAGAATACCAATAATCATATCCGGTGAACGCTCTGGTATAATACCTACCAGTGTATCGGCTTTAACGCCTAATGCATTCAATGTCCATGCTAATGAATTCGCTCGATCTTCAATCTCCTGATAACTCCAACTATCTTCACCACAGATGACTGCTGACATATCTGCATGCGCCGAAACCTGCTCTTCCCATAACTGCTGTATCGTTGCATGTCGCGGATACACTGTATGAGGTGGATTACATGTAGTTAATATATATTCCTGTTGCTTATCCGATATAAGCTTAATATCTCCCAGAAGAATATGCGGATCATAAGCTAATTGATATAACAATTCCAGGTACTGTGTAGCCATCTGCTCAATCGTTACATGCTCATATAAATGGACTGCATATTCAAAATGGAATAACAAACCTTCCTCTTCTTCCACAGTCAACGATAGATCAAATTTCGATGTATTCGTCTTGATCGGAATAGGTGTAAATGTTACTTCATTTGCCACCATCGCTGAAGAACCTGTATTTTGTAAAGTAAATATGGTATCAAATAACGGATTCCGACTCAGGTCACGCTTAAGATTGAGTTGTTCCAACAGAAGTTCCAATGGCATTTGTTCATGATGAAAAGCTTCCAATGTTCTTTCTTTGACCACATTCAAAAATTGAGAAAAGCTTTGCTTTTTCGTGGAGACATTTCGCAATGGTAGCATATTCACAAACATCCCCATCATACTTTGAAGATCAGCATGATTTCTTCCTGCTACCGGTGTACCAATAATAATATCTTCTTGTCCGGTATATTGAGAAAGTAAAATATGATATGCAGCAAGAAGGAGCATATACATGGTGGATTCATGTTGCCCTGCAATCTGTCGCAATTGATGGGTTAACTCAGGGTCTACTTGAACTGTAAATGAATGTCCAGCAAAGCTTTGTTGAACAGGACGTGGGAAATCAGTATGCAAATTCAATACTGGAAGTTCACCCTCTAATTCACTAAGCCAAAACGATTCATGTTGGTCTAGCAACCCTGCTTCAAGTTGCTGTTGGTGCCATACCGTATAATCTCTATATTGTACTTTTAACTCGGCTAAAGTCTCTCCAGCGTACAACTGATTAAATTCTAAAGTTAGACTTTCCATAGAGCTTCCATCAGCAATTAAATGATGAATATCTATTATCAAAATATGTTCATGAGCGCTGATACTAACCAATCCAGCACGTAATAATGGTGCATGAGCTTGGTCAAAAGGACGAACAAAGGTCGTTAACAAATCTGAAAAATCGACCACATCTGCCTGCGAATATTCCAGTTGTTCTATTTGCCACTGAATATGAGAAATATCGTGTACTTGTTGATAATACTCCTCCCCTTCTCGGTAAAACGAAGTACGTAAAGCTTCATGGCGTTCAATTAACTGCACAAATACTTTGTTCATTCGCGCTATATCAGGTGTTCCCTGAATATGTAGCAAAAGTGGAATATGATATGCAGCACCAACGTCTGCAATATCTTCAATCATAAGTAATCTTTTTTGAGCAGAAGATACTGGATAAGCCAATTGATCATCTACTCGAGGTATTGAGATATGTAAAGCCGGATGAGCATTCTCAATATAATGAGCCTGATCCTGTAATATCGGATATTCAAAAATATGTCGTAACGAGATTTCGCTTCCTATCTCCTGCGCAATTTGTGAGATCAGTACAACTGCCTTTAAAGAATGTCCTCCACGTTCAAAAAAATGATCCTGCCTTCCAATAGATTCGACTCCGAGAATACCTGCCCATAGTTCAGCAAGCTTTCGCTCTATATCCGTAACCGGTGCTTCATAATCTTCTGTAGACAAAAGGGTTAAATCAGGCAAAGGTAATGCTTTACGATCAATTTTTCCATTAGGGGTTAATGGAAATTCAGCAAGTTGTATAATATGAGCAGGTACCATATAAACAGGCAATTGTTCTTGCATATACTGACGCAATTGATTTGACGATATAGACTGTTCATTATTTATAGAAGCATGGACTGTAATATAGGCACAAATTGTTTTTTCTCCTTGAAGCTCATGTACGACTACAGTTGCTTCTTGAATCTGTGGATGAGTAACAAGCTTACTCTCAATCTCGCCAAGTTCAATTCGGTATCCTCGAATCTTCACCTGTTGATCGATTCTTCCTAAATACTCTAGCTGACCATCAGGTAACCAACGTACCAGATCGCCGGTGCGATACAATCGTTCTCCTTGTAAAAAAGGATGGATTATAAATTTCTCTGTTGTTAACTCGGGACGTTGCCAGTATTCTCTCGCTAATACATCTCCACCAATATATAATTCGCCTGCTACTCCGCGTGGTGTTAATTGCTGTTCCGAATTCATAACATATAGATGAGTGTTCCATGATGGTTCGCCAATCGGAATCGTACCTGATACCTGCTTTGGTGCATCACGATTACTTTTCCAGATCGATACACAGATAGTCGCTTCTGTTGGACCATAAGCATTACAATAATCCACATAAGGATTCCAGCGACGTACCAATTCAGCAGAAGACTCAGAGCCTCCTGTAATCAATAGACGTAATGAAGGTAATTTTTCGGGTTCTACATAAATAGCAAAGTTAGGCGGTAACATGGCGACAGTAATCTGATGTGTATTCATCCAACGGGTAAAGTAATCAATATTAATTAACTTTTCTTTGGGAGCCAAATATAATGTTCCTCCCATAAATAGTGCCATATACATTTCCCACACAGAAGCATCAAAAGATAGGCTTGCAAACTGAACCACACGATCTTGCATTGTTAATTCAAAAGTATGCTCATACGTTAATCTCATATTAGCCATACCGTGATGTTCTACTAGAACACCTTTGGGTGTACCTGTTGTTCCTGATGTATAAATAACATAAGCCAAGTGATCTGAAGTCACTTCCGAAGGCGTATACACATAATCATGTTGGTAAAGGTATGACTCATCTAAATCTAGTATTGTGCCACTAAATTCTATATTTTGAGCCAAATGATGATGAGTCAGTAACAATGAAGTACTGCTATCTTCTAACATTAATTGAATACGTGCTGTTGGATATTCAGGGTCAATAGGCAAGTAAGCAGCTCCTGCTTTGAGAATTCCCAAAATGCCAATCACCATCTGAAGAGAGCGCTCTGGCATAATGGCAATAATATCATCAGGCATAACACCTTGATGTTGTAAATAAGCAGCGACTCTATTTGCTTGCTCATCCAGCTCTGCATACGTCATTTTGTCGTCTTCGTAGACGATTGCATCTTGATTCGGATAAAGTAAAACCTGCTGTTCAAAAAGACCATGAATCGTTTGTTCTCTATCATAATCTGCTGTTAAACGTTTCATATCGATAACCAATTCATCATGTTCTGATGGTGTTAACATCTGAATGGTACTTAGTGATTTTTCTGGTGCAGACATCATTTCTTGTAGAATATTTATATAATGATGATGAAATGCCGTGATCGTTTCTTTTTGATATAAATGACTAGCATAGTCCCAGTGAATTATCAGTTTATCTAATAAGCTCGCTTCTTCAATCATTAATGTAAGATCAAATTTTGCTGTGTGAGTGACGTTTTGATATGGTTGAAATTGTAATCCTTGAATCTCAATGACTTCAGGCTGAGCATGCTGATATGCAAATACAGTATCAAATAATGGATTTCGACTAATATCTCTTGGAATAGCAAGCTTTTCAACAATTTGTTCTAACGGATATTGTTCATATTGAAAAGCTTGCAACACATGTTGCTTGACTTCTTCCACAAATGAAATGACTGACTTTTCGCCTGAAGGGTATTGACGCAATGGCAATGTATTCACAAACATACCAATCAACGGTTGTAATGACGAGTGAGATCTACCTGCTACAGGTGTCCCTACAATCACATCATTTTGATCGGTATATTTATATAAAAGAATATAGTAAGCCGACAACAGCAACATGTACAATGTGCATCCTTGTTGTGTTGCAAATTGCTTAAGTGATTTGAGAAGTGATCCATCTACAGTAGCCGAAACACGTTCTCCATCAAACTGTTGTACAGATGGGCGCAAGAAGTCTGTAGCTAACTGAAGTACAGGTAGCTCCCCTTGAAGAGTAGTCAACCAGAATTCTTCTTGCTTGTTCCAATGTCCTTCTGTTAAGTGTGTATGTTGCCAGACTGCATAATCTTTGTATTGAATAGACAAAGGAGGCAACGATTCACCACTATAAAATGCAATAAATTCCTCTGTCAAACGCTCCATAGACAATCCATCTGAGATAAGATGGTGCATATCTAACATCAACACATGTTCTTGGGAATTGAACTGAACTACCTGAACCCTTATTAGAGGAGCATTCTCTAATGTAAAAGGAATCATAAATTCAGTGATTAACTCTTCAACGATAGCATCTGTTTTCTTTGCACGAGTAAGATATTCCACTTCAAAAGTAATGTCTTCTATTGCATGAATTCTTTGTACACTTTTTCCACTCTCGGAAGCAAAAGAAGTACGTAACGATTCATGACGTTCAATCAGTTGCTTAAACGCTTTATTCAACTGTTTATCATCCAACATTCCATATAATTGAACGATCATAGGCATATGATAGGCTAACGATGCTCCACCTATTTCCTGCACCAGCAGTAACCGATGCTGGGCTGTTGATACAGGATAATAAGCTTGAATAGGCGCTGGTGTAATAGTTGTCGCTTGTTGACTTGCGATTTGAACAGATGTAGTATGAGCTATTCCTTCACGAGACATGCGTGCTTCTAACAATTTGCGTTGCTCAGGAGAAAGATTGGCAATACGTTGTGCTAAATCCATCCGTTTGATTCACTCCTCTACCTATTGGCTATCATGTTACAACTGTTCCATACTTTCTACTTCACGCAGTAACTCTTCAAAACGTCGCAGTTCTTCTTGCTCTTGTATGATTTGATCGGCTGTCCATTCAATAGTAGGATATTGGAAAAAATGACGCAGATCTAATTGTATCCCCCACTTCTCCCGTAGACGTACAATAAACAATGATGCATTCAACGAATGCCCACCTAGCTCAAAAAAGGAGTGTTGAATTCCGATCTGTGATTGTGGTTGATTTAAAATATCCGACCATATTTCAATTAAATCTTGATCCATTTCATGACGTGGAGCGATATAATCTGTTAATGCAATCGTTTCGGTCTCTATATGGAGTAAAGCATTACGATCAATTTTGCCATTAGGTGTTAATGGCATCTTCTCTATGAGTGCAAAAGAAGAAGGAACCATATAATCAGGCAACTGTGAAAGTAAATGAGTCTGGATATCAGCCAATAACGAAATGGATGTAGAATCCACTAGTACCAAATAGGCAGCTAATGTATACAGATCAGCATGATCTTTAATTGCTAACACAATCGCTTCATTGACTGCGGGTAGACGGGTCAACATTTCTTCAATCTCTCCAAGCTCGATTCGATGCCCTCGAACTTTAACTTGATGATCTATCCGCCCCAAAAATTCGATCTCACCTGAAGATAACCAGCGTGCCAGATCCCCCGTTTTGTACATTTTGGACGATTGAGCTTGACCTGTAGATTCTGCATAGATAGACGCATTGCTTTCAGTGACTAAAAGTCCATAAGGATCATCTACAAACTTTTCAGATGTAAGAACATCCTGTTTCCAATATCCACGAGCTAACCCTTCACCAGCTATACATAACTCACCGGCTATACCGATCGGTTGCAATTGACCTTGTCCATTTACAATACGAATCTGTGTATTCAATATAGGATGTCCAATTCGAATAGCAGAAGCATCTGTTAATTCATACATTGCTGACCAGACAGTCGTTTCTGTAGGACCATACATGTTATAAATTCGCAGGTTTTTAAATGATTGCACAGCTTGTAGTAAAGATAATGGCAAAGCTTCTCCACCAATTAAAAGTTCTTGCACATTATTTAGACACTGCGCGTCTTCTTTACTATTCATCAACATTTGTAGACGAGAAGGTGTCATTTGGATCATATGAATCTGATGATGTTGAATCAATGCTGCTAAAAGATGCGGATTTTTTTGATGTACTTCTTCTGCTATAACCACAGTCATACCACTAGTTAATGGAACGAGCGTTTCTAATACAAAAATATCAAATGATAGTGTAGTTAAAGCAAGCACTTTATGACCTGCTGTAAAATGAAGTTCTTGTCGCATTGCTGTAATGAAATTCACTACCGATTGATGTTGAAGCATCACGCCTTTGGGCTGTCCAGTAGATCCAGAAGTATAAATAACATAAGCTAAATGTTTCGAACGAACCGGGATCGGTAGATGTAATTTTTGAGTCGATTCTGTAGCCCATTCTCGATCGTCTACCATAATCATTGTTCCTGAATATTCCCAATCTTTTACAAGGTTACGTTGAGTGATTAATAGGGAAGCTTCACTATTTTCTAACATATACTGCACACGAGCAGCTGGATAATCAGGATCAATCGGCACATAAGCACTTCCTGATTTCAGGATAGCCAGTAGACTAATAATCATCCAATCAGAACGTTCAGTCATAAGGCCAATCAAGCGATCTGGTCCTGAACCATGACTGATTAACAAACGAGCCAGTTGATTCGCCTGCTCATCTAACTGTTGATAGGTCAATTGATGCTCAGACCACATCAGAGCAATCGCATTCGGAGTCTCTTGTGCTTGTTGTTCAAACCATCCATGAATGGTCATCTGATCTGCATAAGCTACTGGAATTGGATTGAATTGATATAATAGTTGTTCTTGTTCACCCGGAGTTAACATATGAAGTTCAGACAATCGAGCTTCAGGAGAATCAATAATAGCAGTTAATAAACACAACCAGTGCTCTGCTATATGTTGAATCGTTTCTTGCTTAAATAAGTGGGTGGCATATTCCCACTGGAATTGAAGTTGCTGTTCTTGTTCTTCTACTTGTAGAGTCAAATCTACTTTGGATACTGCTGCATTGTATTCATAAGCTTTCCACAGCACATCTTTACTTGCTGTATCATCAAATTCCATCGTTTGTACAATAAGCATCGTATCAAATAATGGATTCCGGCTTAAATCACGTCGCAAAGCTAACCCATCTATGATTTGTTCAATGGGTACTTCTTGATTTTCAAACGCTCCAATAGATAGTTGTTTGATCTCTTCTAGAAATTGAATAAATGTGCTATCTGGTTGGGGTTGACTCCGTATCGCTAACGTATTGACGAACATCCCTACGATCGATTGAACATCAGCATGTGATCTTCCAGCAATAGGTGAGCCTGTAATAATATCTTGTTGACCTGTATATTTATGCAACAATGTATGGTAAGCCGCTAATAACAACATGTACAAAGTAACTCCATAATCAGAAGCTAATTTTTTAAGTTGTCGTGTTTCGGAGGCACTAAGTGTGCATAAAAAATGATCACCTTGAAATTGTTGTAACGCAGGTCTGGAGAAATCAGTAGGTAAATTCAAGACAGGCAATTCTCCTGATAACTGATCTAGCCAATATTGAGTTTGTGTACCCATAAGATCTGAATGTGTCTGTTGCCATACTGCATAATCTTTGTATTGAAGCTTGAGAGCAGGTAAGGACTGACCTTCATACAGGCGATTAAATTCATCTGTAATAATAGTCAACGAGACTCCATCCGCGATAATATGGTGCATATCAATCAGCAATGCGCTTCCGCCGTTTACAAACTGTACGACGGTTGCACGTAACAAAGGAGCTTGACTCAGATCAAATGGACGTATAAATGTATCAATAATTGAATCGAATAGATTATGTTCGGCATGAACAATGGATTGATAATCCAAGTCCGATGTTGTAACTTCAAGTTGAAAATGTGATTGAGGATGAATATGTTGCACAGGTTGTTCGTGTACCATTGTAAATGAAGTACGGAACGATTCATGTCGTTGAATCAACTGTTCAAAAACAGACTGTAAACGTGAAATATCTACATGTTGCTCTGTCAGAAGTACATGTGGAATATGATATGCAGAACTGTGTTGTTCCAACTGATCCAAAATAAGCAATCGGCGCTGAGCAGAAGTTACAGGATAATAGGGTTGTTCAGGTGCAGGTTGAATCGACGTAGTTAGTTCATATTCACTTGTTGTAATGAATCTAGCTAGGTCGCGTAATATAGGATATTTAAAAATTTGACGTAACGGTACATCCACCTGACATTGTTGATGAATCAAAGCAACCAGTTGAGATGCTTTTAAAGAATGACCACCTAGTTGAAAAAAGGAATCTGTAGCACTAATTACTTTAACATTCAGCAACTTTTTCCATATATCAGCTAACTTTTCTTCTATTGCACCAGAGGGTTCTACATATTCAGTAGATGTTTGATCCAGTTCTATATTTTGCAAATAGCGACGATCAATTTTGCCATTAGAAGTCACAGGCATATGCGTAATCATCATAAAATGAGTAGGAATCATATAGGATGGTAGTTTGCTAGCTATACGTGCACGAATAGCTTCTTCAAGTAAAATGTCTTCTGTATCACTCACTAGATAAGCACACAATACCGCTTGTTGCTGATCATCACGACGATCTAACACAACACATTCTTTAATCGATTTGTCTTCCAAAAGAATGGCTTCGATTTCTCCTAATTCGATGCGGTACCCACGAATTTTCACCTGATGATCTAAGCGTCCCATGTATTCGATATTGCCGTCAGGTAGCCAGCGTGCAAGATCACCTGTACGATATATACGTTGCTGAGGTTGATGTGGAATAGGTACAAACTTTTCAGCAGTAAGTTGCTCCCGATTGAGGTATCCTCTAGCTAATCCTACCCCGGCAATACATAATTCTCCTGGAACACCAATAGGCTGTGGAAGCAAAGCTGTGTTCATAATATACAATTGAGTATTATCTATAGGACGTCCGATAGGGACAGACTGTGTATTGTTGTCTTGGTGTGAACAATCATAATAAGATACATCAATAGTAGCTTCAGTAGGACCATATAAATTAATAAGACGTGTATTATTCGTTTTATAAAGAAGATCATTAGAGCGATTGACTTGTTGCACTTGTAAAGCTTCTCCACTCGCAAATACATAACGAAGACTTGATAACCGTTCTACTTCTGCTTTTAGTTCAAGATGTTCTAGAAAAACAGATAACATCGATGGTACAAAATGAATCGTAGTGACTCCATACTGAGCAATCGCTTGTGCAATCATAGCAGGATCTTTTTCCGCTTCCGGTTCTAAAAAGACGACACTTGCTCCCTGCGTACTCCACCAGAATAATTCCCATACAGATACATCAAAACTGTAAGGTGTTTTTTGTAAAATAACATCTTGTGAAGTCAGAGGATACTGCTTTTGCATCCAGTGGATTCGATTCACTAAAGATCGATGTTCAATCATCGCTCCTTTAGGATTTCCAGTGGTACCGGACGTGTAGATGACATAAGCCAGATGAGAAGGTTCTACTAGAATAAGATCATCCTCATGATACGTCTCGTTCTCATCAGGCGTTCTTGTATCTACCGTAATCAAATGAAGATGTTCAGGTAAACGTGATTCATGCTGAACAGTAGTCACTACTACCTGTGCGCCGCTATCTTGAAGTATAAATTCCAAGCGTTCTTGCGGATGAAAAGGATCAAGGGGAAGATAAGCAGCACCTGATTTGAGAATTGCTAGTAGACTGACCATCATATAATGAGAACGTTCCATCATAATGCCTACAATGTCATCAGGGCGAACACCTTGAGCACGTAACAGACGAGCCAAGTCACTCGATTGCTTATCCAATTGGGTATAAGTCAGTGACGTATGTCCATCTCTTACAGCCAATTGATCTGGTGTGCGTTCCACTTGTTCTGCGAACCACGAATGAATAGTAAGATGAGAAGGATATTCGACATCTGTAGCATTGAACTCTTCAATGACTTGAGTCCACTCATGAGGAGTCAGCAATTGGATACGCGACAACTCTATATCCGGTGTATGTATAATTTGTTCAATAACACGGGTTAAATGATCTGCCATACGAATCATAAATGATGACTCATAACGATGCAGATTGTATGAAAATGAAATTTCTAATTCCTGACCCGGTACCACCATAACGGTCAAATCATAATTCGTTTGTTCAAATCCATCGACGTCTGTAATCTGTAAGCTTGCATTACCGTTTTCATCACCATGAGTAATTTCTTCAGATAGCGGATAATTTTCAAAAACAAGAATATGTGACAATAAATTTTGCTTCAATATAGATTGATTCTGAAGTTCTGCAAGCGACTGATAACTGTAACGAGTCCCTTCGTTCATAGCAGACTGCATCTGTGCTAATAATGACACAAATGTCTGTTCTTCCTTGCTTTGTACTCTTACAGGTAAAGTATTAATAAATAAGCCTACCATTTCTTCGATTCCTAAAATATGTTCAGGTCTTCCCGAAACGACAGCGCCAAATACCACATCGCGACGACAATTATAACTCTGGAGCATCACTCCCCATGCTGCTTGAAATACAGTACTCACAGTTACTTGATACTGCCTTGCTAATTGTTCTAGCTGATGAGTTAACTGTTGATTCCAGCGAAAAGTATGCTGTTCTAAATCAAACGCCTGTGAATCTTTATCTAATGAACGTATATATCCAGGAATAACCGTCTCTTGATCTAATCCTTCCATATACGTATTCCAATAAGCAGAAGCTTCTACTTTATCTTGACCTTCTATCCATTGGATAAATTGGCTAAATGGATAGACGGTCTCTAACTGAACAGTTGTCTGATCACGTAAAGACGTATAGATAGCAAAGAAATCTTTAGCTACAATGCCTAGACACCAACCATCCATTATAATATGCGGGAAACTCCATACTAATTTTGATACCCCTTCTTCCCATTGAAAAAGAGTGATACGCAGAGGAACATCGCTCTCCAGATCGAACCCGGATATACGATCTTGTTGCTGAAATTCTGTCAGTAGTTGCTGTTTCTGAGCGTCCGAGTGCTGGCGAACATCTTTGATTTCCACACGAGGTGCTTCACGCTCTTTTAAAACGACTTGCAAAGTACGTTCTGTTTCTTTATGCAGAAAAATCGTACGAAAAACATCATAACGATTAATAATCTGTTGCAGACTTTGTTGAACCCAATAAGGGTTCAACGTTTCCTGCAAAGTAATAACATTTTGCTGAAAATAAGCATCTGAATCTGGATCTAATAATGAATGATATAGCATGCCTTCTTGCATTGGAGATAATGGATAAATATCTTGAATTTGTGGCTGACTCAAAGTGCTCATCCTTTCTGGATTAACATACCTTCTGACTGAAAATCATTTCAACTTTCCGCTTAACATGTTGCTAATCTGATCCAATTGACCAATTGAAAGCTGATTATATGTGAAATCCGTAGGACTCTGTTCTGTCGTCTGCTTACCTGTACAATGATCAATCAACTTCAGTAAATAGTGCTGATACTGTTTGGCCAATTTCGCTATAGTCGCTGGAGTATACTGATGACGATTATAATTAAAGGTCATTTTCAGCTGTCCATCATTAACCATCCCATTAATATCCAATGTAAATGCACGTTTCATTTCTGGATGGATTTCCATTCCTACGGATAAAGGAGAAGATTGAAGAAGACGTTGTGATGAATCGTTACTAGCTTCATCAAACTGACCTAAATAATTGAAACTAATTGCTGGTTCTTGAGCAGTACGTAGCTTCTCCAAAGGTAGTGATTCCTGTTCTAATGTTAAATAACGAAGAATGCCATATCCTATACCTTGGTTCGGAACTCTCCTCAATCCATCTTTAATTTCTTTCAACTGATATCCCAGATCATCCGCATGATCTATATTCAAAATATGTGGATACATGACGGTAAACCATCCAACTGTTCTCGAAATATCTATATTGCTGAACAAAGACTCCCGACCATGACCTTCTACGCTGACATGAATCTGTGATCGACCGCTCCATTCATAGAAAGTAAGCCCTAATGCTGTCAGTAAAATATCATTGATTTCGGTATTATAAGCATGGTTGGTCTGTTGAAGTAGACGCTGAGTATCCTCTTTACTTAGAGTCATTACTTCTTCACGACTATCTTGTTCATATCCATCATCTATAACAGGCATATCTTGTGGCAACTTTTCTTGTTTCTGTGATGCCCATGTATTCCAGTATGCCAACTCTTCTATTGCTTTTTGTTCATTAGAGTATTGGTCTAAACGTGCTGACCACTCTGCATAAGAGTCGCTTTTGGAAGGGAATTGGATAGGCTGTTTTTGTAAAATTTGCTGATAGCCTACTTCCAAATCTTCCAATAAAATTCTCCATGACACGCCATCTACCACCAAGTGATGAATGACAATGAACAATTGATCTTCTTCTGGCGCTTGAAATAGAGCTGCACGAATTAAAGGTCCTTGCTCTAGATTCAAACTATGCTGAAGACGATCTGCTATTTGCTCTATCTGTTCATACGCTTGTGTCTGGGAGTATTGAGAATAATCATGTGCATCTAACAGGTATAAATGTTCTTCTTTTATACTGCGATGTTGTGCAGATACAATGTCTTTATGCTGCTTATATACCATTCTCAAAGCATCATGATGTTCAACCACTTGCTGAAATACTTGATTCAGTACATCTATATCTATTCGGTTAGTACTTTGAAGCATGACTGCTTGATTATAATGTTGATGTTGCGCCAGATTATATTTAAAAAATCGTTTTTGAATAGGTGTAAGTAGAGCTTCACCTTGTACTTCATCCTGAGAAATTTGACGCTCTACTTTCTCAATATAAGGAGCAATACTGACAATATCTGAGTATCGGAAAAGATCCCGAATTTCCATTTTGAGTCCTTGACGATTAAGACGTGATGCTATTTGTAAAGCCTTGATTGAATCGCCACCATATTCAAAAAAGTTATCTGTGATGCCTACTTGGCGAATGCCTAGTACTTCTTGCCATACGTTAGCTAATATCTGTTGTACCTCAGTCTGCGGAGCTTCATAAGCTTGAGTATGACGCTGATTAAGATCAGGTTCAGGTAATGCGCGACGATCAATTTTACCGTTAGCAGTCACTGGCATATGATCCAAAAATACAAAATGAGCTGGAATCATATACTCAGGAACATATAGAGCCAAGAAAGAGCGTAATTCGGCTATATCTACTACTTGATTCAAATCAGGCACGATATAAGCGCACAGTTCTTGTCCTTCATCAGAGACTTGACGGGTCATTACATGTACTTCACTAACGACTTCATGACGGAATAAGTGAGTCTCAATCTCACCCAATTCGATTCGATACCCTCGAATTTTTACTTGATGATCAATTCGCCCTAGATATTCGATATTTCCATCGGGCAACCAACGAGCGAGATCTCCTGTGCGATACATTTTTTGACCGGGCACAAATGGATTCTCGATAAATTTCTCTGCTGTTAATTCAGGTCGATTCAAATATCCTCGAGCCAACCCTACTCCTGAAATGCATAGTTCTCCAGCAACTCCAATAGGTTGCAAATGATACTGTGCATCTACTATAAATAATTGAATATTATCTATAGGTTTACCAATAGGTACTTTTACAACTTCGTTTGTTGAAGGGCAATCATAATAACTGACATCTACTGTTGCTTCCGTAGGTCCATACAGGTTAATAAGTTCTGCTCCATAATGAGTTGCAATTAAACGATTAAATCGTTCTACTAATCTCACTGGTAAAGCTTCTCCACTTGCAAAAACGCGGCGAAGGCTTCGAATTTGATGAATACGAGAAGAATTTTCTAATACATCTAGAAAAGCAGATAGCATTGAAGGTACAAAGTGCATAGTAGTCACATGATGCTTTTCTATTTCAGTTAAGATAATCTCAGGATCTTTTTCTCCTCCTGGTGGCAATAAAACTACTTTAGCGCCTACTTCTCCCCACCAGAACAGTTCCCATACCGAGACATCGAAGCTGAATGGAGTCTTTTGCAATATCACATCTTCTGTTCCCAAAGGATAGCGATTTTGCATCCATTGCAGACGATTGATCACAGAATGATGTTCAATCATAGCTCCTTTAGGGCGACCTGTTGAACCCGATGTGTAGATAACATAAGCAAGATTTGTAGATTGACTCATAGGCGATAGATCATGCATATGTTCATCGTACATTTCTGATTCTTCTAATATAAAAGTAGTCCCAGCAAAAGCGATGGATTCTCCAAGATGAGATTGTCGTAATAACCATGAAGTCTGGCTATCCTCTAAAACAAATTGGATACGTTCTTCAGGATGTGAAGGGTCGATCGGTAGATAAGCGCCCCCTGCTTTAAGAATTCCTAGAATACCAACTACCATTTCAATTGAGCGTTCTACCATCAGCCCAACAATAGCATCAGGCTCTACACCTTGATTACGTAATTTCATGGCTAACGTATTCGCTCTAGCATTTAATTCTGTGTACGTGATCTGACGATCTCCACAAATTAAAGCAATATGATCAGGTGTTTTGTGTACTTGTTTTTCCCATAGTTGATACAACGTATCCTGCTCAGCATATGGAGCTGCTGTATGATTAAATAAGAACAATTGGTCTTGCTCTTCTTTTTGCAATAGAGGTATATCTGCTATAGATGTTTCTGGATTAGAGGCAATAGCTACTAAAATCGCCATATAATGATTAAGCATTTGTTGTGCTGTTTCTATACGAAATAATTTAGTAGCATATTCTAAAGAAACAATTAATTTATCTGTAAATTCTTCGACATTTAAGGTTACATCAAATTTGGCAATACCCATTTCGAAATCAACCGGACGGAAAGTTAGGCCTTCTACTTCGATCTGTTTCATACCCGTATTTTGGAGAACGAACATGACATCAAATAAAGGATTACGACTAACATCACGGCGCAAATTCAAACGTTCGACCACTTCTTCAAATGGAATATCTTGATGCTCATAAGCTGTTAACGTCTGTTGCTTGGTCTGTTCAAGCAATTGCATAAATGTCTGTTCAGGGTCTATATGAGTACGAATTGGTAATGTATTAACAAACATACCGATGATTTGCTCAATATCTGGATGAGGTCTACCTGCAATAGGTGAACCAATCACCAGATCTTGTTGACTCGTATAGCGATACAACAAACTAGCATAAGCAGCTAACATCACCATATAAAGAGTCGTTCCAGATTTGGCACATAATGCATACAATTCCCGAGTCAGTTCAGGCTTCAATTCCTGTATCAGACTACTGCCTTCAAAATTTTTCATAACTGGTCGATTCCAGTCAGTTGGCAGATTGAGTACAGGAACATCTTTGCCCTGATCAAATAGTTGTTCCCAGTACGGGAGCTGCTTTTCTCTAGTCTCTTCCATCATGCTTTGTTGCCATACCGCATAGTCTTTATATTGAATACGTAGCTCTGGTAATTCTTCTTGCGCATATAAACGGCTAAATTCTTCCACAAATACTTCTATAGATATACCGTCTGTAATAATATGATGCATATCTGCAAGCAATATATGATAATCATTAGCAACCTCAATAAGTTCTACACGCAGTAATGGTGCTTGATCCAATGAAAATGGACGGATAAAAGATTCCATCAGTTGTGCCGGATCTGCAAAATCATCTTCACGATAACTGACTTGAAAATCAACCTGAGGATGAATTTTTTGTACCGGTTGTCCATCGACAAAGTGGAAAGAAGTACGTAACGATTCGTGACGTTCAACCATAGCTGCAAATGCTTTTTCCAACCGTGTTTGATCTAATTTCCCCTGTAATTCTAATACAGCGCTCATGTTATAAGCTTGCTGAGTATCGCCTAACTGATCAATAATGAACAGTCTTTTTTGCGCTGATGAAACATCATAATATTCTTGAATAGGTGCTACTTCAATTTCAGTGTAACCTGTATCTTCAGCACCTCTTACTAGTGGTGCCATTTGACGTATGGTTGGATAAGCAAATACATGACGTATAGGTAATTCAACACCGAATTGCTTGGTAATCCGTCCAACTAACATTACTGCTTTGAGTGAATGTCCACCCAGTTCAAAAAAAGAATCGTCAATTCCAACACGATTAATACTCAATACGTCTTCCCAGATTTGAGCCATTTCTACCTCTGTTGTATTACGAGGTTTGGCATAAGAAGAAGTCGTTGTTGGCGAATCGGTCGGTGCAGGAAGCGCTTTGCGATCGATTTTACCATTTGGCGTAAGTGGTAAAGTCTCTAGATGAACAAAATGCGCAGGAATCATATACACTGGAAGTTGTGCTAGCAATATTGTTCGTAATACTTGAATATCAATTGTTCCTGTAACATAGGCACAAAGATATTTATCTCCTTGTTCATCTCTACGATCGGTTACAATAGCTTGCTCAACCATCGACTGAGCTAGCAGTACAGATTCGATTTCGCCTAATTCAATACGATATCCTCGAATCTTCACTTGATAATCGATTCGTCCAATAAAATCAACCTGCCCATCAGGTAACCATCGTGCTAGATCACCTGTACGATATAATCTACCTTTTTCAGAAAAGGGATTTGTAATAAATTTCTCTGCGCTAAGTTCAGGACGATTCAGGTATCCACGAGCAACAGACTGTCCACCTATACATAATTCACCGGCTACACCTACAGGAACTGGACGAAGATACTGATCTACGATATAAAAAGAATGATTGGCCAGAGGTCTTCCAATAGGTACATTACCGCTAACTGGTAAATGATCTGCGTCCTCTTCATAAAAACTAGAATCAATCGCTGCTTCAGTGACTCCGTAACTGTTCATAATACGCATACGTGATCCAAACCGTTCAAGTAAGACTCGATAATCTTGTACACTACAACTATCTGAACTGGTAATTAATAATTTCATCGTATCCAGTTGAATATGTTGCTCATATATTTCTTTCATTAGAGGTAAAATTAAAGCAGGTGTAGATTCAAATACAGTAATTTGATGTTTGACAAGATATTGTGATAATGCAGAAGGATCAATCCGAACGTCTTGCGGACAGATCACCATTGTTCCTCCATTTAAGAAAGTACGTGCCATGTCTCCTGCAAATACATCGAAAGAAAAGCTAGCAATTTGCAATAACTTTACTGCAAATTCTTTCAGACGATAGTCATCTCGATATCCGTATGCTGTGTTCACATATTGACCGTGTTCAATCATAACGCCTTTGGCATTGCCTGTTGTTCCAGAAGTATAGATGATGTAAGCAAGGTCAGAATCATCCACACTTTCGTTTTCTACAACAGCCGTAGTTTCACGTTCTTTTAACTGATCGATATATATCGTCTGACCTGTATAGTTACTATTTTCCAGAGCAGATACCAGATAAGATTGGCTTATTAAAAGTGCTGTTCCACTATCTTGTAACATATAAGCAATGCGTTCTGAAGGGTACGTGGGATCAACAGGTATATAAGCACCACCTGATTTCATGACTGCAAGTGCTGCAATAATCATTTGTGCCGAACGTTCAACCAGAATAGCTACTGGATGACCACGACGCACCCCTTGCTGTTGTAATACTTGTGCCAGTTGATTCGCACGTGCATTTAATTCGTTATAACTAAGTTCTTCATACTCATCTATAACTGCTATATGATCAGGTGTAAGCAAAGCTTGTTGCTCAAATAAGGCATGAAATGTAGTTGGTACACGATCTGTATGTGGACCACTCCAATTTTCAAGAATGATCATAGATTCTTCTTTTGTCATCATATTGATTTCGATAAGAGGTCTTTCAGGTGACTGTATTGCTTGTGTTAACACTTGTATCAAGTGTCCTTCAATCTGCTTCATTATAGATTCATCATATTTTTGACGATTATAAGATAACAAAATAGTAAATTGTTCTGCATCTTCGATTTCAATATTGAAATCATACGGTGTTTGTTCAGATAAATGAGCATTTGTGATATGAAAACCTAGCTTTTCAGCCCATTCATTTTGTTGGACAAGATCTTGTAATGGATAATTTTCAAATACCATAATATGATCAAGCAGTTGTTGCTTCAATTCACTACGAGATTGAATTTCGGCTAATGAACAATAATCATATGTCTGCGCTTCGATCATCAATTGACGAATGTGTCTAAATAATTGTGCAAATGTCTGTTCACTCGACATCTGAATACGCACTGGAATGGTGTTGATAAATGAACCTACCATTCGTTCAATCCCTTGAATCTGTGGTGGCCGACCTGAGATCACCGTTCCAAAAACTACATCTTCACGCTGATTATATCTCCCAAGGATAACTCCCCAGACCGCTAGAAAAAGATTACTTACTGTAACTCCATAAGATTCACTGGTTTGACGAAGCAAACGACTCAATGAAACACTTAACTGAAAAGAATGCTCTCCTATTTCATAGGAAGATGTAGGTTTAATTTGAAGATCGCTTTTCCCAGTTAAAGTACTGATAGAAGGAATTGTTGATTGTTGATCATATCCTTGTAAAAGGTTCTCCCAATAGGACTGAGCTTCTTCTTCATTTTGTTGTTCTAACCATTTGACATATTGACTGTACATAACAGGCTCAGCTAACTGAATAGTATGACCATTACGTAGTGCTGCATAAATAGTCAATAATTCTTCTAGAACAATCCCCAGACACCAACCATCCATAATAATATGGTGGAAAGTAAAAAGAATAGTATATTGTTCTGATCCTGTATGAAGTACAGAAATACGTATTAATAAATCTTTAGTTAGCTCAAATGGAGTCTGACGATCTTTCTTTATCTGCTCTGCTACATCATCTGAAGTGTGCATCCCATTTATATATTGAATAGAAATAGAACGTTCTTTAAAAATAATTTGACGCGGACGTGCCATATTTTTGTGATACAAATTGGAACGCAACGTTTCATGGCGCTGAATCACAGTTTGCATACTTTGCTCTAACATAAAGTGATCCAATTCGCCTGTAATAGATAATTGTACTTGTTCGATATAAGCGGATGAATCAGGCTCCATCATCGAATGAAATAACATGCCCTCTTGTAGCGGTGTAAGATAAACCATTTTTTCAATTTCAAGACGCTTACTCATGATGAGCCTCCCTGAATATATAATTAGACATTCTCATAAAATTGTTGGATATCTTCGAAATCTTCCAAATCTATATCTTGTGCACCGACATCAGTGGGTGTTAATTCACGCTCTTCTTTATGCATACAGTGATCAATCGTAGACCCTAATGAGCGCTCTATATGCTGTAACAGTAATTCTATAGCTGTAGCAGTATAGCGTTCAGTATTGTAATTCAGCTTAATATTTAGCTGCTCTTCTTCTATATAAGCACTACATACTAAATCGTGAATAGAAGGTACTTGAGCCAAATGATCTAATAATTCTGCTTCAAAATGTAGATACTCTTTATTCCAAATATCTCTATAGTGAAAGCTAACTGGTGTATAGTGTTCAGACAATTCATTTTCCATGTATCGAAGCATAGCGTAACTCATTCCCTGATCCGGTACCTGTCTTACTGATTCTTTGACCTGTTTAAGCACAACAGCAAGATCCTCTGATGTCGTATTAAATACAAGTGGATACAATGAGTTAAAATGACCGATTGTGCGAGTGGCATCCCATGTCTGCTGTCCTTCTGTAAATAACATTTCACGCCCTATTATCTTCATATCTATAAGAAGGGCTTGTTCATTTGGATATATCGCTAACTGTAAAGCTTGACCAAAAGCAGCCAACAAAATTTCAGAGGTATGAGTTCCATAGACATGATGTACATCAGTCATCAATTGTTTTGTTTTTTCCAGTGAGCACTTGATTGACATTTGATTCATCGGGCGTAAATTCGCTTGTTGTGCAAGCTTTGGAATGTTGTTTTGAATATCCGATGGAATCTGGTTCCAGTAGCGAACCTGGTTCTGCCAATTACCTGTGATGAGTTGATACTCTAACTGCTGATTCCATGTCTGATAAGCGATTGTTTTATCTACAAATTGAATCGGTTGATCTGCTAAATATTGGCTGTACCCGAGTTCTAAATCTTCCAATAAAATAGACCATGAAGCTTGATCTATCAATAACTCATGTAGAGCAATGAATAAATAATCGCTCGTATTAGTATGGAAAATAGCTAACCGAATCAGTGGCCCTGTTCCTGGAATGATCTGCTGACCGATCCGTTTCTGGTCTTGCTGCATATATTCGTGATCCTGCTCTGGTGATGAAGATAAGGACAATATATCCAAGCTAAATAACGACGGGTCTGGTGTCTGATAGATCCACTTTCCTTGCATCTGCTTATTCTGATCGTTTACCTTGTCTGTCTTTTCTGAAAACTCATTATTTACAGGTATATATCCCAAACGTAGAGCATCATGATGTTCTAGCAACTTCTCTATCACTGTTCTTACAGCTTTCTCTTCCCAACGCTCGTTAGCACGCAACCATACAGATTGATAATAAGGAATAGAGATATCTGAATATTGATGTAGGAATGCATGCTGTCCAGGTGATAATATCGCTTCACCTGTTACTAGAGATTGATCTACAAGAAGAACACTAGATTGGACAATATTACTTAATCCACGAATCGATGGATGTTCAAATAACGATTTGATATCAAGTGTATAGTTATGCTCATGTAGCCTTGCAATCACTTGAATCGCTTTGATCGAATCTCCTCCAAGCATAAAGAAATTATCATGCACTCCCACCAATTCACGTTTCAATATATCTTGCCAAATTTGAGCCATTAGCCATTCTAGATCATTTTCTGGAGCCACATATTCAGTATGTGTTGCATACCCCTCTTGAGGTTCAGGTAATGCTTTACGATCGGTTTTGCCATTCGGTGTTAAAGGCATCTGATCGATAAATGTATAATGTGAAGGTACCGCATAATAAGGAAGGTGTTGGGCAACATATTGATGTAGATCTGCTCCTGTATATTCTTGTTGTGTATTCTGAATAACATAAGCACAAATTACAGGTTCTTCTTGATCATTTGTTTTAATTACCACAACAGCTTCTTGTATGCCTTCCATAGCAGTTAAGCAATTCTCAATCTCGCCTAGTTCAATTCGGAAACCCTTCACTTTAACCTGATAATCAATACGTCCGATAAATTCGATCTCACCGTTGATTTTCCAGCGTGCTAGATCACCAGTGCGGTACATACGTTGACCACTTGTAAATGGATTATCTACAAATTTCTCATCTGTAAGATCTTCTTGCTTCCAATACCCTCGAGCCAATCCTTCACCTGCAATACATAATTCGCCGGCAACCCCCAACGGTTGAGTTCTCATGGCAGAATCAACAATATATAATTCTGTATTGGCAATAGGTTGGCCAATAGATATCGAAGAAGCTTTTGTTAATTCTTTAACAGTCGACCAGACCGTTGTCTCGGTAGGACCATACATATTGAATATACGTAATCCTTCAATAGTCTGAAGTTGTTGCAACATTTGGATCGGTAGAGATTCCCCACCGATCATCATATCTTTTACATGATGTAGGGCTTGTCTACCCTCTTCATGATTAAGTAGCATTTGGAGACGAGAAGGCGTCATTTGTATCATATCAATACGATAATCGATGATTAACTTAGTGAGCTCCATAGGGTCTGCTTGATGATGACGCTCTCCTATAACTACCTGCATTCCTTCCAATAGCGGTAATATCGTTTCCAGTACAAAAATATCAAAAGACATCGTGGTTAGAGATAAGATCACTTTATCTGGAGTAAAAGGAATCACTTGCTTCATTCCTGTTACAAAATTCATAACCGAACGATGTTGCAACATTACACCTTTCGGTTGTCCAGTAGACCCTGAAGTATAGATGACATAAGCAAGATTATCTGGTTTTACAGAAAGGTTTACATTCGTTTTATTCATATGATAAGATGTTTGATCTTCAAGATATAATACTGTGCCTGTATAATTCAGTTCTTTTAACAAATGACGGCTCGTCAGTAAAATCGAAGCTTCACTATGCTCCAACATATACTCGATCCGACCTATTGGATATTCAGGATCAATCGGAACATAAGCACTACCTGATTTGAGAATAGCTAGCAGACCAATTACCATTTCAATCGATCGATCTACCATAATTCCAATCAATTGATCGTAACCTGTTCCATATTGAACCAACGTATGTGCTAATTGATTCGCACGTTCATTCAATTCGTTATAAGTGATTGATTGTGTATTACAGACTAATGCAATATTGTCAGGCAATGATCTTACCTGTTGTTCCCACTGACTGTGGATAGTCTGATTAGAAGGGAGCTGCACTGCTGTATGATTAAAATCATGCAATACCAGTTGCTTTTCTATATCTGTCATTAGATCGATTTCTGCAAGTGGAAGATGGTTATGGTCAACAGCTAATTGTAAAATGTGAATAAAGTGTCGATGTAATTGTTCAACAGTACTTTGTGCAAATAATGCTGTTGCATATTCCCATGTACAATCCAATTGTTCTTTCTGTTCCGTCATATACAGCGATAAATCTAGCTTGGCTATCCCCGCATTAAATTCATCAGGAACAAAAGTGACTTCTCCTGCTTTCAAAATATTAGTACCTGTATTTTGCAGACTAAATAGTGTATCAAATACTGGATTACGGCTAAGATCACGTACGCTATCCAGCTGTTCTACCAGTTCTTCAAATGGATATTCTTGATGCTCAAAAGCATTTAAAGATACTTGTTTTACCTCTTCTAATAATTGATAGAAATTCTGAGACGGCTGTGGTTGTAATCGCAAAGCTAATGTATTTACAAACATTCCGATCACCGCTTCTGTATCCGCATGTCTACGTCCAGCTACAGGAGTACCAATAATCATATCGTTTTGACCACAGTATTTAGACAAAAGAATCTCATAAGCTGTCAACAACACCATATACAATGTCGTTCCCGTCTGTTGCGCTAATGTATATAGCTTGTCAGTCAGCACATTATCAATTGTGAACGTTAAGGTATGACCCGCAAATTGTTGTGTCTGCGGACGGATATAATCAGTAGGTAAGTTCAGAACAGGCAGATCACCACTTAATGTATTCAGCCAGTAAGCTTGCTGTGTCTGTAATATTCCTTCTGCTATCTGCTGCTGTTGCCACATCACTACGTCTTTGTAATGAACATGAACTTCAGGTAACCATCTTCCCTGATAACTATGAACCAATTCATCCAACAGTATCGCCATTGAAAATCCATCTGCTATTGCATGATGCATATCAACGAGAAGAGCATAATTCTGATCTGACCATGTTAATAATTGAGCTCGAAATAACGGAGATTGATTCAGTTGAAAAGACTGCACAAAAGCCTGACGCATTTCTGGCAACTCTTTTTCTTGAATCGATAGAGTCTCTATTTCGATTGGCAGATATGGATGAACACGCTGAATCACCTGATCCTGATCCCATTCCAATGAGGTTCTAAATGATTCATGGCGAGCAACGACTTGTTGTAATGCTTTGATAAGACGCTCTGTCTGCAATGGACCTTGAATCATAAGCTGTCCAGAAACATGATAAGCTAGTCCACCATTACCGATTTGCTCCATAATATACATTCGCTTCTGTGCAGATGATACGGGATAAAAGGCTTGAGGTTCAACGGATTCAATCGGCAGATAAATAATATGTTCACCGCCCTCAATATACTGGACAAGTTCACTTATAGTCTGTAGATTGAACATTTCACGAAGCGGAATATGTATAGCAAATTCTTTATTAATGCGTGATAAAATCACGGTAGCTTTCAAAGAATCTCCTCCTAATTGGAAGAAATTATCTGTTCGCTGTATGTTTTCAATCCCTAATACGTCCTGCCAGATTTGAAGAAGTTTATAAGTCGTATCACTTTCATTTTCAACAGAAAGAATACCACTTTGTAAAGGTATTGCCGTGATTCCTTGTTGTAATGGATCAGGTAAACATTGCAAATCAGGTTGCCCATCTTCCAATACAGGAATAGATAACATAGGAATCAAAATACGTGGTTGCATATAATCAGGCAATTGTTCACTCATCTGTTGACGAATATACTCAGGATCATACGACTGATGATGTGTTTGATCCATCTCTAAATAAGCACAAAGTTGATATGGATCGAATGTGTTACTTAAAGTGATAACAGGAATGACCACACATTTTTGGAACGAAAATGTAGTTATCATGTATTTCTCTAACTGTTCTAGATAAACTTGATGACCACGAATCATCTGAACACGATTGGTATCGCCTACATATTGAATGCGTTGGTCTATGCCCCAATACACAAGTTGACCGGTACGTTGTAACGCAGGTATAGATTGATTACTTTGCGAATCATGAGAATTAGTAAATGTTGAATGCTGTTGTCCAACATGCAACTCACCTATCGTTCCCGGCAAAGCGGGTTGGCCATATTTGTCTAAGACATAAGGGAATTGTCCCTGATGATCTGCTAATGAAATCCAATATTCATCAAGCTTGTTCAAAGCAGTTGCAGACAAAAGAGTATGCTTCATCATAGGCACTTCCATATGTGCAACCACTTTTTCCAAAAATGTAACGAAGCCTATCGTCCATTCTTCAATGACTTCTTTAGAAAAAAGGTCTGCATTATAATCCATGTCTATAGAAAGTTCTTTACCTATTGGAGTGACATTCAAGAACAATTCATATTTACTATAATGAATATCATGAGTTACCAGTTCAGTGACTAATCCTTCAAAATGAAGAGCTGGCAATGCACGGTCCATATTAAAAACAGTATGAATAGCGGGTAAATGTCCTATACCACGTTCAGCCAAAGATGCAAAACTATACATTTGATATTGTTCTATCTCTTTCATCTTTTGCTTCACTTGATCTGTATATTCTGCAAAAGACATTTCCTGTGTAACTTCAGTAATAACCGGTAACAGATTTACACAATTTCCAACTAACGCATAAGCTTCCATATGTGCTTGTCCTGCTGTAGGTACACCTACAGTGACTGTAGATTGTCCTGTTAGACGATGAAGTACATATTTGAAAGCAGTCAATAAAGTAACAAATAAAGTGGTTCCCAATTGAATACTCGTAGTACGCAATTGCTGCGCCAGTTCTTCAGTCAGAGTCACTGTATGTCGACCGCCTTGAACAGAAGGTAAAAGAGTACCTCGATAGATAGATGGAAGCTCCATCACTGGAAGGCTCTGCTTCAAATACTGATTCCAGTAGGTCACAGCTTCACGACTTTTAGAATGATTTAGCTGTTCTTCTTGCCATAGGACGTACTGCTGAAAAGGAATCGATTCAGGCAAGCGAACAGGTTTATTATGTACAAGAGCAGAATAAATCTGTTCCAGTTCCTGAATACACACACCGATCGACCAACCATCTGCTATAAGATGATGGAAAGTAAACACAGCAATATACTCATCCTTTTTCATTTGCAAACATTGGATACGGAATAACGGTTCTATCGAAGTCATGGTGAAAGATAGTTGTTGCTGTTCATTCAACCATGATTTCATTTTTTGTTCTTTGTCGGTCGAATCATACATTGTAAAATCAAATACAGGAATTAACAATTCCATCTGTGGAGCAACCATTTGATTTTCTCCATCATGACTCATGTATGTTCGTAATGCGTCATGACGTTGCATGACTGTATGTACTGCCTCTTTGAAAAGAGTCATATTCAGTTCTCCATGAAACTGCAAAATCGCAGTTTCATGAAGGGACTGAGCTTCCATTTTACCGGATGAAGAAGCAAACCATAATTGCTTCTGATCAGCTGTTAAAGGAATGATTTTCTCATTCGCAGAAGAAGAGTCGATAGGTTGTGGTATAGATAATTGATCAGGATCATCATCTGGATCGGTCGGCAGATCAGGTAAAAACCCTCCATCTCGTAACTCTTGTACACTATCCTTGACTGCCTGTACAATACGAGCAATATCTTCTTCGGTATGTGCAGTAGATAAAAAGCAATTGCGTCCTTCCCAGATATAAATGCCTTTATTCAACATATGATAATAAAACAGCTCTAGATCTCCTTTTAATACAAAACGGAATAACGATCCAAAGTGAACAACTTTCATAGGTAATTGTCCATCTTCAAAAAATGTATTCAATTCTGAAGCCAACTGAGCTGTTCTTACATTGAGATTCTCTTGTAATTCAGGTCCTTCTTCTTCCATACGGTTCAATACAGCCAATGCTGCCGCCATAGCTAATGGATGATGACAGAATGTACCTGCAACAAAAGTACGGCGATGTTCATGAGCAGGATAAGATTCATCTCCGAAAATCCAGGTGCCTCCATCGACTCCATCCATATATTTGGCAGTTCCAGCAACGATACCAATCGGCATTCCGCCACCAATGACTTTTCCATAAGTTACTAAATCAGCCTTAATATCGAATATCGCTTGTGCTCCACCTGAATGAATACGGAAACCTGTAATCACTTCATCAAAAATAAAAGCTGTATCTGATCGACGAGTCAATTCACGAATCTGTTGTAAAAATGCTTTCGGCTGAAAATCGGGACGACGACTTTGAACAGGTTCAACAAGTACAGCAGCCAAATCATGACCATTGGCTTCAATATAATCTAAAGCTTGTTGTGTACCATAATTAAGAACAACAATATCATCGACCATATGTTGCAAAATTCCAGGTGCCAAAGGAGTAGAATGTTCTTTATTTGCACCTGCACTACCCAGAGCAAGAATGCCATCAAAAGTACCATGATACGAGCCTGCAAAAATAACAACTTTACTGCGTCCAGTAGCTGCTCTCGCTAAACGTAAAGCTACCATAATAGCTTCAGTACCGGAATTATACAAAGAAATTCGTTCCGTTCCCGTCATCCGTGTGATCGCTTCTGCCACTTGCCCTGCCATATTAGACATGGGTCCTACACACATACCTTGCTGTAACTCAGCTTCAATCTTTTCACGAATAAATGAAGGATTATGACCGAAAAAGTTCACTCCGAATCCCATGGTGATATCCACATATTCATTATTATCAAGATCCCACAACTTTGAACCTTCTGCGCGTTGGGATACAATTTGATACACCATTTCTTTTAACAATGGTCGAAATCCAGCAATATTGCGATTATTGGCATAAACAGAGCGATATTGTTGTGTATATTCTTTTGTACTTGCTGTGCGCTGATTATACTTTTCTATTAATTGTTGGATATGATTAGCTTGACGTACAGGTAACGAATGATCTGCTTGTAATTCTAATGACTTATAAGCAACAAATGGCTTCGTTTCTGGATGAATGGTTGGTTGCTGGGATGAAATGGTAGTTAGAGATGTCTGTTGCTGATCTACGATAATTGATTCAGTTACCGCTGTTTCTTGAACTACACTTGATTCTGAACCGATCGTAGCCACAGCTTGTCCATTTAATACTTCTAATTGATAAGACATTAATTGAAGCTGCTGTGCCATGATTCGTTCTACAGATGAGTAAGAACTATTCACTTTAGATTCCGGAATACTTTGGGTACGATTACTCTGCGAAGTGTAATGTTGAATGTCTGCTGTCACCGTTTGGTTCGCTGAAGACGTTTCTATTTCCAGACTGACTTCATGATGGGCTGAAGAGGTATTCACAATCACTTCATGCTGAGTCCCCATTAATGTATCGATCGTTTGCTGAGGCAAAATATCTGTAATATACGTAGTGAGTATATTAAGATTCGTTAGAGATTCGAAAAATTCACTCATCGGAATATCTAGATTAAACGTATCTTTGATACTATGTCTCACTTGAGACAAATTGATAGAATCTAGACCCATTTCCAGAAAGTGAGTATCTGCTTCCAACTCTTCTGCTGTTAACTGAGATACATTACTGATCATCTGCGTAATCGTTTGTCTGACAACATCTTTCACAGCATTCTTCGACTCCTTCATCATTAGCATCGTAGATTCTTGATGATTCTGTATAGATACAACTTCATGAGATGTATTACTGTTTATTTCTTGAGATCGCAATGGTAATGAAACTGCTTGTTGAGGTGCTTCAATCCAGCACCTTTTCTGTTCAAAAGGATACGTTGGTAATGGTACACGTCGATAGTTCTTTTGGGCGTATACTTCTTGCCAAGCAATATCCGCTCCTTGTACATACTGTTCAGCTAATTGCTCTACAGCAAATAAGGTATCGATAGTCCCTTGATATTTAGAAGCAGAAGTTTGAATCAATTCTACTTTTCCTGCAAAAATCCCCGGCGCTGTTATTCCTTGTTGATGAAGTTGGGTTAACCGACTTAGGAGTTCGGTAGAAGACTGAGCTACGATAGCCACTCGATAATGTAAATGACTACGACCTGTATTAGCGGTATAACACACTTCATGTAAACGATTAGACATCGCAGGAGATTGTAAACATTCCGTATATTGCTCAATCAATTGTTGAAGTGCCTTTTCGGTTCTTGCTGATAATGTCAAAATCAAAGGATCGGTATTTATTTGTGTTCGATCCTGATCTTCAGGTTGTATATATTCTTCAAGTATCATATGGCAATTGGTACCACTGAATCCGAACGAACTCAACCCTGAACGTCTTGGTATACCATCCATAGGTAGCCACGGTTGAAGCTTACGATTCACATAGACAGGCGATTGTTCAAAAGCAATCTGCTGATTCGGTGTACGGAAATGAACCAATGGCGCAAGTTGTTGATGTTGTAACGACAAAACAGATTTAATGAGTCCTGCAATGCCTGCGGCTTCATAAAGATGACCAATATTACTTTTCACTGTACTGATTGCGCAAAATTGTTTCCGTGAAGTATATGCTCGAAATGCACGACTGATGCCTTCGATTTCAACAGGATCACCTAAGCGAGTTCCTGTACCATGTGCTTCAATATAGCCAATCGTCTCGGGATCTATACCTGCATCTTCCCATGCTTGAGTAATCACTTCTGCTTGAGCCAATGCATTAGGAGCAGATATACCTACTGTACTGCCATCCTGATTGATCGCACTTCCTTTGATCACTGCTAGAATATGATCGCCATCTATCTTCGCTTGTTCCAGAGACTTCAGAAATACCGCGCCTACGCCTTCTCCCCAACCTGTCCCATCTGAACTATCATCAAATGCACGTGCACGATCATCGGAAGATTCCATGCCTAGCCCTGCTTTTAATGGAAGCAAAATCGTTTTCACTCCACCTGCCAAAGCCATTTCACATTCACCGCTTTGAATTGCTTTGCATGCCATGTGTACAGCTACAAGAGAGGAAGAACAAGCTGTATCAATAGTTACTGCCGGTCCTTTAAGATTGAGTAGATATGAGATACGACTTGGAATAATCGAAGATAGATTCCCTATCGCAAAATTAGAAATAGAAGCTGGTGTTACTTCACTAAGTAAACGCTCGTATTCAAAGCTTGTTTTGGAAAAACCAACGTATACGCCTACCTTACGACCTGATAATATAGTGCCACCGTAACCTGCATTTTCAATCGTGCTCCAGACAGTCTGTAGAAATAAACGTTGATTAGGATCCATCAATGAAGCTTCACGTGGAGTTAATTTAAAAAAGGAATAATCGAACTTATCCACTTCATCCAAATAACCTCCATCTGCTAATTGCTGACTACGCCCCTCAGTATTCAATTGAGAAATAAAGAACTGTGCATCTGCTTGTCGTTGCTCGCTGTAACTCCCTACACAATCTTTGCCTTCCGCAATATTGCTCCAGAATTGTTCTAACGTTCTGGCTTGTGGGAATGTACCGTCCATTCCGATAATAGCAATATCTTTACTTGCGAGAGACGATGACATATTGGGTATAGACTTATGATCAGAAATATCTACTGACTCATCTCCATTTGCTAGATAATGAGCCAGTTTGGCTATGGTAGGATAGGAGAAAAAATCTGTGACTTCCACTTTCACATCGAATCGTTCTTCTAACTGATCTACGATTTGTACCATTTGTAATGAACTAACACCAATATCAAAGTAACTATCATGCACACCAATCGTATTTGTATTTAAAATATGCTGACAGATATCTACTAATTGGCGCTCCACTTCTGCTTGTTCTAGTGATGCGGATATAGAAGTGGGTAAAGAGATCTCCAATAGCAAAGAATCTGGTACAGTAGCAGATTGTAACAAATCTACTGGTAAAATAGTTTCCGCATCCTTTTGTTCTGGTATTTCTAATGTTTCTAATGGATGCAACAAAGGTTGTGTCATTACACTAGCAAATACACCTTGTGCATAATCTTCTGCTAATTTAAAGCGTTGCACTTTACCACTGGTTGTTTTGGGAATACGACGAATAGGCAATACCTCATGAACTTGCCATCCACCACGATAATTAAGATGGCTTTTCAAGCGTTGAGCAATAGGGGCAAAATCAATAGACTGCTTTACATGCATCACAAATACAATCATTCGATCTTGTTGAATGCTCTCATCATAGACTCCACATACGGCTACTTTGCCGAGTTCAATGCCTTCAACTTCTTCTGCCACTCGCTCTACATCATGAGGATACACATTCTGTCCATTCACAAAAATAATATCTTTGGCTCTACCGGTAATAGTCAATCGGCCTGCGCACATAAAACCTAGATCGCCTGTAATTAGCCAACCATCTGAAGTGATCACTTTAGCAGTAGCTACAGGATTATTGTAATAACCACTGGTTACATTTTTTCCACGAATATGAATATGACCAATATGAAGATCGGGTATAGATTGATGATCTTGATCGCTGATACGTATTTCACAGTTTTCTAGCGCATATCCTACATCTGCAAAACTAATTCGATTCCGATCATTGTAAGCTACTTCAACAATAGCTTCTCCAATATTTAATTGATCTCGATGCAAATGGATAGATATTAATTCTTCATGAATTGGTGGATGACTAACACCCACACTTGCTTCTGCCATACCATATACAGCGATCATTGAAGATTTTTTTAAGTTATGTTTGCTCATCGTTTCTAGAAATAGATCTGCTAATTCAATAGAGATCGGTTCTGCTCCATTTTGAATCATTTCTATCGTAGAAAGATCCCAATTCTGTGCATTTTCAGGTTTGTATTGAGCAAGGAAAAATTTGTAGCCGAAGTTAGGAGAGCAAATATGTGTCACTTGGTGCTCTGAAGATTTTTTGAGCCAAAGGGTAGGACGTCTTATGAATAAAGCAGTAGGCATAATATATTGGGTTGCATTCGAAACGAGACAAGTTAGATGAAAAGCAATCAATCCCATATCATGAGTTAAAGGCATCCATCCGAGATAAGCTTTGTTTTCGCCTAATTGAGTACCGTGGGCAATATCGCGTGTATTATAAATTAAGTTTTCGTGGGTAAGCATGACCCCTTTAGGGTCACCTGTAGATCCTGAAGAGAATTGAATAAATGCGAGATCTTCCGCTTGCACTTTCGCGGGGATTCCTGGCGTAAGATTTTTATAGTCTAGCGCATCAATAAATAATGTTTTATTGGCGATTTTCTGATAATCTTCACTTAATTCGTGTTGAACAGCATATTTTTCTAAATTTGAAAATGTTTTGGGGTCTGTGATCAGATATGGATGATTTAACGTATTCCAAATTTTAAATAATTTCATTCGATGTTCTTCATTATTTCCAACCGTAACAGGTACAGGGATAATACTGCCTAGTAGACAGCCCCAAAATATATTCAAAAAAGAACGATTATCTTCGACTTGCATCAGTAACTCATCGCCTGCAACCATTCCTGCTGCTTGAAGTTCTCTGAGCACCAGTAAAGATTCTTCTTTTAACTGGCGATACGATTGATATTCTTCTACCGTATCCGCTGTAATATAAGTAATCCCATGGGATGCCAACCGGGCTTGATCTTCAAAAGCATCCAATAATGTCAGATAGTGCTTCATGCCAATCCCCCTACAAGCTGATATATTAAAACGTCTTGTTGACTTGGTTTTTCACCTTTTTTGGTACGCAATATTTCACTAAGACAACTAGCCGCCTTTTCACGAATATCCGCTGCATGTAAATCATTCTTATTGGAGAGCGACACTTCGCTTAACATTTGTTTGAGTCGTTGAATAGGTTGAATTACACCTAATTCATATTCTTCTTCATTCCAATTGCAGTTAGGTAAAGATATAGATTGAGCAAGACATTCCTTAAGCCAACCATCTAAAGAATAATCTGTAATTAAGCGCTGTCTATCCTGATGTTTATCAAAAGCATAGCCGTGGGTCGTGGGAACAATATCCTCAGATAATCGTGTTAATATATTGCGCGGGCCGATTTCAATCGTTGTATGTACTCCCTCTGCTACCATGTATAACAGAGATTGTTGCCATTTGACTGCGCAAGTCATTTGATCTATTAATCCTTGCCGAATATGTACATCACTTGTGTATGGTTGTGCTGTAACATTAGAAATAATAGGCCAGCGACTTTGTTGAAATGTTTGCGTATGTAAAAAAGTTGCCAGGCGATCTGCTGCCTGTTCCATCAAAATAGTATGAAAAGGACCACTCACAGATAATAAATTCATCTGTACCTGTTGCTGTTCAAGTGATCTGTTTAACCTTTCCAGAGCCTGCGAGTGCCCTGCTACTACATGTTGAAGTCGAGAATTATAACAAGCAATCACGACAGGTTGTTCAGGTGTACTATGTTGTATACATAACCGTTCTAATTCATCGAGATCTATTCCTCGAATAGCGATCATGCTACCTGTACCATCTTTGGCAGTGTTCTCCATGAACTGACCACGTTGCTGAACAAGTCGTAATCCCTCTTGAAAAGATAAAGCCCCACTAGCAACCAGTGCTGAATATTCACCCAGGCTATGTCCGGCAGATAAAATAGGCTCTATTCCCACTTGGTGCATGTATGTTTGAAATGCGATCATACTCATCGTTAGTAACGCGGGCTGTGTGTAAGAAGTACGTGATAATTGTTCCATTTCGCCTGTAGAACATAATGTATACATATCATAGCCAAGTATGTCGCTGGCTTCTTCCATGATCTGTTTTGTATGAGATTCATATTTGTATGTGTTCACGCCCATTCCTTTATACTGCGAGCCCTGCCCAGGAAATAATAAAGCAATACCACTCATAACAAATCCCTTTCCTCTCTGTAGCACCCTATCTGTATCATTATAGATGGGCCTTTTTGCAAACAGTAAACATAACAGATAACGAGCTTTTTTAAATGACTCGCTATCTGTTTTTATTTTGAAATTATTTATTATTCCATAACAGTAGCATAATCTTGTTGTTGGTAATCCGTTGTTTGATGATCTAAATACTCAATTAAAGATTGTTTGATGATATTACATCCCTGTTGTAGATATTCAGTTTCTATCGTTAGAGCAGGCATCAATTTGATCACAGTATCATTACGACCTGCTCGCTCAATAATTAAGCCCAGTTCATAACAACGAGAAACCACGAATTTGGCGGCACCTTCTGCGTCTTTTAAACCACCAAGATCAATTCCCCAAATCAAACCAAGTCCACGAATTTCTATTGTAGAATGTAATATCGCTATCTCCTGATGTAAAAATGTATGAATCATTGCTTCTTTACGTTTGACCACTTCTTCGAGATGAACAGACTCTCGATATTCCAAAGCTGCGGTTGCACCAATAAAAGCAAGTTGATTACCTCGGAAAGTACCATTATGTTCACCTGGTTTCCAAATATCCAGATCAGGTTGAATAAGTAATAATGACATCGGTAATCCATATCCACTGATTGACTTGGATAACACAACAAGATCGGGTTGTATACCTGCTCGTTCAAAAGAGAAGAATGAACCTGCTCGGCCACAACCTACTTGTATATCATCAACAATCATCAGAATTTCATGGCGCTTACATAACTCGCTTAAACGTTGTAGCCATTCAATAGGGGCAACAATCACGCCACCTTCAGCTTGTACCGTTTCCAAAATAATAGCAGCTGGCTTTTCTATGCCACTATTAGGATCAGTCAACACATTTTCTATGTATTCAATCGTATCAAAGCTCCCCATAAATCCATGAGGATAAGGCATAAAAGTTACATTTGGCAATGGAGCACCCGCTCCGTTACGGTTATAAAGATTACCTGTAACTGCCAAACTGCCGTAAGACATACCGTGAAATCCACCCATAAAAGAGAATATACCTGTACGCCCAGTTGTTTTACGCGCTAATTTCAAAGCCGCTTCAACTGCATTGGTTCCAGTAGGCCCACAAAATTGGATTTTATAATTCATTTCTTTAGGAATAAGAATAAGTTCGGTGAATGCATCAATAAATTTCCGTTTGGCTATTGTGTACATATCTAATCCATGAATAATACCATCTGATTCTAGGTAATCAATCAACTGTTGCTTGATGAAATCAGGATTATGCCCATAATTTAGTGCTCCTGCTCCAGCAAAAAAGTCGATAAATTGTTTCCCTTCTTCAGTGACCATTGTTGAATTTTTAGCATATTGAAATACATCACCAAATGCTCTGCAATAAGACCTTACATTCGATTCCCAAAGCTCAAATGAATTCATTATTCATCCTCCATGTTTTTGGTATATTCAAAAGATTTTTGACATGCTGTGCCAAAATCGTAATACACATTTGCTTTAAATTAGATAGGATTAATTTTAGGAAGGTATGATAATTATTAGTGGAATAATTTAGCATGGGAAATAATACTCAAATGATTAAATAAAGAAATATTTAACAAATTAACTCATCAGCTAATCTAACTTGCATTCTTATGATAGATTAGTAACGAAGAGGATGTCAAACCATTAAATGGTAATTATTAATACTTATTTCATGTTTAAATAGCGTTTATAAGTAATTATTTTACATATAGTTTACAATGTCATTTTTAGAAAACATAAACAAAATAATAGACTTCTGACAATTCATGATATATACTCAAGCAGATCATTCCAGTATTTGGATAATAGAAAGGTGGATAATATGGCGAAGTCTATTGGTCATTATTTAAAAATTTTTGTTCCACTTGGTATTATTGCAGGCGTTTTGGTATATGTATTAAATATGTTTGGCTTAGAAGTTCCGCTTGTTATTGGTAATAAAACTTATTATGGATCAGAAGCAGCTATCAGAGAATTAATAGCAGTTCCTGTAGGGTTTATTATTTTAGGCTTTATTGTAGGTATCCTTGTATATGCCTTCAGAAGCAAACAAACTTCTTAAATGTTCTTCTAACCACCTATTAATAACTTTTTTGTTTAAAATCAATCGATCTGTTATGTACATAGCTAATTATTAAAAAAATCAGACAAATGGCTCAAATTGTCTGATTTTTTTATAATTTATTGACTATTATCTTTATTATAAATACTTTTATAAGTAACTATTTTACATATTTATCCTGTTAAATATATAAAAATATTATATATTTAACAATAAAAAGGATATTATATTTCAAATTTATTCCTAATTTCATAGTGGATATATGGACAAAATCATATAAAACTTTTGTCTCGTTATCATTAAATTAAAAATGCTTTTTCTAAACGTAATCGATTACGTTAGAAAAAGCATTTTTTAATAGTTAGTTCTATAGAGAACATTGAGTTCTAAAGAACAACCCAAGATTAGAATAATGCGCTTGGTGATGTATTGATTTTCCAAAATCCGTTTACTAATTCGAACTTAACCAGCATACGCTCTACTGGATGTGCATCTTTAACATAAGGAACGGTCAAACGATATACACGAGCGGTATCAGTCATGCTGATCATTTTAGCAGTAGAACGGTTAAATTCTAACATACTAGCTTTTTCAGTGACCAATTGTGCAAGTTTACCATTGTTTTCGATGATATATTTTTGAATATACGCTTCACTCGCTTGTTGCGTATACGTTTCTTTCAAATAGGCTAACAATTTAGCATGTGTATCAATATCTGTAGACAAATAGCGATATGTTTTGTTATTTATCGAAAAAGTAGCGTTGGTTGTAGATGGTTTACCACCGGTGGATGTATATACATATCTTTTTTCAGCTTCGACAATCAGTGGAGTTACACTATCATGATTTAACTTTTTCACTCCAGTCCATACGCCATCTTTTGTATAATAAGAGACTGCTGGTGTTGTAGCAGTAGTTGTGGTGGATGCTGTTGCTTTAGATGCATTAGCAGCAGGTAATGCTGGAGTTGAAGATGCTGCTTGCACCGAATGTGCTGAATATAACGATGCCGTTACCAAAGCAGTAAGTGCCCAAGTGCCAATAGCCAGTTTGTTTACTTTTTTCATTATTTCATGTCCTCTCAAATGTGCTTTCTTTTATTTTGAAATCTGTAATCGTTACTATGTAACCTCTTTATTATGACATATACATAACCTATATACCACTTTCGCTCAATATTTAACCATTTATATCCATAAAAAGGAGATATTCAAGCGAAACTATTCAAAGATCCATTCTGCGCTAAATTAATTATCATTGCTTTGGATTCTACTACTTAGATCCAACAAGTTAATTATTCTTTTGTAAAAATAGCATGCCTATAAAAATAATAATTTGTACAGTAATGATAGTGAATATAGGAATAAATGGACTTATAAGTAAAAAAGGTGCAACTATTATAAGGAGGGAACCTGTTAATGGAATCCAGCGAAATCGAACATTTTTAAAATCATTTATTATTAAATCCGTTAAAACAACAAACATAAATAGTGCAATAAGTACTGAAAAATAGCCAGCCACAATTTCCAATTGTTTATAAATATCTCCTGTTAACATAGAATGAATAACGATAAAAAGAGAAATAGCAATAAATATTAAAGATATAAATACGGGGAATAAAGGTCTGACCATGTTACTTGCAAATTGAAAAAATCGTTCTGTTGATAATTTTTTACCGAGAACTGTATGACTGTTGTTCAATACGTCTCTAATCTGTTTTTCTATTAATTGTAATGTATGGTCGGATCGGTTCTCGTAAAACAGTTCTACTTTTTTTCTTAATCTAAAATCTAAATACATCATAGTATGTGCAAGTACATAGATCAGTTCGTTCTGATCTGTTACATGTTTACTGCTTTTACTATAAATAGATAGCGCCGCTTGCAATTTAAAAAGAATCTCCAATTTCTGAGTAGAAGTAGACTGCATATTTTTATCATTTTCAGCATACATAGTCGCAAATGTTTTGTACATAAATACAAAAAAAGTCGCTACACCTGCAATCATAAATTTAGTACTGGCGCTCAATGTATTAAATTGCTCATACATCGCTTGAATATCGATCATCTGCATATTGTATCCCCTACTCTTATGTATTATATTCACAGCAAAAAGGAATTGAATAAAAACTATTCAATCCCCTCTACTATGCTTTTCTAACAATAACTTTGCAATTCACTAAGTCATTTCATATGGGTACATATTAATTTTATTTGTTGTATTGTATTAAGGTAACAACTGCTCAACAGCTTGACGAACATCGGGTTGATCGAGTTCCCGACCAAAGATTGATACGCTTCCGCTATCTTCACGGGAACGAATTAAGCGTCCCATACCCTGGCGAAGACGAAGTAACATATAAGGCATATCAACTTCTTCAAATGCATTAACAGCCTCAGCACGACGTGAAGCAAACAGTGGATCGTTAGATGGGAATGGTAATGACCAGACAATCACATTGGACAATGATGGTCCCGGAATATCTAATCCTTCCCATAGGGTGACGGCACATAATACACTGGTCTCATCTTGTTGGAAAGCAGAGATCAAATGACTAATTTCAGCCGATCCTTCGTACAAAATCCGATACTTAGCATATCCTGTAAGACTTTGTGTACTTTGACGGAAAGCGGCTAATTCTTCGATAGACGAGAATAAAATCAATGCACGTCCACCCGATTGATCTAACAATTCCAGTACACGTTCAGACTGAACATGGACCGCATTCAAGTCGAGCAATCCCAAAGAAGCTCCAGAAGTTGTTGTCACCCCTGGTAATACAGGCATTAGATTCGCTTGCATCTGCTCTTTGTAATCGTAAGGAGATGCGACCGAGAAGGACAAATATTTATCAATTCCTAGACTATGTGCAATATAATCGAAAGAACCTTCTACCGATAAGGTAGCTGAAGAGAAAATAACAGGCATTTTTTTAGCAAATACTTTCTCGTTCAGAATTTCTTTTACTTTTTTCGGCATAATCACTAAAGTAAGATCAGCTTCTTCCCCTGTTACCCAAGAGATCAATTGATCTTGTCTACGGCAAAGGTTGAGTGCAATTTGAATCATTTCTAGATGTTCTTCTACAATCTTCAACTGATAATCATCCAGTGTAAATAATGCACTTTCAAATACCAATTCTTCTTCAATGACAGCAATCTGTGCTTGCACACGTCCTACTTGATTCATAAGATCGGTATTCCAGTTGATTTCTTTCCGATCCGATGCAGGTACAGGCTGGCTATACTTCGCTAACTTCTCGAATAAGATATCACTTTCCAAAATCACTTCTTCAACAGCTAGCGCTAACGTCTCACGAACTTCGCCTTCTAACAAACGCACTACAATACTTTCAAAAAGCGAATGTTTTAATTTGTGTGTGAGTGCATTTTGAGCCGCTGTTTCAAGCAAATGCCCTTCATCAAAAACAACAGAGCTATGATCAGGTAGCAAAGGAAGTTGTCCTTCACGTTTACGTGCATCATATGTCCAGACATGTTCCATATAAAAGTCATGCGAACAAATAATCAAATCAGATGATTTGCGATAATGTTCACGCGATAAGGTTTGCCCACAGCGATGACGTTGCGGACAGACCAGACAGTCTTGGAATACATCCCAACCAATTCGGCTCCATTCGCCATCGGTTAATTCAGGATATTCTTTACGATTCCCATACGGGTAAAAAGATTGCATCGTATCTGGATAGTGAACAAATTCAGGCAAACCTGCATAGATATCACGATAGACATCACTTTCAGTTGCATCGTCACGTACGACATCCAATTTGTTTAAGCAGATGTATTGGTCTGGCGATTTCCCAAGACGGGCATCGACGACCAAGTTCAAGTGCTTAGCCAGTTTGCTAATATCGCCTTCTGGTTTTACCAACTGCTCGATCAACGACTCATCCGCACAAGCAATAATAGCAGGCTTACGTGTATACCGGGCATAAGCAATCGCATACAAAAGATACACTAATGTTTTACCTGTACCTACGCCAGCTTCTGCAAAAATAGTTTTCTTTTCGGCATATGCTTTTTCCAATTGAAAAGCCATATAAATCTGTTCGTCTCTTACCTCAAAGCCGGCTTCGGGTAAAATATCATAAAATACATCCGCGATCCAATCACTCGCTTGCTTAATAAATGGTTGTCCGGGATCAAATGTAAATGGATAAGTGTTCAATCCGTGTATTCCTCCAAATGATCTAATTTAGTGCATCCTTTCATTATACCTCAAATGTGAACAACAAGGTACAACTGATTATGAACAAATTTTTCACATTTCAAATCTTCTCTCTGCATAGCGCAAAAAGTCGCACGATTCAGCGAATCATCCACTGAAAAGCACGACTTTTGTTTAACTTATATTCTTATTGAAATTAGCTTGCAAGAATATCCATCATTAGTGTATACCTCTTATTTCAATAACCCTTTTTGCTGTAAAAAGGCTGTTGCTACTTCAGATGCGGGCTTCCCTTCGACATCTACCTGATAATTCATGGCGCGCATTTCATCATCAGTAATCTGACCGGATAAGCGCTCTAATGCTTCTGCCACTTCAGGATATTGCTTTAATGTCTCATCCCGCATCAAAGGGGCACCTTGATAGGGTGGAAATAATCCTTTGTCATCTTTGAGCACTTTTAGCTTATACCGTTGTAGTTCACTATCTGTCGAATACGCATCCATCAATTGAATATCACCGGATGCGATCGCACTATAACGGAGTTTGGGCTCCATCGTTTGCAAATTAGGGAAAGTGAATCCGTATAATTTGGTTATCCCAATATATCCATCATTACGATCGGCAAATTCGCGTGTAAATCCAACTTTAACTTGTGAAGATACATTTTGCAGATCAGACATGGTTTCCAATTGGTTCTGTTCTGCATATGCCTCTGGTACAGCTAATGTATACGTATTGTTATATTTCATCGGTGCTAGCATATCCATATTGAACTTTTTGGACATGCCTTCTTTGGCTTGATTGTATACTTCTGTACTATCTGTACTGACGGCATCTTCTTTAAGGAATTCTGCCAGAGCTGTGCCTGTAAATTCAGGATAGATATCAATATTTTTATTTTTTAAAGCGTTGAATAAAAATGTAGTTTTACCCATGCCTGGCTTTAGTTCAACTGTTAAGCTTGTATCTTGTTCGATCAATTCTTTGTACATATTAATCAAAATTTCTGGCTCTGCACCCAGCTTACCTGCAATCACCAAATCTTTTTGCGTATTGTTGAACAACGGAATCACACTAACTGCAATTACAATTAATGCTGTAGCAGATAACCAGATGATCGATTGTCGGAATGATCTTTTTTCAATCACACGTAGTAATAGATCGAATATAATTGCAAGTAACGCTGCCGGTACTGCTCCTAAGATCAGTAATGCTGTATCATTGCGATCGATCCCTAGTAAAATAATATCTCCTAACCCACCTGCACCAATCAATGCAGCCAGTGTAGTTGTTCCAATAATAAGAACCATCGCTGTACGAATACCTGCCATAATAACAGGCATCGCTAAAGGCAACTCGACTTTGAACAATCTCTTCATCGGTGTCATACCCATAGCATCTGCGGCTTCGATTAAAGAAGGATCGACTTTTCGAATACCTGTATATGTATTACGCAAAATAGGCAACAATGCATAGATCACTATCGCTACAATAGCAGGTACAATACCAATCCCTAGTAACGGAATCAACAGACCAAGCAAAGCCAGTGAAGGAATCGTCTGTAATACAGCGGCAACGCCTAGCACTCCTTCTGATATTTTCAAATGACGAGCGATATAGATCCCTAAAGGAATGGCAATAATCAAAGCACATAATAGCGCTACAAAAGAAATCAGGATATGTTGAGTTAATGCTTGTAATAATTGATCCTGACGCTGAATCATGACTTCCCACAAATTATTCATTATTCAGCTTCTCCTTTGCTATATACAGATGTTTTTTGGAGTAGTGAAGGTAATGGATTGGATTCTACTTGTACCGAACCAAAAAATTCACTAACAAAAGGATCTGCTGGATGATGTAACAATTGTTCTGGTGTATCCGCTTGAATAATATGTCCTTCACGCATCACACCAATACGATCTCCTAATTTGAGTGCTTCTTGAATATCATGAGTTACAAATACAATCGTTTTCTGAATCGTCGCTTGTAGTTCTAACAGATCATTTTGCAATCGTTCTCTCGCCAAAGGATCAAGTGCACTGAAAGGTTCATCCATCAAAATAACGGGTGGATCAGCAGCCAGCGCGCGTAATACACCAATCCGTTGTTGTTGCCCTCCAGATAATTCATCTGGTTTACGTGTACGGAACACTTTAGGATCAAGTCCAACCATATGAAGAAGTTCATCGATTCGTTGATCTGTTTTTTTACGATCCCATCCGCATAACTCAGGTGTAATCGCTATATTTTCTTCTACCGTCATATGTGGAAATAAAGCAATCTGTTGTAGCACATACCCTATTCCTTGTCGCAATTCATGTACAGGCATATGATTCACTTGTTGGTCGTTGATTTCAATCGATCCTGAACTTGGTTCAATCAATCGATTGATCATTTTGAGTGTTGTTGTTTTACCACATCCACTAGGCCCAACCAGTACAAAAAATTCGCCTTTTTGGATATGTAAATTCATCGGATGTACAGCAATCGTACCGTCTTCATATTGCTTCGTGACTTGTTGTAACTTAATCATAAACGTGCCTCCTCTTTATCATCCATCTGATCTTTATAGGTTATGTATAATATCAGCGCCGAACCACTACATTCGACCGAGTTTTCATACAAACAAATTTTGCGTAATCAAATAATGGCATATTGACTATATTTCACTTCTTTTACTATTACCCAAGTTATATCTAATGGAACACTTAAACAGAAATACGAAAAAAAGACTCTACAAGCGATTAGCTTATAGAGCCTTTTAAAGCATTAACGATACATAGCTTTATTATTGTTGTCTCAATAGTAACAACTTATTTTCTAGGTAAGTTCAACGGATCGCGCTCATCGCCAACTCGACCATCATTTAAATCAGGATCAACATTTACGTTATCAAGACCTGTTCCTGTTGTGGAAGCAGTCGTTGTTGTATCTGTATCATAATATCTAGTATTAGAAGCTTGATTTTTGCGGAAGATATCATATACAGTCACTTGACGACCTGTCTGCTCATCAACCAACACTAGAATTTGTCCTTCTTTTACATTGTTTTCGTATTCTTTTGCTTGATCTTCAGGAATACCCAGTCCGATAAGTCCACCAACAAGTCCGCCACCAGCAGCTCCTGCTGCGGCTCCTGCTAATGTTACTGCGATTGGACCAGCTGCCATGATAGGACCAAATACGGGAATAGCCATCATTCCGATACCTGCAAGAAGTCCTGCAACACCACCGATAGTACCGCCTGCTGCTGCTCCTGTTGCAATACCTTCAGGTGCTTTTGTTCCTGTTTCTTCACTAATATGCTTCAAGTCTTTTTTGTCTTTAGCAATAACAGAGATATTGTCTTTGTTAATACCTGATGCTTTTAGATCTTCGATAGCTTGACTCGCTTGTTGTTCGGTTTGAAATACACCTACTAATTTATCGTTGTTCAATTCGTTGTTGTTTGTATTTAGATTATTGTTTTCCATGATGTTTTCCTCCTTGGGATGTATACCAAATTTGTATTTAGATTTCGTGTGACTCTGATATAGACTTAACCGTATAAAAATATTTAAAACACTTAATTTGGATTATTTAGAATTATTTTGTAATTCATAAATGATATTGTTTGTTCATATAACAACGCACTTCTTATCGTTGATTACGATGTAAAGGGTTAGTTGTATTCGCCGCTACATCTTCTTTGATAACAGGCTCATTTTCACGTGCTAGAAGTTCTTCTTGACGTAAACGTAGCGCTTGCTCTTCTTCTGTTACTTGTGAACGATCATGATCTGTGTGATCTGTTGTTACGGTATGATCCACAGGTGTACTTAAATGATCAGTTGTCGGGATAGTCGGAGATGCTGAATCTTTGCGACCATAAAATCGACTATTTGAAGCATGGTTGGTGCGGAAAATATCATAAATTTGATCACGATGACCTGCTGACTCATCGACCAAGACTAGAATTTGTCCTTCATTAACATTGTTCTCGTATTCTGCTGCTTCATCTTCAGGAATACCAAGTCCAATAAGACCGCCTACTAGACCACCAGCACCGGCGCCTACTGCCGCACCTGTCAAAGCAACTACGATAGGTCCTGCTGCCATAATCGGTCCAAATACAGGAATAGCCATCATTCCTAAGCCTGCAAGAAGTCCTGCTGTACCGCCTAGTAATCCTCCAGCTGTTGCGCCTGTTGCAATACCTTCAGGAGCTTTTGTTCCTGTTTCATCACTAATATGTTTTAGATCTTTTTTATCTTTAGCAATAACAGAGATTCGATCGGTAGAAATACCTGCTGCTTTCAATTGCTCGATCGCTTGAGTCGCATGTTGCTCGTCTACAAACATTCCTACAACTTTGTCATTTGTTTGTTCGTTATTCATCTCATTTACATGGTCATGGTTCATCATTTTCATTCGTCCTCCTCAGGATCAATACACATTTCGGAAAACCAGATTGTCATGAATATGTTTAGAATGTAGTTATAATTGTGCAAACAATAATATGCACTTTTTTTATATATGTTTTGGGTGTCTATTATAGTATTAACCGTATAAAAGTGATTAAATCAGCTAATATTGGTTTATATAGGCGGTATTTTGATCCTATTGTTATCATTTTGAGCTTACCTATGCAGGTTCTCTGTTCAATAACTATTTATACTTCTGATTATTTATTTCCGTAATATTATACAAATACGTTCATAACTTATCTTTCATTTCTACTTTATGTATCCATAAAAATAAGACTCTATTAAAAAAAGCGATAATCAATTCACTATATCATAGACAAAAATTAAATATTTCAATTTTGTCATTTATAGTGATAGATTATCGCTTTATCATATGGCTAATGATTAGGAATTTAAGCCCTTAGTCAGATCTTCTATTAAATCTTCTATATCTTCAATCCCTACAGAAATCCGTACAAGACCTGGCGTAATACCTAGCTCTGCTCTGCGTTCTGCTGGAATAGAAGCATGCGTCATACGTGCAGGCACCGAAATTAAGCTTTCCACTGCGCCTAGACTTTCAGCTAATGTGAAATACGTTAATTTTTTCAGTAATGCCGCTGCTTTCTCATCGCTACCTACATCAAATGAAATAATACCGCCAAAGCCAGCTGTTTGCTTTTTGGATAATTCATGTTGAGGATGAGAAGTAAGTCCAGGATAGTACACTTTGCTTACTGCTGGATGCTCTGATAAAAAAGTAACGATTTCGTGTGCATTACGTTCTATCGCTTCCATACGTAGTCCTAATGTTTTGATACCCCGAATCAATAACCATGCATCTTGAGGACCCAAAATTCCACCAACAGCATTTTGGATAAAATGAATATCTTCAGCTAGCTTCTCATTATTGACAACGACCAAACCTGCTACAAGATCACTATGACCACCCAAATATTTAGTCGCCGAGTGAAGTACAATGTCTGCACCTAAAGGAATCGGATTTTGCCAGTATGGTGTCGCAAAGGTATTATCGACGACAAATAATAGATCATGTTCATGAGCGACATCAGCTACTGCGCGAATATCGGTTACTTTAAGCAATGGATTGGTTGGTGTCTCCACATAGATTGCTTTTGTATTGGGCTGGATCGCTTGACGAATCGCTTCAAGATCAGTCGTATCTACAAAAGTAGACTCAATCCCAAGACGAGCCAATACTTTGGTGAAAATCCGATACGTACCGCCATAGACATCATCAGTTAACAGCACATGATCCCCTGTATTGAACAAAGTGAATACGGCATGAATAGCCGCCATACCTGAACCAAAGGCAAATCCTTTGAATCCTTCTTCCAAATCTTTGATCAATTCTTCTAAAGCAAATCGAGTTGGATTACCTGTACGTGAATACTCATATCCTTTGTGTACACCGATTTCTTCTTGCTTGTACGTACTGACTTGATAAATAGGAACGTTGACTGCGCCTGTATGTGGATCGCCGGAGATACCGCCGTGAATTAATTTTGTTTTGCGTTTCATAGTTAAATACCACCTTCATAAATTTGTTTACTCAAATAACGTTCACTGCTATCCGGAAAAATAGTAACAATATGTGCACCATCAGGCGCTGTTTCAGCTTCTAGTAGTGCTGCATGTAACGCTGATCCTGCGGAGCTTCCGATTAGTAGCCCTTCTAAGCGAGCCAATTCAGCGACACGGTTAAAAGCATCTTCATCACTGATGGTATGAATCGCATTGAAATAAGATTTATCCATAAATTCTGGAATCATCTCCATGCCAATGCCTTCTGTTTTGTGCGAACCGGATTCGCCACCATTGATAATAGAACCTTCTGGTTCGACGATCACTGTTTTAAGATTGGGATTTTGCTCTTTCAAGTAACGACTTGTGCCCATAAATGTACCGCCTGAACCTGCACCGGCTACAAAAACATCAACTTTCCCTTCGAGATCGTTCCAAATCTCAGGTCCCATCGTTTGATAATACGTTTTGGGATTATCAGGATTGGTGAATTGTCCCGGACAATAAGCCCCGGGAATCTCTTCAACCAGTTCACGTGCTTTGTCGATTGCACCACGCATACCTTTAGCTGTCGGCGTATGTACAATTCGAGCGCCTAAAGCTTTCATAAGCGTCTGCTTTTCAATACTGAATTTCTCAGGAACTGCAAAAACAACAGAAATATCTTCATGGATCGCTGCCATCGCTAGACCGATCCCTGCATTTCCTGCTGTCGCTTCTACTAATGTACCGCCCGGTTTGATTTTGCCTGTAGCTAGTGCTTCATGAAGTAGTGCTTTACCTACACGATCTTTAACACTGCCTCCCGGATTCATAAACTCCAACTTAGCGAATAAACGAATACCTCGTGGTAATGTATAGGCATTGATCTCCACAAGCGGTGTATTTCCGATCAAATCCATCGTACTGCGATATAAAGCCATTCTATTTTGCTCCTTTAATTACGTAATCATTATATGATGTTATATGAACAATAATAACGAATATTGCATTTTAAACCACTGGTCAATAAATAGAAAAATAAAAAAACCTATTAAACAAATAGGAATTATAAACCTATATTCTGAGTGTAGTAAGATTACGATTAAAAGTCAAACATCTTTACACTTATTCTCACTATGACATAAACTATTCAGCTCACTTTTAGAATTAAAAAAGGTCTATACACATTCACTATGTTACAGCGAATGTGTATAGACCTTTTGATAGCGCACTCTTTTTCAAGCCATCCTAAAGCTATTTCTCTTCTCCCGGAGAACGTCTGGCAAAATCAACAAATTGAAATTTGTCCAAGCGATGTCTGGATTCTGTGTACTGAAAAAGAGTCGTATCTTCCAAATGCACATAATTACGTACAACCACCACATGAGTGTACTGTTTTAAATCTAGCAATTCTTTATCCTCCGCTGTGGCATCTTCAACCGAGATCACTTTTTTGGCATAACTGATCTGCAAATCCAATTCATTTTCCAGATAAGCATAGATCGATCCACTCGCAATTTCTTTCGTTAACAACGGAACAACATCTGAGCGAAAATAATCTTTGTCTAAAATGACTTTCTCGCCTTCAATATTGCGCGCGCGAATCACTTGCCATACCGTTGCATGTTTGTCGGTTTCCAGATGACGAGCTACAGCATGAGGAATAGGAATATGCTCTGTCGTATACACAATCGTTTGCGACTTACGTCCAATCCGTTCTGACATTTCTTTAAAACTAACCAGACCACTTAATGGAAAGTTCATTCGCCCAAGATCCAAGACAAATGAACCTTTCCCTTTGATTTTATGAATAAAGCCATTCTCTGAAAGCAATTGGAGTGCTTTACGAACAGTTTCACGGGAAATACCATATTCTCTGGTTAGATCATTTTCAGACGGAAGCTTGGTGCCTGCGGCTATCTCGCCGGATTGTATACGTTCTGAATAATCATGATAAATTTGTAGAAAAATATTAGTATTCACTTGTCATCACCACATTTATTGTAGCACTTTTTAAATGATCTGAAATCAGCAAATTATTTTCTCCATTTTACCAACTGATTAATTCTACAGATTATTATTTAAGATGAATTTTCAAAATAAGAGATTGTAAGTCATTTACTGTACCAGGTAATTCTTCAATCGACTCAATCATATCTTGACCATCAGGGACGATAATAGGAGTAATAATAGGATATCCTGCGGCACGAATCGTATCACGATCGAATTCGAGTAATAACTGCCCTGCTTCTACTTGATCACCTGTTGCTGCATGAACATTGAAGCCTTCGCCTTTGAGGCCTACCGTATCAATCCCTACATGAATCAGAATCTGTACTCCTGTCGCATGCTCAAGAATCATCGCATGTTTACTATTTGCCATAATATGAACGACGGTTCCAGCAAAAGGAGCTACAATCTTTCCATCTGTCGGTTCGATTGCGATCCCTTGACCCATTTGTCGCTCTGCAAAAGCAGGATCAGGCACTTGTTCCAACATCACAGCTTCACCTGTTACAGGAGCGAACACTTCCAAAACATCGACAGCATCTGCATCGCTTGTAGCTGTAGGCTTAGAACCAGATAATGCTTGTTGCGCAGAACCTTTTACCGATTCAGTAGTAGTTGGCATTGTTGCTTTGGATACTGTTTGGTTATCCTCTGCTGAAGCCTTATTTTGCTGACGACGTACTATAATCTTGCCGTAAATCAACGTTAACGTAAATGGAACGATCAATACAATCGCCATCCCGATAAAGAAGATGCCCCATTGATCCGGGAAAATAGACAAGAATCCAGGAATACCGCCGACCCCGATCGAATACGCCAATACATGATTAATCGTAAGCAATACACCTGCTATTGCTGAACCAATCATACCGAATACGAATGGATATTTGTAACGGATATTGACTCCAAAGATCGCGGGTTCTGTTACACCAAGAAAAGCAGACACAGACGATGTTATCGCTAGACCTTTACTTTTTTGATCTTTCAAAATCAATACCATCGCTAGTGCACCTGCACCTTGAGCAATATTAGACAGTGCTAACATCGGCCATAAGAACGTACCACCTTGTGTTCCGATCAACTGTACATCAACCGCAAGGAAGGTATGATGCATTCCTGTAATGACAAGTAGTGCATACAATCCACCATAGATCAGACCACCTAGAGCAGGCACAGTGTCAAATACATAAACAAAGCTACTTGTAATTACATTACCGATTGCAAAAGTAACCGGCCCGATCACTGTAAACGCAAGGAAACCTGTAATTAACAATGTAATTGGAGCTAATAATAATAGCTTGAATGAATCGGCTATTCGCTTATTTAAAAAGATTTCAATACGTGATAATACGTAAGCGGATACAAGTACAGGCAACACTTGCCCTTGATAACCGATTTTATTAATTTCCCAACCAAATAGATTCCATACAGGAACTGTACCGCTATTAACTGCATCAGCGTATTTGTAAGCACTCATCAAATCTGGATGAACCAGAATCAGACCGAGCACGATCCCGAGTAATGGACTACCGCCAAACCTCGTGGTGGCTGACCAACCAATCAGTACAGGTAGAAAGGTAAAGGCTGTACTCGCTATCGTATTTATAATAGAAGCAAAATCTTTCCACTGCGGATAGACATCAACTAAAGATAACCCTTCAAAGAAAATACCTGCACCGGTCAGAATATTATTAATCCCTAATAACAGACCTGCTGTCACAATCGCTGGCAAAATCGGAATAAATATATCTGCTAGTGTTTTGATGGCACGTTGGATCGGGTTTTGCTTTTTACTGGCTGCACTTTTAACGTCGTCTTTGGAAGCACGGTTACCGCCCGTAATCGCTATCATTTCGTTGTACACTTTATCTACTAACCCCGGGCCAATAACGACCTGATACTGCCCTTGTGAAGAAAATTGCCCTTTTACCAGATCATTTTGATCCAGTGCATCTTTATCTACTAGACTATCATCATGCAAAGCAAATCGTAATCGTGTTACACAATGTGTAGCGACTTCGATATTTTCTTTGCCACCAACTGCGGCTATAATCTGCTCTACACTTTTTTTATCGATATCTGCCAACTGACCCCACTCCTTCAATATATCTACATTTCAATATACTAACCAAGTAGAACAGAAAGAATCTGCTCTACTTAGCTTATAACCATATACTTTGTTAATGGATAAGCCACATATAAGAAGCATAAGGTTCCAAAATCAGTGAATAACTTAGAGACGGCGTAGCCATAGTGTTACCAATTAATAAGCGAGCGGATTGTAATGATTCTGCACTATATTGTTGTGTGATCGAATCAGGTAGATTAAATATAGCTTGTTGCTCACTAAAATTAGAAATAACAATCATTCGCTCATGCTGATTACAACGTGTATACGCAAATATCTGAGGATGAGACTGATCTAATCGTTCATATGTACCATCCGTAAGCACTTCAATCTCCTGACGAAGTGTAATCAATTGACGATAATGATGATAGACGGAGAACGGATCATGAAGCTGAGATTGTACATTAATGTCTGGATAACGCTCATCTACTTTGATCCACGGTGTTCCTGTCGTGAATCCTGCATGAAGACTATTATCCCACTGCATTGGTGTACGTGAATTATCGCGTGAACGTTCACGAATAATGTCTAACGCTTCGGCTGCTGTTTTGCCTTGTTCCTGTAAAATACGATACATATTTGTAGACTCAATATCTCGAAATTCTTCAATACTGGACCACTGCGGATTAGGCATCCCAATTTCTTCACCTTGAAAAACATAAGGTGTTCCTTGCAAGCCATGTAAAGTGGTTGCTAATAATTTGGCGCTTTCTACTCGATACTGATCGTCATTCAAGAATCTTGATAAAGCTCTAGGTTGATCATGATTGTTGAAAAATAGAGCGTTCCATCCTCCTCCTTGTTGCATACCTATTTGCCAGTGGGATAATAACGATTTTAACGCTTCAAAATCATACGGCATTAATTCCCACTTCTGCCCTTGCGGATAATCAACTTTGAGATGATGAAAATTAAAGGTCATCGAAAATTCATTTTCTTCAGGATTAGAATAACGAATACAATGTTCTAATGTTGTAGATGACATTTCTCCTACCGTTACCGCTTGATAAGGTTCAAATACTTTCTCATACAACTCTTTCACATACTCGTGTACTCGTGGCCCATCGGTATAAAATTTACGACCATCTCTTATCGCTAGCTCACCTTCGTCTGTATCGGTTGGGAAATTCTGATCTTTGGAGATCAAATTAATTACATCCATCCGAAATCCGCTAACACCCTTATTTGCCCAAAATGTGAGTAAGTTAATCACTTCTTGTCGAACTTTAGGATTTTCCCAGTTGAGATCTGCTTGCGTTTTATCAAATAACGTCAAAAAATATTGTCCACTTTGCTCATCATATTGCCATGCTGAACCGCCAAATTTGGACTGCCAGTTGTTAGGTACTCCACCATCTGGAGCAGGATCACGCCAGATATAATAATGACGATACGGATTATCTTTGGATTTCAAAGCTTCTTGGAACCAATGATGTTCTGTTGAGGAATGATTAACCACAATATCGGTCATCAAATACATATCTCGTGCTTTAATTTCGGCTATCAATTCTTCCATATCTTCCATCGTTCCATATTGAGGGTTGATCTGGTAGTAATCAGCTACATCGTAACCGTTATCATTTTGTGGGGAAACATATACAGGTTGCAACCAAACAATATCAATACCCAGTTGCTTCAAATAATCTAACTTTTGGGTTACGCCTTTGATATCGCCTTTGCCTTTACCTGTCGTATCGTTAAAGCTTTGTGGATACACTTGATACACGACCGATTTACGCCACCAGTCTTTGCGAGTGATCTCTATAGATTGTGTAGATAAAGCATTCATAGTCTATTTCTCCTTAAGTAAGGTCACTATAGAATTTCTACAATAAGAACTTCTACAACAGCGCTTACAGTCAACTTGTATATACAGGATTATATTCTTGTATATACAAGTTGTCAACGACTATTTATTTTGTATATGTAGAAGGTACATCAGATTGCTAGATAGCGATCCATCAAAAAAGACGATCATACAGTTAAGTTCCCTGTACAATCGTCTTTGGATAATCTTTATTCTTTACATTTCATCATATTGAGCATTAGAAGCATTATTTTTGCGGAAAATCTCGTAGATTTCGGCTCCACGTCCTGTTGATTCATCGACTAAGACTAATATAGCTCCTTCATTCACACGTTTATCATAATGGCGCGCATCTTCTTCAGGAACACCGTATCCTACTAATCCACCAGCCAGTCCACCTGCGCCCGCCCCTACAATCGCACCTGTAAAAGTAGCGGCTATCGGCCCAGCTGCCAGAATAGGACCTATTCCGGGAATGGTTAGTGCTCCTAATCCGATCAATAACCCTGCTACTCCACCTAACACTCCGCCTGTAGCTGCACCCGAAGCCATTCCTTCTGCGGTATCCATTTGAGTATCTTGTTCAATACGTTCAATCTCTTCATGATCTTTAGCAATCACAGAGATATCTTGTTCTGTAAATCCAGCCGTTTTCAGATCTTCTAATGTACGACTCACTTGAGTTTCATTATCAAATACCCCTACGATTTTATCCAACACTTTATCATTTTGATCCATGATTATCATCCTTTAATGATCGAATTTAAAATATGTATTATACGAACTCAATAGATATATACCGTTACAAGGTATGGAGATATTTTAAACATAACCTCCTTTGGCTAAACATATAGCGATATACCATCATTAACCTTACATGTGTAAACGCATACAACTAACATTGATTATTTTTATTCATTTTGTAAGCGCTATTATATTTTCAAAACAAGAAATAAATACTTTTATAACCCAAATCGCTAATGATATGACAGCAAATTTTACATACTTATTGATCTTTTTAGAACCTATACCTACCCACTCTAACGTCTACAAACCCAGTACTGACAAGGAATATGCGGATTTTGCTGCACTACTTCATGATTCACATATTTACGCTTCACCGGTTATCTTCCTACAATAAGAGTATACACATAGCGATATACCGCTTCTTTATTATTCTACTGTTCCACAAGAAAGGAGGACTATGATGCAAAGAAATGTATCGAATACAATTCATAACGACTCGATTTCTGAAGTGACTGTCACTGAGCGACGCAAGTCTCTTTGGAAAAGAATTACACGTAATTGGGAATTGTATCTATTGATTGCTCCTGCGTTTTTGTACTTTCTTATCTTTCATTATGGACCTATGTATGGTATTCAGATCGCCTTCAAAAACTTTCTTCCTGCACGAGGTATAGCCGATAGCCCGTGGGTAGGCTTTACTCATTTCAAGCGTTTTTTTGAATCTTATTATTTCTGGGATTTATTATGGAATACGTTAAGTATCTCCTTATACGAATTAGCAGTTGGTTTTCCTTTACCTATTTTATTAGCACTCGCTTTTAACGAAATTAAAAATGGATTTTTCAAACGTACGGTACAAACGGTAACGTATGCACCTCACTTTATCTCAGTTGTAGTTATGGCTGGAATTATTATTACTTTCCTGTCTCCTTCTACAGGTATCATTATCAAATTTATAGAATGGGCAGGATTTAGTGCACCGAGTCTACTGACAGATCCCGCATGGTTCAAAACGATGTATGTCTTATCCGGTGTCTGGCAAAGCACAGGCTGGGGGACTATCATTTACCTTGCTGCACTGTCTGCGGTCGATCCACAGCTTCATGAAGCCGCTATTATGGATGGTGCAAGCCGTTTCCGCCGTATTATCAGTATTAATATTCCTACGATTATCCCTACGATTACGATTTTATTGATTTTGAGTATAGGAAGTATTCTCGGTGTTGGGTTTGAGAAGATTCTATTATTGCAAAATGCACTGAATATGAGTTCTTCTGATGTTATTGATACGTTTGTATATCGAACTGGACTCATTAATGTACAATACAGCTTCTCGACTGCGGTAGGTCTGTTTAACTCCGCTATCAATGCGGTTCTGTTGATCACTGTCAATCAGATTGCTCGCCGTACAACCGAGCACAGTCTATGGTAATGTACTGTTCACGAATACGATACTAAGGAGGATACGCTATGGCTGCTGTGATCAAAGAATCGAAAACAGATCGTCTGTTTCTGATCTGCAATTACCTCTATGTAGCGATTGCTTTTGTGCTTGTTCTTTACCCTGTCGTGTACATTTTAAGTGCTTCGATCAGTACACCTTCTTATGTGAATTCAGGTGAAATGTGGCTACTCCCTAAAGGAATTACATTTGAAGGATATATGAGAGTTTTTGAAAATAGTAAAATCTGGGTCGGTTATGGCAATACGATTTTGTATACGGTTGTCGGTACGCTGATCAATCTATTGGTCACTTTACCTGCTGCCTATGCTCTAAGCCGTAAAGATTTTGTAGGACGTGGCTTTTTTATGGGAATGTTTCTGGTCACGATGTTTTTCAGTGGTGGTCTTATTCCGACCTATTTGATTGTCAAACAATTAGGGTTGGTCAACTCTATGTGGGCATTGATTTTACCGGGCGCTGCTTCGGTATGGAACATTATTGTGGCTCGTACGTTTTTCCAATCTACTATTCCGATCGAACTACAAGAAGCGGCTCATATGGATGGTTGTACCAATCTACGACTATTTCTAAAAATTGTTGTCCCTTTATCCACTCCGATTATTGCCGTTATGGCTTTGTTCTACGGTGTAGGTCATTGGAACAGTTATTTTAACGCTTTGGTTTATTTAAATGATCAATCCAAATATCCGCTGCAAATGGTATTAAGGCAGATTCTAGTCTTGCAAGAAATGTCTACTTCAGCTCAAGGAGCAGCCACCAGTGGTGAAGCCGCAATGGCGATGAATGCCAAAGCCGATATGGCAGCATTACTGAAATATGCAGTCATTATTGTTGCTACATTACCTATTATTGCTGTCTATCCTTTTGTTCAACGTTATTTTGTACAGGGCGTTATGATAGGATCAGTGAAAGGGTAAGCGTTTACGATCGAAAGTCTACTATCATTTACAAGGAGGATTATTATGACAAATCAATCTCCATTCCGAGTCCGTTCAACCTTTATGCGTAAAACAGGTACCGTTGCATTATCGTTGGTATTAGGAACCACCCTACTTGCTGGCTGTTCGGGCGGCAAAGCTGAAGAAGCCGCTAACTCCAACTCGGCTGCCAATGTAAGTAAAGAAGGCTTCCCGATTGTTAAAGAGCCGATCACATTGTCGATGATGGGACCTGATGTTGGGCTACAGAACTGGAAAGACATGCCTGCTTTTAAAGAAATGGAAAAGTTAACGAATGTTTCATTTACCTTTGAGAATCCACCACTGGATAGCTTTGAAACGAAAAAGAATTTGGTCTTTGCGAGTGGAGAATATCCCGATATCTTCTATGCTTCTTCTCTAACACAAGCTGATGAAGTCAATTACGGAAATCAAGGGATTCTTGTACCTCTAGAAGGTCTAATCGATAATTATGCACCGAATCTCAAAAAGATTATGGATGAAGACCCTTCTATTCGTAAATCAATCACTACACCGGATGGTCATATCTACTCTTTACCAGTTATCAATCAACAAAGTATCTGGTATCGTAGCCCGATGTGGTATAACGGTGACTTCTTAGAAGCATTGAAAGTAAAAGATTTACCAACTACTACAGAAGGACTGTATGACTTACTGGTTCGTTTCCGTGATGAAGATCCGAATGGAAATGGCAAAAAAGACGAAATTCCGTTATCTTCTGTTAAATTAGACGATATTCGTTCATGGTTATTAGGCGCATGGGGCATCTATGGTGAAGATATCTACAATGATGCCGATGGCAAAGTCCATTTTGCTCGTACCGAAGACGGCTATCGTGAGTTCTTAACGTATATGAATCGTCTCTGGAGTGAAAATCTGCTAGATCACGAAGCATTCTCACAAACACCGGATCAGAAAAAAGCCAAAGGGGCTAACAATCAACTGGGTCTGTTCCAAGATTGGCATGCGTATTTCACCCATGGCGGTAAGCCAACGACCAAAGACCCGATGTTCGTTCCTGTGAAAAGTGATGCCGTAGACAAACCAGCCGTCGCTATTCATCCCGGATTATCGACAGGTTCCTTTGCGATTACAGAAAGCAATCCTTCCCCTGAAGCGTCAATGCGTTGGGTAGATTATATGTACAGCTATGAAGGCGCTATGCTGTTTGATAAAGGACCCGAAGGTCTTATGTACGAGACTGTTAATGAAAAAGATCATACGAAGAAATGGAAAGAGCTACCAAGTCAGTACAACAGCCGTGAAGATTACCGTGGCACATTAACACCAAACTATGGTACACCTGCTCCTACTCTACTAAGCCCTGATTTGCAAAAAGGGTTAAAAGAAGATTTTGATACATGGGTAGACAAACAAAATGATGAGAAAATTCTGGCGTATGATCCACAGCCACCATTTCCTATTCTGTATCTAACACAAGAAGAACAAGCTGAAATTTCTAGTCTACGTGCAGATATGGATACGTATATTGAGCAAATGGAAGCCAAATTTGTTACTGGTCAAGAGCCATTAACAAGTTGGGATACGTATCTAGCCACCATCAAGCAAATGGGTGGAGATCGAGTTGTAGAGATTTATCAGGGAGCTTATGATCGCTGGAAATCAAGCTAACTTAGCCGTTCCTCTCTCATACTTTAATGTACAATAATAAACACACCAAAAGACCTCTTTCGCATAACATAGCGATTGAGGTCTTTTTTTCAAAACAATACGCACTATGCTTATACTTTAACCGGTACTATTATTGATCGGTAGATTCTGGTTTTCATTCTGTACACTTTGCTTACGGTATTGTCCGGGTGTACAGCCTGTTTCTTTTTTAAATTTACGAATAAAATTAGCTGTATCCAGATAACCGACACGTAAAATAATATCTTTGAGCGGATCATTGGTATCGTTCATCTGCCGGATCACTTCATCCATACGCAACTGCCAGACATATTGAGAAAAGGTATAGCTCGTCTTTTCTTTGAACGTACGACTGAGATAGGAGCTGGAAATAGAAAACTGTTGAGCCACTCCTTCTAGACTAAGAGCATAATCGCAATATTGCTCTTTGACATAAGCAATCACTTGATCCATCAGCGATAATTGTTTGGTTTCTTCTTTGTGCTCTGCACATGTACAAATTCGTGCAATCAGAAGATGTAACTGTTCTTCTAACTCTTCTGTTCTTTCAAACGAAGCCAGCTTTGGCATATCGCGTATACTTCGGATTAATCCTACTTCTGAAGCCGCTTTGAGTACTGTATTTAATAAATCAAATAAAACGCAACGCATCAAGGAAAGAGGTAAAGCTTGAGAGCGCACATTCGCTACAATCGTCTGCACCATATGCGAAGCCACCATAATATTACCTTGCTTCAAGCTTTGAGATAATTTCAACAACGACTCATTAGTGATCCAATAATGCTCACCTGAAGGACGATCCGCTTCACTATTCAATTGATCAAAATAGGTGACACTGTGCTGTGTATCTGTCAAACGATATTCCATCGCTGTAGCCGCTTCGATAAACGATTGATTCAACTCATCTAAGCGCTCATAACTGGTTCCTACTCCTACTGTAGGCAACGTATAATAATGTTCAAATACAATTTCTCTAATCGCTTCTACAATCTGCTTCATCTGTTGCTGACGTTCAACCTCGCCGATATGATTCCAGCAGACAGCCAAAGCTAACCGATTTCCAGAAGAATACTCGATTCCGTAAATATGCGCCTCTAGATGAGGAAGGTCAATTTCAGCTAAAATATCCGGTAAAAATAAATAAGGATCTAGTAATTTGTCTAATCGCTGTGTTTCTATCACATCAAGATCTGTGTCCTGAAGCGTAGGAGTGTACCTTCTTTCTGACAACATATCACTGGCGACAATCATTACAAAGTATTGCTGATGATCTGCTTCTAATCCCAGACTATCAATTAAACGGATCGTTTCTGGGTCTTCTGGCTTGCCATGCTTCATTAAGAGTAACAAACATTGATGACGGACATATGGTTCTTGCATATCCATCTGATGACGATAATCATGAAGCGTATTTTTGATCCATGTCCATTCATTCGAAGTAGAATTAGATATCGAAGGAATAGTGGCATGATTGGTTTTCTCTTTGGCAAATTCGACCAGATCACGTAATGGATGATACTGTCTACGTGCAAGCAGTACAGCAATCGGAATCCCTGCTATAGCAATCAAAGCAAACACCAGCACAATTAAAGTTTGAATATGAAAAATCCGACTAAAAAATTGATCACTTGGCATTGTAGTCACATATGTCCAACCATTTTGCGCAGATGTAACGGCTACTACAGATTGCGGTTTGCCGTTAAGCATCATACTGTGAATCCCTTCGCCTAATCCTGAAAGCGTATTCAATTCTTCATTCTGCACAGGTTGATCATGATTGTTGACCGTAAGTACCTGCCCTTTATGATCGAAAATATAACTATTCCCTTTAAAATCATTCAAAATCGAATCCATCATACCTGTTAACTTGGATTCTTCAATTAAATAGACTACAGAAGCATACGGATACGCATCCGTCGGCTTGATCGGAACAATATGTAACAGCATCGATCGCTGGCGAGAATGAGTACCCAATTGCTCGGTTAAACGGGTCATGGGATAATTGATTTTGTTCAGATCGTGATTGATCTGCGCTTCTGTCCAATTGTTAAATTGATACGTTCGACCAAACACCACATTTACATTACTCAATCCTTGTGAAGAATAGATGACAGTATCATCATGAAAATAAAGAAACAGCTCATCCACAATCGAACTATTTGCCCGATATTGAGCCAGCGTATTAATCGATTCACGGCTGTAATAAGGATGCTTAACCATGTAAGCCGTTAGGTTGTTGTCATAGCTAATTCGAGCAGCAATATCACTTAACTCTTTCATCCGTCCATCAATCGTCATACGCACCTGACTTAATTGATTAACATTGGATTGTTCTATTTCTGTACGCAGACTTTTGACTGCACTTTGATAGACTAGCACCGTAATCAAAATCAGAGGAATCAGAAAAATAAGCAAATAAGACAACATGTAACTACGTAACAACCTTGAACTTGTACGCTTTGGATTCATCTGTTCCCTCCTCATATCAAACGCAATTACGTCATGATTATTGGATCATCTATATCACTTTTACATGTATTCAACAAATGTTCACCTTTCAATTGTAACTTATTTTGCTGGGCTGAAAAGGTATTTTTGTGATTTGACTACAAATTTAGTTCTTTTTGATCATAAATAAATGCTAAATAATGCTCTTAAGATTACATCACATTTACAATAATAGTTATGTTTATACGTATCTTAAATTTTCTCTGTTCCTTTTTATCCATTTTCTGTTATACTGTTGGTGAAATCCCGAATAGAAAGGATGATTCATAATGATGACTATTGAACGTACACCCCATCACACGCCGTATATGACCTATTTCCAATCGGGAGAAATGCGCGGATAACGTAAACAAGCTCCCGATACTACAAAGGAGCTAATTCAATTGAATATTAATGATTATGGATATAACGATGATTTCGCTACATCATTTGCCCAACAGGAAACGTCTGAACGTTTGATTCCTGCACGTATTAGTGCTGTGTTCAAACATGTATACCGGGTGGTATCAGAAGACGGAGAACAACTTGCTAAGCTCAAAACGTCTTCGTTTCGTGATGCTACTCGTGTAGATCGCCCTTCAATCGGCGATTTTGTCGCTCTTGAAAGCCATCCTGGTGACACTTCGCTTATACATGGAGTATTAACGCGAAAAACTATTATTTTGCGTGATGACCCTGATGTAGGTGAACAAGTGGTTGCAGCTAATTTTGATTACTGCTTATTGGTATGTTCAGCGAATGATGATTTTAACCTTAATCGGATCGAACGGTACTTAACGATTGCATGGAATAGCGGAGCACAACCTATTATTGTCGTCACCAAAAGCGATCTAACCGATCAATTGCATGATTATCTCGACCAATTAGAAGTTGCTAGCTTTGGTGTTCCTGTGTATCCAGTGGATAGCATTCATGGCGAAGGACTGAATGAACTGCAAGCACACTTTTCTGCTGGTGATACACTGGTATTACTCGGTTCTTCGGGAGTCGGCAAATCTTCACTGGTGAATGCACTGGCTGGCGAATACAAAATGAAAACAAATGAAATTCGTGAAGACGATGCCAAAGGTAAACACACCACTACCCATCGTGAATTACATTTGCTTCATAACGGCATCATCGTTATCGATACACCGGGAATGCGTAGCCTTGGTATCGGACAAGCTTCGACTGGACTAGAAGAAACGTTCCAAGACATCGAATCCTTAGCCGAACAATGTCGCTTCTACGACTGCGCTCATACCTATGAACAACCGGACTGCGCTGTCCAACAAGCATTAACAGACGGCACCCTTCCACAAAAACATTACAACAACTGGCTCAAACTCAAAAAAGAACTAGCTTACAACGAACGTAAAAATAACGTTACTCAATTACTCCAAGAAAAACAAAAATGGAAAACAATCATCAAAGCCCATCGTGACAATCCCAAAAAACGAACCAAACGTTAATATCGTTTGTCACCTCATCGATCTCGATGATCCAATCAATATAACCAAACAATTTTCATATGCTAAAATCACGCACCATCCATCACATCTATACAATATTCCACCCAAGCTGTCTGTGCCAACAGACAGCTTTTTTCAGTATATTTTTATTATCTCCCCCTCCTAAAACACGCAAACACCCTCATCTTTTCGTTTACTACCTCCCCCCCTCCCCAATTTTAATTCATCTCACTCCACCGTCAGAGCGAAGCCAATAGAATCGTTCTGAAAGAGCGAAGCGCTCGCCTTTGCAATGAAATCCCCACCGCAAAGCGGTATATTCAAGGGATTCCATTGCAACAGCGACGACAAGAACGATTCTATTAGCGCAACGCTCCCCACCCCCAACAGAATTAAAATCCCCTTTTTATACATTTTCATTGACTAACCCCTAAGAGAAGCGTAAAATTTATGATTGCGATTATATTGTACGTTAGTGCCAAATTAAAATTTTTATATATAGGGTGATGAATATGTCTACGAGTCCATACCGGATTTTATTATTTTATAAATTTGTCAAAATTGATGATCATGAAGCACTTGCCGCAGAACATTTGAAATATTGCAAAAACCTAGGAATCAAAGGAAGAATTCTAATCGCACCAGAAGGTATTAACGGTACATTGTCAGGTGATTTTGAACAAACAGAGCAATACATGAAAGACTTGCTTGAAGATCCACGTTTTGCTGATACGGTATTCAAAATTGATGAAGCTGAAGAACATGCTTTCAAAAAAATGTTTGTCCGTCCCAAAGATGAGTTAGTAACGTTCCGTTTTGAAGAAGAATGGGATGCGAGTGAATTTACAGGTACACACCTTTCACCTAAAGAATTCTATGAACAGCTTCAACAAGAAGATGTTATTGTTCTAGACGGTCGTAACGATTATGAATACGATATTGGTCACTTCCGTGGAGCGATTCGTCCAAATGTGGAATCTTCTCGTGAATTCCCTGAGTGGATTAGAGAAAACATGAGCGAGTTCAAAGACAAAAAGATTTTGACGTATTGCACAGGTGGCGTACGTTGTGAGAAATTGACTGGCTTTCTAATGAAAGAAGGCTTCAATGATGTAGCTCAATTAGAAGGCGGAATTGTAACCTACAGTAAAGACCCTGAAGTACAAGGACGATTATTCGATGGAAAATGTTATGTGTTCGATGAGCGCATTTCGATTCCGATTAATCATACAGACGAAGATGTTATTATCGGTAAATGTTATCACTGTGCAGCACCAACAGATGATTATATTAACTGCCCTACTTGTAATTTACAGCATGTTGTATGTGAATCTTGTAAAGAAGAACACGAACACTTCTGTTCCGATGCTTGCCGTGAGCAAGTCGCAGTTCCTGCTTCTAACTAATTGATTGCATCACAAAAAGCCATTGATCTTTATACGATCAGTGGCTTTTTGCTATATCTTATTGTATTACACCAGATGACAAGCTACCCAATGCTCTCCACCCATATTCCGAAAAACAGGGACTTCTTCAACACATCTTTGTTCTGCAAAAGGACACCGTGTATGGAATTTACAGCCTGAAGGTGGATTGGCAGGGCTTGGAATATCGCCTTTCAACACAATCCGTTCACGTTTTAACTTGGGAATCGGGATCGGTACAGCAGATAATAATGCTTTGGTATACGGATGTAACGGGTGACGAAACAATTCATCTCTTGAAGCTGTCTCCACCATTGAACCTAAATACATCACTCCGATTCGTGAACACAGATGCTCAACTACACTAAGATCATGAGAAATAAATAGATAGGTTAGCCCTTTACTTTCCTGCAAATGACTGAACAGATTAATAATCTGTGCTTGGATGGATACATCTAGAGCAGACACCGGTTCATCTGCAATAATCAATTCAGGATTAAGCACCAGTGCACGTGCTATTCCGATCCGCTGACGTTGTCCTCCTGAAAATTCATGTGGAAACCGATCAATATGATATGAAGACAGTCCACATGAAGCTAACACTTCTTTGACGATATCACGAATCTCTGAAGCAGGCGCAAGTCCATGATCGAGCACAGCTTCACCGATGGCTTCTCCAATACGTACACGAGGATTCAGCGAACTGTACGGATCTTGGAAAATCAATTGCATTTTCGGACGTAACTGACGTAATTGCTCGGGTGGTAAACTGTAGATATCGGTTCCTTTAAATCGTACTTCACCTGCGGTTTTGTCGGTTAAACGAATCGCTGTACGTCCTACTGTACTTTTGCCACTACCCGATTCTCCAACCAGACCAAAGGTTTCGCCCGGTTGAATCGTAATACTGATATCATCAACTGCTTTGACTTGTCCAACGGTACGGCTAAGTAGACCTGCTTTGATAGGAAAATACTTTTTAAGATTTTGGATATCTAGTAAGGCTTCAGACATGAACCGCTGCCTCCTTTTCGTATAACCAGCAAGCGGTTTTTTGACCATTTTCTACATCGTGTAATGGTGGCTCTTGTGTACGACAGATATCCATACAATGCTCACACCGTTCGTGAAAATAACAGGACTCCTGCAATTCAAGCGGATTGGGTACATATCCTGGAATCGAATACAATTCTTTTTGCCGCTGGTTGATAATAGGCTTAGAACGTAACAATCCTTGCGTATACGGATGACGAGGATTAGCAAATAGCTCGACCACTTCGCCTTCTTCTACAATTTTGCCTGAATACATAACCACAACATAATCTGCCATTTCAGCGACTACACCTAGATCATGCGTAATCAATAGTATCGACATATCCGATTGACTGCGGAACTCACGCAACATGTCCAAAATCTGTGCTTGAATCGTGACATCCAGCGCGGTTGTCGGTTCGTCTGCAATCAACAATTTGGGATCACAAGAGATGGCTATGGCGATCATAATCCGTTGTAACATCCCTCCGCTTAATTCGTGCGGATACGACTTAGCAATCTGTTCAGGACGTGAAATCCCTACTTGAGTAATAAGCTCTAATACTCGCTTCTGAGCTTGTTTTTTATTCATTTTTTTGTGAATTATTAATGGCTCACTCATTTGTTCACCGATCGTAATCACTGGATTAAGTGAAGACATCGGCTCTTGGAAAATCATAGCGATATCATTACCACGAATACTTCGTAGATGATTTTTACTCAAGCTCAATAAATTTTGCCCGTCAAAGTCTATTATACCGTCTGCAATCCGTCCGGTAGGTGCTTCGATCAATCCCATCACTGATAAAGCAGTAATACTTTTACCACAACCGGATTCACCGACAATACAGACAATCTCACCCGGGCGAACATGCAGACTGATATCATCGACAGCTTTGACAGTCCCTTCATCAGTATCAAAATAGGTGCTTAAATGCTGAATATGCAATAAAGAATGAGTACTCATGTTGATTCACCTACCTTTTTTGTTTCGGATCAAGTACATCTCGCAATCCATCTCCAAAAATATTAATAGCAATGACTGTTGCAAAAATAGAAAATCCCGGCGGAACCCATAACCACGGACGTTCTTGAAAATCAATCATATTATTTGCCGCATCAATCATATTGCCCCATGTTGGTGTCGGCGGCATAACGCCAAGCCCGAAGAAGCTCAATACGGATTCACTTAAAATTGCGCCTCCGATATTTAGCGTAGCAATCACAATTAACAACGGTACCAGATTAGGTAATAAATGATTGATCAGCTTACGACGATCACGCAAGCCCAGTACAATCGTCGCTTGCATAAATTCCCGCTCACGTAGTGATAATAATTGTCCTCTAACCATTCGTGCCAGTGAAGGCCAGCCCACCAGACTCAAGATCAGCATGACAATATACATGCGGTAATCTGTAGGCACTTTCCATTCTGATAATAAGGCTCCGAAAATAAACAATAACGGTAAACTTGGAATCGTGAGCAATAGATCAGCAATACGCATAATCACTTGATCGACAATGCCACGGTAATACCCTGCTATCGCCCCTAATAGGGTTCCGATAAATACAGACAGAACCATTGATGCAATCCCTACCGTTAGTGAAATTCGACCGGCTTGCATCACACGGGTAAGTACATCCCGACCTAATTTGTCTGTGCCTAGCCAGTGATGAATATTAGGCGCTTTGTTCATCATCGTCATATTCACTTTATTGTCCGTATACGGTGAAAATAGAGGACCGACAAAACAAAGTAAAAACATAAATACAACAACTGCAACTCCACCTACAGCCAATTTGTTTTTTAATAATTTACGAATCGATTGTCTCCATAAAGACGATTTGACCGCTTGAGGTCTATTTGTAGCTACATTCGTCACTTCAGCCTGTATAGATGGCATATGATCCTCCTTATTCCGCTAGATTTTCACACGCGGATCAGCGACATGGTACAAAATATCAGATAATAACGTACCGATGACGGTTAGTACAGCAATAAACATCGTAAAGCCCATCAATAATGGATAATCTCGTACTGTAAATGATTGCATATATAGCTGACCGATACCCGGCCAGTTAAAAATCCGTTCAATAATTAATGAACCACCAAATAGGGCAGGTAATTCAAATCCTACCAGTGTAATCGCAGGTAGTAGCGCATTACGTAAAGCATGCGTAAATAACACTTTGCGTTCGCTTAAGCCTTTGGCACGGGCGGTACGAATATAATCTTGCTGAATCACATCGATCATATTACTGCGGAAGTAACGGGTTAATGATCCTACTCCTAATAATGTCATTACAATCACAGGTAACGTCATATGATGGATAACTTCTTTAAGATAAGCAACTCCTGTTGCATTGCTACCTGTCGTTAACATTCCTCCAGGCGGCAACCATTTAAAGTCTACCGCCAGTATTTTGATCAGAAATAGTCCAATAAAAAAGGAAGGAATCGACATCGCTGCAAAAATACCCACCATGACGAATGTATCAAACCATGAATATTGCTTATAAGCAGCAATCACACCGATAATTACAGCAATAAGCCATGTTAGAAATGTAGAAACAATCGCTAGCAAAAATGAATTCCATACATATTGATTGAACAACGTTAACACGGGTTGCTGCTTATCTAGCGAATATCCAAAGTTTCCATGAAACGCATTATTCATCCAGATCACATAACGTTCTAATAGCGGTTTATTTAACCCGTACAATTCACGTAGTTCTGCTTTGCGTTCAGGACTTAACTTGATATTACCTGTTATAAAATCACCCGGAGTCAGTGCATACAGGCAAAAGATTAATAGCGATGCTGCTAGTAAAATAAACAGGGTATACCCGAGACGCTTCATTAAATAGCTACTCATATGCTCAACTCCTAGTTACGGTTTACTTCAAAGTCCATTGTGGAACACTCGATGCAATACCGTTAAATGGACTGACGGTTAAGTCTTGAATACGTCCGTTGTAGGCATAGACTACTTTTTTGTAATTGGTAAAAATAACAGGTAGATCGTCATTTAACAATCTGAAAATATCACCGTAGATTTTTTTGCGTTCTTCAATATCATTTGTCGCTAATGCTTCGTTATACAATTTTACAAATTCAGGATTATCATACCCTTTAATTTCTCCATCTAGAAATTGCACTAACCCATCCGAAGGATCAGTCAACATCGGGGTAGAGAATGAAGCTAGATCGTAATCTCCACCTTCTACTTTAGAAGCAAGCGAGTTAAAGTCTGCAAATACTTCTGGTTGGAAATCAACACCAATCGCTTTAAAGTTTTCGGTAGCTACAGCGATAAAAATATCGGTTTGTGGGCTTTTGGAACCCAGATAATGAAGTGTCAGTTTTTGACCGTCTTTTTCACGAATACCATCTGCTCCAGCTACCCAACCTGCTTCATCGAGTAATTGATTTGCTTTTTCAGCGCTATAGGCATACGGATTAATACCTTCTGTGGTGTATGCCCATGAGATCGGAGCCGCAGGGATATTGGCAATTTCACCTGCACCTTGATTAGCATCCACATAGATACTTTGACGATCCAGACCGTATGCAATCGCTTGACGTACTTTTTTGTCTTTCAATGCTTCATGTTCTAGATTAGCTTGTAAAAAACTATACGTACTCGGTGTGTACGGCAAGATATCGACAAAGCCTAAGCTTTTCAACTTATCAATATTTTCCTGTGTAGCACTAAAGGAAGCAAAATCGATCTCTCCTGTCTCCACATACTGCCATGTATCCCCTTCAGATGTTTTGTAGATAAAGTTTTTTGTTTTGGGAGCACCTTTGAAATAATTCTCATTGGCAGTGAAACGTACTTCTTGTCCGGGAATAAATTTGGTCAATACATAAGGCCCATTTCCAAGCGGAGTCTGGTGTAACTTTTTGATATATTCCAATTCACCGAACTTGTAGTCTTTACCATAATAGGCTTTGGACAATACATCGCTACCTAGTGTTAACAATGCGGTTGCATTAGGCTTAGCAATCGTTACAGAAATGGTCTGTGGATCAATCACTTTAATCCCTGATACGGTAGATGCTTTACCTACTTTGTACTCTGCTCCGCCTACGATTCCTAGAGTAGGAATAAGTGAATCATTGTCATACGATTTGTCATGCAGAATTGTCCATGTGAATGCTACATCATCTGCGGTTAAAGGTGAGCCATCGCTGAACTTCAAATCTTTATGTAAATGAAATGTATATGTACGTTGATCTTTAGACAAATCCCAACTTTCAGCAAGATTCGGGGCTGGCAATCCTTTGTCATCTGTGGTGACCAATGGGGTATACAAGAGCGAAGATACATTACCATCGTATCCACTTTGATGGAAATAAGGAGTAAACGCTCCTGCTGGATCGGTTAACGCCATAATGATCGTATCTGTACGTTGTTGTGCAGTAGCAGGTAATTGGGTAAGATCAGGTGCTTTGAACAAACTGGTTAAAGCAGGTGACTGCTGGGCTTGAGCGGTTCCTTTTTCGGCGGAAGAACTGCTATTATCAGCTCCTCCATTAGAGCATGCTGTAAATAACAACGAAGCCATCAGCACACCAGATAGTAAAACTACACTTTTTTTCATCATACATTCCCCTAATATTTATTATTCCGACCTGTTAACTATGCTATTAGTCGGTAAAGCTATTATAGGAATCTAAAGCGGTTCTGTAAAGAGAGAACTTAAAATCATTTCCGAAAAAAGTTAATATTTAGAATTTAGCTGATCCTATATGTACAGGATAAAATTTATGATCGTATGCCATAGCAAAAAGACCGTTTCTTTTTCGAAACGATCGGTATTTTTTAACTATTTTTATAATTTGGATTTATTGGCTATCATTGTGCTCTATAAAATTCATTAACATATAGGGCAGATCTTGAATCGCCTGTGTTCGCAAACTGTATACGGTTAACGTTTCTCCTTGAATATGAGCATGAAGCAAGCCTGCACTACGTAACTTGGTAACGTGATCATGAGTAATTCCTTTGGATAGACCCAAATAACGTACAATTTCGATAAAACTACGTGGCCCTGCATACAGATATTTTAATATTTTCAAACGACTCTGTTCAGCCAGTGCTCGGAGCACACGATATTCATAAGGCGGTAATTCAGAAGAATCGCCCAAGTGCAAGCTAGCAGGATAATGACAGATCATAAATGAATTGTACGCATAAATAATATTAAGTGGTTTAAAGTGATAATGGGGTACAAGAATAAGACGTTTACATTCCGCTTGAGGCTCAAAAACAATCCCATGGGTCACTTCGTCTACAAAAATAGAAAGATCATTACTTTGCTTAAGCATATCCTGTCTATCTTGAGACTCTTCCTGTAGTCCCTGTACAATCTGCGGATCAATCTGTGAAAAGTAATATTGATTCCATTGTTGGAACAAAATTAATATCCGACTTCGTAAACGAGCGGTACTAACAGTCGGCAAAGACGTGTGTTGAGCAATCAGTTGTTCTAACTGTTCGATGCTCATCTGTTCGATCCATTGTACAAATTGTTCAGGAGTCTCTTCAGGGCAACAATAGACGAGCAAAACGATTAATCTCCATTCAGCATCTATCCCTGTTTGCGCTAATCGCTCTGCAAATTCAGCAGGTAATTGCTCTTCTATCGATTTGGCCCAAGAAGGGTCAAGGTCAATCTTTTTATAAGACGGACGACATATATACGTATGCAAGCTATTAAGACATTCATATAACGGATTAAATTGAAGTTCAATCGTATAGGGTATTGGCTTGGGAACAGCTATCTGATCACTCAATAGAAGCACAACCTTTCTTGGGCGTATTTTATCGTATAGAAGACAACTTTGGCAATCGACTCTCCTTATTTATTTGCATATGACGTTGGAAGGCACAACAAAAAGCTGTTGCTTTGATAATCATAGCCTATGTTCATGACTATTTTTACCAGAAGAAACAGCTTAAAGTTTATACCGGATTGAAATGAAGTTTAAGATGTGGATAGACTACTTTGTTGTTCGACTTGAGCCAATGCATTATGCGCTGTATTCGCCAAAAATGTAGCTGTTCCACTTAATGCACGTTCATCTACATCAAACGACGGATGATGCCATTCCTGCGGACCTGACGTACCGACAAAGATAAATACCCCGGGTACTTCTTTTTGATAAAATGAAAAGTCTTCACTTGCAGGTGATACCGCAGGTTCGACGACTTGTAGCTGACTTTGCTCGGCGGCTAACTTGGCTACACCTGTCCATTGTCCATCATTCAAAACAGGCGGTGGCCCCGCTAACCATTTGACTGTGGCAGAGGTACCAAAAGCAGTCCCCACCCCTTCTACTACTTGTTCAAATCGGGACAATACATGCTCACGGACTTGTTCATCAAAGGTACGAATCGTTCCTTGCAAGACCGCTAGATCAGGAATCACATTCCACACATGTCCGCTATTCAACTGAGTCACACTGATTACAGCTCCTTGCTGAGAACCTACATTACGGCTGACGATCGATTGCAGAGCAGTCACAATATGTGCAGAGACAACAATAGGATCAATCCCGGCCTCTGGTACAGCTGCATGTGTACCTACCCCTGTCACTTCTACAATAAATCCATCTGCTGCTGCCATCAATGCCCCTTCTCGAATACCTACTGTACCTACAGGTAAATCCGGCTTATTATGCAATCCAAAGATCGCTTGTACGCCTTCAAGGGCGCCACTTGCAATCACTTGCTGTGCTCCTTTGGCTTTTTCTTCAGCAGGTTGAAAGATCAGTCGCACTCTTCCCTGAAGATGATGCTCTTGTTCTTTGAGCAGATAAGCTGCCCCTAATAACGAAGCTGTATGAAAATCATGACCACATGCATGCATTTTACCAGCTATTTCTGAAGCAAAAGGAAGCCCTGTCTCCTCTTGAACAGGTAATGCATCAATATCAGCACGCAAAGCAACTAATGATTCTCCTGTACCAATCTCTGCAATAACACCTGTAGCCAAATCAGGAAAATTAAGAATCCGAATATCAGCCGCTTCTAACCATTCACGAATATCAGCTGTCGTCTGTACTTCTTCCCCTGATAATTCAGGATGACGATGAATATGTCTTCGAATATCGATCAGTTGCTGTTGAAGCCCTTCAGTCAACGGCATACGTATTTACACCTCCAATGAAGCTTCTACCTCTGCATGTACAAAGGCTTGTTGCAATAATTCAAATGAACGTACACGCTTATTAAAATTCTGAATCACTGTATGCACTACTAATTCTTGTATACCATATTGATGTCGAATCGTTGCTAATTGTTGATATACAGACGTTGGTGAACCTTTCACCACTTTAGCTTCTTTCACTTCGATCCGATATTTTTCCGCAGATTGTCGACCGAATTCTTCAGCTTGTTCGACTGTACCTACTGTAAGTACTTTACCACTTTCCAAATGAATTTTAACGGATAGATTTTCGCCAGCTAATTGGGATGCTTCTTCTTCCGTCTCTGCCACGATTACAGATAACGCTAGAATCACATGTGGTTTCGGATATTCGATAGAAGGAACAAATTGCTCACGATACACCTTCACAGCGGTCAAAGCCACTTCTTCATCCCCATTAATAAATTGAGAAAATACATAAGGTAGTCCTAATTTGGCGGCTACTTCTGCGCTATTGGTACTCGCTCCAAGCACGAATAGATCGGCAGGTTGTGCAGGATTCGGGCTAACCTGTATGCCAGCTAGCGCATGATCATCAGCGATTCGATTGTAGATGTAATTGCGAGTTTCTGTAATTTTATCAGTTAAGCTCAAAGCACTTGAGCCATTCTCCCCTTGTAAAGCACGTGTTGATCTCGGTAACCCGCCGGGTGCACGTCCTATCCCCAATTCCACTCTACCCGGTGCAAGGGTTGATAACACATTGAAATTTTCCGCCACTTTATACGGGCTGTAATGCTGTAACATTACTCCACCTGAACCAATCGTAATCTTTTTGGTTTTGGCAAGCAAATAGGAGATCAAAACTTCAGGTGAAGAACCAGACACATTGGCAGAATCGTGATGTTCAGATACCCAGAACCGCTGATACCCTAGTTCTTCTGCAATCTGAGCCAACTCTATTGTATGTCGAAAAGCATCTTCAGCCGTCTCTCCTGCAAATCGTGGACTTTGATCCAAAATACCTATCGGAATACTCATATTCTGTTCCTCCCTGAATCGATCTATGTGTACTATTTTGTGATTGCAACGGTCTTGATTAACTAATCTATTCTGCTCTTTTCTAAATTGAATACGTGGCTTGTGGTGTTATACGACTTAGGAATTGACGGGTACGCTCTTCTTTGGGACGCTGGAAAATCTCTTCCGGCGTTCCTTCTTCAACCACTAACCCACCATCCATAAACACCACATGGTTAGCAACATCTCTTGCAAAATCCATTTCATGGGTCACAACGATCATGGTGATGCCTTCTTTCGCTATTTTGCGAATAACACTCAGTACTTCACCGACCAGTTCAGGATCAAGCGCTGAAGTGGGCTCATCGAACAAGATCACTTCCGGATTCAAAGCTAAAGCACGTGCAATGCCTACACGTTGTTGCTGACCCCCGGATAGCTGTACAGGATAATGATCTAATTTGTTGCCAAGCCCTACTTTTTCCAGTACTTGTACGCTGATTGCACGTGCTTTGTCTTTTGGCATTTTACGAACAATCGTTAATCCTTCCATAACGTTTTCAAGTGCTGTTTTGTGCTTAAATAGATTATATTGTTGAAAAACCATTGCTGTTTGCTGACGCAACGCATGGATTTCTTTTTTGGTTGGATGCTTGGTATGCACTTTGAGGTCGCCGATTGTAATCTGCCCTGCATCTGGCTTTTCCAAATAATTGATGCAACGTAATAATGTCGTTTTACCGGAACCACTCGGCCCCAAAATAACAACGACTTCTCCTTTTTTAACTTGTAAATCAATACTTTGTAACACTTCCTGTTTACCAAATGATTTGGATATCTGCTCCAGTTGAATCATATTACATGACACCTCCACGATGATAAGCGTTGAGACGTTTTTCTAACCAACCACTGCCTCGTTCGATCAATAAAGTTAATCCCCAAAATAAAACAGCTGCTGCAATATACGCTTCAAAGTATTTCCAGTTATTCGCTGCAACCACCAACGCTTGTGCATTAATTTCGACCACAGAGATTGTATACGCCAGTGTGGAACCATGTAACATCCCAATCACTGAATTAGACAAATTCGGTAGGCTGACGGCTAATGCTTGTGGTAACACGATTCGGCGCAAAGCTTGCGGTGTCGTCATTCCAATCGAATGAGCCGCTTCGATCTGTCCTCGATCCACAGCAACAATGCCTGCTCTCACCACTTCAGACATATACGCTCCTGCGGTTATTGAAAAAGCGATAAACACAAATCCAATCAATGGAATCGATGCCGAAGTAAATGACCATTCCCACTTAGCCGCTAGACTATCGATCAGAATCGGTAAGCCAAAATAAATGATCAACAAATGCATCAACATCGGTGTACCGCGTATAAAAGTCACGTAAGCGGTAGAAAGTTGAGACAATCCAGGTATTCGATAAATACGACATAATGCCACCACCGTTCCTATGAATAGACCACAGATGACAGAAACAAACGTAATCATCAGTGTGGTTGGTAATGCTTTGAATAGACTTAGAAATGCTGTCCACATAAATGACGGATCAAGTGTCATCCACTTCGACCTCCTTTGCTAAGTACAGATACAGGACGAGTCAGCCATTTGCGCCGGATTACAGCAGAAGTCTGTTTTGCGCCTGCTTCATGACGATGTAGACGACGTTCTAACCAGAGGAATCCTTGTTCCAAGATCATACTGATCACAAAGTAGATTAAAGATAATGCGATATACGTCTCTACAAAATGTTGTGTGGCTGTTCCTAGTGTCTGCGATCTGCCTGTCATCTCCATAACGCCTAACGTAAAAGCAAGTGAAGTGTCTTTTAGATTACCAATCACTAGATTACCGAATAACGGAATACTAATTGCTAATGCTTGAGGCAAAATAATACGTGTAAATGTCTGATATCCGCTCATGCCTATCGATTGGGCGGCTTCAATCTGTCCTCGATCGACTGCACTGACAGAAGCTCTGATCATTTCAGAGACAAAAGCTCCGCTGTTCAGTGCATATGCTAAAATCACAAAATACAATACAGCTACTCTCGAAATATCAATATTGATCCATTGCAGAATCGTGGGTAGTCCATAATAAATCAGAAATAATTGGATCAGAATCGGTGTGCCGCGAAAAAAAGAAACATAGACTTGAGACACACGCTTGAGCACCGGTACATTGTATAACCGGGGTAAAGCAACCAACATTCCAATAATAAGACCTAGTAGAATCGAGCTGCCTACAATGAGCAGTGTAATGTTGAGGTAAGCCAATAACTTGGGAATAAAATCAAATACATACGTCATATCGAATCTTCTGCTCATGTATGATTTGCTCCTTTCTACTAGCTATTCATCGTTTATTTTGCAACTTTAGCTTCTTCAAGTGTTTGGGTGAAGTCATCGCCTAACCATTGCTCGCTTAATTTTTTTAATGTTCCATCTGCTTTAATTTCAGTGATCGCTTTATCAATCTCGTCAGAAAGAGGTTGTTCATCTTTGCGGAAAACAAAAAATACATTGGATTGATTTAAAGGTTCGCCTACTGTTTTGAGTGCCACATTTCCATCAGCATCGGTATTAAAACGATTCGCAAAATCAGTCGTAATCGTTGCATCGACACGTCCCGATACAATTTGCTGTACCGTATCGTTTGCCGCACCACTCGTATAAACAACATCTATACCGTTGTTATGTGTCTTGTTGTATTCATTAAGTAGGTAAGCTGCATTACTTGTAGCCCCTGTGAGCACTTTTTTACCCACCAGATCATCCAATCCTTTAATCGTATTATTGTCTTTAGCCACAGTTACACGGTTAAGGAAAATGCTATATGGTACTTTGTTAAATAGATATTTTTGTTCACGTTCAGGATTGGTCTCCATCTGGTGAGTGACAAAATCAATTTTGTTCGTTTCTAAGCTTAATAACAGATTTGAGAATTCCATCGTTTTAAATTCAAATTCTACATCGGGCAAGCGCTTGTCGATCTCACGTACCAATTCAACGTCATAACCAGTCAGCTTTCCATTCTCATCAATAAAGCAGACATTGGGGAATCCTGTACCTGTACCGACGATGATCTTCTTCACACCGCCTGTAGAAGCTGTTGCGTTATTACTATCTGATGCAGAAGATGTTCCTCCTGCGGAACCTCCACTGGATTCACTAACGGATGCGCATCCTGATAGCACCAGCATCAATATAGCTACCCATAATGTTAGTACAGTTACTCCTGTTTTTCTTCTCATATTTCTCTTCCCCCTAATTCATATCAACTTAATCGGATTTAGCATGTGATAAATCTATCATCGTCCTCCCGTAGCGTCAATGACTTGAACAATAGGAAAGTTCTATCGGTGTATTGAACAAATCAATAGGTGGAGGGGGAAAAATTGTAGAGGTAAAGTGGTTCAATAGAGTTACAGACGCTATGAGGGTAGATTCTTCTTGTCGTCGCTGGTAAAAGAATATCCCTTGAATTTACCGCTTTGCGGTGGGGATATTCTTTTAAAGGCGAGCGCTTCGCTCTTTCAGAATGAATCTTCCCTCTTCGCTTGTGCTTGGTGGGATGATGGTGATCAATAACCACACATAGGTGGTGCATTTTTTCCCTTGTGGGGAGGGTAGCAGTAAGAATTAGAGATGATGTTAGTTTGAAAGATTGGGTTTACTATTAGAAAATGATTCGGTTGAGTACTGGTTTAGATGTTTGATTTTTTGGTGGTATCTTTGTATTGATTTCTTCTATAGGTTACTGATTTGCTATGAAATATGGGCTTGGATTGGTGTGGTTTGTGATTACTTTTGGTGTACTGTATTTGTTATTGATTTTCAGAAAGATGGCTTTTGGCTTTTATCTCTTCTTCTACTTTATTTGTTAGATAGTTGAGTGAAGCAGAGAATGGTCAGGTTGTTGGCTACGGAAGTAGTCGTTTTCGTGTAGTAATTCGGCTAGTGTTGTGGCGAATGTAGATGGTTGTTCTTTTAGTGTGATTAAGCTGGTTTGTAGAGAGATACCTGTGACTTCTGGAATATAGATTGGTACTAGATCGCCACGCATCACTTCTTCATGGACACTCAGTCCGGGTAAGAAGGCTATGCCTGCTTTTTGGAGTACTAATTTCTTGGCGGTTTCTGAATGATCGACGTGAAAAGCGATATCCGGTGGGAATTCGAGCGTTTCAAATACACGGTGAATTCGAAGCCAGTCTAATGATCCGCATTCGAAGAAAATCAAAGGTTGTTCTTGTAATGATGCTATAGTAGCACGTCCTTTTTGCACAAAAGGATGATCTTTATAGACGTATAATGAAATCGGATCTTCATAAAAAGAAACGGTGCGAATCGCAGGATGCATGACTTTGCGTACAAATCCGATATCGATTTCTTTGTTCATTAATTTATGCAGTAGTTGATCGGTTGTCGAGGTGATCAACTTGAAATTGGTTTGTGGATATTTTTGTTTGAGTTTGGGAAGCAGTTCAGGGATGACGTAATTAGAGACTGCTACTGTACAACCAATCGTCAGCTCCTGTGGTGTTGCTTTGGCTGTCTGGATACGTTGTTTACCTTTTTGGATCACTTGCAATACTTGTTGGGCATAAGGTAGAAATCTTCTGCCTTCTTCTGTCAGCAGAATCTGTCTACCCAGACGTTCGAATAATTTGCAGCCAAGTTCTCTTTCTAATGTCTGGATACGTGCGGATACAGACGGTTGAGAAAGGAATAATACTTCTGCTGCTTTGTTAAAACTTCCATAATGGTTGATATAGACAAATGCCTCTATATTTTCAATATTCATCATTCCATCCCCTTTCTTACTTTTCCCATTAACTAACTTGGTTTTATGTATCATATTCCCTGTTTTGACACTTGTCAACGGGATAGCAAGCGATTTGAAATAACCCGCAACCCCTTATGACCACTGTGATCAGGAGTAACGGGCACTTCTTGGACTTATAATCATTTTGGGAAAATCGTTGACCTTTTTATTTCAGTTCATCTATTAATCAAAATACGATTTAGACATTAACCGTTTTCGTCTGATATCGATTCTGTGGAATAGGCACGCCTAGATTTTCACGCAAGGTCTCATATTCATAATCTTGACGATAAATACCTTTGGCTTGCAGAATCGGCACAACCAAATCTACAAAATCATGTAGACCACTTGGCAAATCGGAGTGAATAATAAATCCATCTGATCCTTTGCGTTCAAACCATTCTTCGATCTGATTAGCCACTTGTTCCGGTGTACCGATAAAGTTCCCACGCGGTGTCGCTGCTTGTAATGCTACTTCACGTAAAGTCAGCCCACGCTCACGTGCATCTTTTTTAATCTTGTCTGTTCCACTGCGGAAGCTATTACTACCAATATCATTTAACTCTGGAAAAGGTTCATCTAACGGATATTGAGAAAAGTCATGATGGTCAAAAAAGCGTCCTAGAAAATCAAGAGCTTTATCAATCGTTACCAGATCGGCGATCTCCCGATATTTCTGCTCTGCTTCTGCTTCCGTTCTGCCAATAATCGGTGAGATACCTGGCAAAATCAGTAACTCTTCTTCATTTCGCCCATATTGAATAGCACGCTTTTTCACATCTTCATAGAATGCTTGTGCATCCGCTAGTGTCTCCTGACCGGTAAAGATCGCATCTGCTGATTGTGCAGCTAAGTTTTTGCCATCTTCCGAAGAACCTGCTTGGAAAATAACAGGTTGTCCTTGACGAGATCGTCCGATATTAAGCGGCCCTTGTACTGAAAAATATTCACCTTGATGATTAAGAGTATGTAGCTTCTCAGGATCGAAAAATACACCAGACTCTTTATCCCGTACAAAAGCATCTTCTTCCCATGAATCCCATAGTCCTTTGGTCACTTCCAGATATTCTGCCGCAATCTTGTATCGTTCTGGATGAGAAGGATGATCGCCACGACTATAATTGCGTGCTGATCCTTCCAGTGGCGATGTCACTACATTCCAGCCAGCACGTCCCCCACTAATATGATCAATTGAAGACAATTGACGGGCTACCGTAAAAGGCTCGCTATAACTGGTCGAGATCGTTCCTACTAATCCAATATGGGAAGTAACTGCCGCCAAAGCAGATAATATCGTTACCGGTTCAAAGCGATTCAAGAAATGAGGCAATGACTTTTCATTGATAAACAATCCATCTGCAATAAAGACCAGATCGAACTTTCCTTCTTCTGCTTTGAGCGTCTGCCGTTTGTAAAAGTCAAAGCTTACACTCGCATCGCTCTGTACCTCTGGATGACGCCATGTAGACATACTGCCACCAATCCCGTGTACAATCGCTCCAAATTTCAGTTGTCGCTTATTTTCACTCATTCTTGTTCGCCCCTTTTACTCTATTATTTTAAAATCATAACCAGATGGATTATCTATACTTAGCTTGAATCTATTTCGTATATCTATTAAAATCTGATCGTTAAGCAATCTCTACGGAAGAATGGGCTGCTTCTGCTTCTTCTGCTAACAAGCGAGCCAGCCCTTCTAGATCTGTTTCTAAAAAAGCTGTATAGGTTCCATTGCGACCAACCTCGACCACAGGCACATGACGAATACCATATTTAGCTTCTAATACATCCCGTAGACCATCGTTGTCTGCTACATCGAGATTGATATAATGATGATGATTTAGTTCCAAATAATTTTTGATCTCACCACAGAAATGACACCCTGTTTTACTCCACAAAATAATATGTTGACCTGGATTCGCGGTTGTTTCAATCGTTAATGACATATCTGTATCCTCCTCTAATATAGGTTGTACATCAAATAAGCATGAAGTTGAATCACATTTCATACCTTATAATTCCGACCCATTAAGTTGGTTAAGATGATATAAAGTCTAGCACCCTCTTGTCTATAGCGTCAATTGGTTACTATATCAATACATTCTATACATATATCCAAAATTTCTATCACTCTACTCTATTGTTGAATATCGACGGTTTCACCTCCACCTAGCGATTGATTTTTCACTTTTCAAAACCCATCCTGATGATGAAGAAAAAAGGGTTGTGTTACGATATAGTTGAATATACTGCATAGGCATAATAACAGTTAGCAAGATCGTGTTATATTTAAATCTAACTCGTTTCAATAGAAATGATAAAATAAAGATACGTATTAGATTTGAAAGGAAGTATCCTGTTGCAAAAATCACAAGATTTCTCCAAATATTTATTTTTATTTCGATTGTTACTCTCTATGATTATTATTTATAATCTTACTATTTATTATATGGATCATTCTTTTCTAGTCTGGTTGATCTTTTTTATAACGATGTGTTTTTATGTAGCTATGCTCTGGTCTAATTTTAGACTTACGATTATGCATATTGTCATCTTTACCGTATTTTTATTTTCAATGATCTGGCTTTCTGCTTATATATCCAAAGAACCTCAAGATTATAACTCCGTGCTCTGGGCATGGTTTGTTATTCTAAGCTTTATCTCCAGTCGTGAACAAAAAGTCGCTACAGTGGTTCTGATTATTGTCGGCTTGGTGATGTTGAATTCTGGCTTGGATAATGGTTATCCGTACAGTCTAATTATCGTATTAGCAAGTATTTATTTTGGGATTCATAGTCTTAGCCGTTATATTAGAGTATTAAAAATCAACAGTGAACAACTAACAGAATTAGAACAAGTTCATCTGGAATTACAACGAACCTATAAAGAGTTACAAGACAGCACCGTACAATCGATACGGTATGCAGCATTGACTGAACGTACACGGATTGCCGGAGAAATTCATGATGGATTAGGGCATCATTTCACGTCTCTTATTGTACAAATGCAAGCGCTGAAATGGATGATCAAACAAGATCCTGATCGTGCTGAATCAACAGTCGATCAATTGCTAGATGTCTCCAGACAAGGTCTGGCTGAAGTACGCAGTGTGGTCAAAGATTGGTCTGTTCATGAAGGTGGTGTAGAAGGTCTGCAAGAATTAGCATCTCAGATTACTCATCGTGCTGGATTAGAACTACATTTTGATAGTCAGGGTACTTTTAGCATCTGGGGCGAAGTGATTGATAGTGTACTTTATCGTGTATTGCAAGAATCGTTAACCAATATTATTCGTCATGCAGAAGCAAGTACTGTAGATGTTACCATTACTGAAACTGCTCAACATGTTCAGCTATCCATCGCAGACGATGGTAAATATCGAAGAGAACATCCTTTACAGTATGGATTCGGTATTCAAAATATGATTCGTCGTTGTGAAACGATTCATGGAAATTGTACATTTGCTGCTCGCCCGCAAGGTGGTCTTTGGATCAAAGTGACATTGCCACTATCCAATACATCTCTACCCAAAAATTAAATGAATCAAGGAGAATCTCTATATGAGTTCAACAGAGCCTATACGTATTATGCTAGCAGATGATCAAGCTCTTATCCGTCAGGGGATTCGTTATGTACTTGATCTACAAACAGATATGCAAGTTGTCACCGAAGCAGCTACCGGCCAAGAAGCGATCGATTTGGCTTTGCGTTATCGTCCACATCTGATTCTTATGGATATACAAATGCCCGAGTTATCAGGTATAGACGCAACCCGTCATATTCTTTCAGTGCACCCGGAGATTAAAATTATTTTACTAACAACATTTGATGTTCAAGATTATGTAATCGACGGTATACGTGCAGGAGCTTCAGGCTATTTGCTCAAAGATATTGATATGAATGAAATGATTGTAGGTATTCGCTCCATTCTAGCAGGTGGCGCAATCTATAACAGTACAACTGCGGGTGGAGCTCTAATTCAATTGCTTGGTGAAAATGAATCGGCTTATCCACCTAATTCTTCCTATATCCCTGCGCCTGTACTGGAACCATTAACTGATCGTGAGTTAGAAGTGTTGCAAGCGATGGCATATGGTCGACGTAATTTTGAAATTGCCGAAGACTTATATGTATCTGAAAGTACAATCAAAACGCATGTCCATAATATTATCCAAAAGCTAGGTGTCAAAGACCGTACACAAGCCGTAGTCACTGCTATTCGTCAACAATTAGTAAAATAGTATATGTACGGTTGCTTCCCGTATAGTAGTCCAAGTATTCGTTTAGTAGAATATATCCCAAAAAGCCAGTTCACCTTGAGTATTGAACTCTTGGCAAACTGGCTTTTTAGTTATACTTCCTATGCGTACTACATGCTAAATTACCCTTTAACAGAACCTGCTGTCATTCCTGTAACGAAGAATCGTTGTAAGAAAATAAACAATATCACCATAGGAACTGCGGTGATGACCACTCCGGTTAACAGCAATGTGTAATCTGTAACATATTCACCACGGAACTGCATTAGAGCTAGTGGTAATGTTAATTTGTCGGTACTGTTAATCAATAACATTGGTATCAACAGATCATTCCAGACCATAACGAACAAGAACGCTGCTGTTGCTGCAAGTGAAGGACCCGATAAAGGCAAGATTAAGCGCCAATAAATTTTCCATTCGCTTGCACCGTCTATACTGCCAGCTTCCATCATTTCTTTACTCAACATTTCCATAAATCCGGTTAATGTAAATACAGTCAAAGGTAATAACCCTGCTGCGGTCACTAGAATCAATGCTCCCAGATTATCAGACCAGCCCAGTTGTCGTACTAATGAATACAAAGGCAACATACTTACTTGTGAAGGGATAATCAATCCAGCCACAAAATAAACAAAAGTATATCTTCCCATACGTCCACCCAAACGAATAATCGCATAAGCGATCAGACTACCTAGAAATAGATCTAGCGCAACTGTACTCAGTGTGACACGGGCACTATTCCAGAAATATTGCCACATCGGTTGAGCATCAAAAATGGATACAAAGTTTTGAATCGTCCACGGATTCGGCCAGCTTAACGGATTAGCAAAAAACGCCTGACTGGTTTTGAACGAAGAAGTCATTACAAAATATAGGGGTGCCGCTACAAGAAGAGCATACAGCACCATAATTATACGTCCGATCCATTTCATCACAGATCACCATCCTGCTGCTTGTCTATTCGGTGTTCTATCATCCGTTAGCACCGCCTCTACGAAGAGCTTTGAATTGTGCCATCGTCAATAAACCTAGAAGAACAAGGAATATCATTGAGCCTGCGGAAGCGAGACCGAATGAATAGTTAGAGAAGGCAAGATGATAAATATACGTCGTCAGAATTTCTGTCGCATAGTTCGGTCCACCATCTGTCATGACAAAGATCAAATCAAACGCTTTGAATGATTGAATCGTTGTGTAAGATACAACAATGGTTGCAGATGGTGCTAGTAATGGCCATGTGACTTTGCGGAAAATCTGAAAACGTGTGGCTCCATCAATACGTGCTGCTTCCATCAACTCTTCCGGAATCGCATGCAGACCGGCAATAAAGACGATCATCATCTGTCCAGCATGTGCCCAGATTTGTACAAAAGCAATCGCATAGAGCGCAATATTGGCGTCTCCTGTCCAGCTAGCTGTAAATTGCTCCAGTCCACCACTTGTTAATGCCGTATTCAATAATCCTAAAGAAGGATCATAAATAAACGACCAGATTAAACCTACAGATACCGAAGATAAGATCGCTGGAAAAAAGTACAATGCACGTAGAAATACACGGGTACGCGTATTTTTAGCCAAAATAAGTGCAAGAATTAACGATACGATCGTCTGAATAATAACAACCGTCAACATAAACTTTACATTATTAAAAAATGCTTTACGGAATACAATGCTATCGAAGCTATCTTTGTAATTCGATATACCTACAAAATCATACGAAGTCGAGACTCCATCCCAATTAGTAAATGAATAAAATAAGCCAGATAGAGCCGGGTAAATAAATAGCCCTGTATACAATAACAGTCCGGGTAGCATAAAGAACCAAAGTGTTTTGCGATTCATCATAAGTCCTATTACCTTGCCCTTCAGCGCTTTAATATGAACAAGCGCGTTTTATTTCTCCCTTATACGTTCATTATATGTTCATCATTTATTTAATTTGTTGATCAATAATCGCTTGTGCATCCTGTGCTGCTTGTTCAGGTGTCGCTCCGCCCAGTACAGCTTGAATTGAATTCGTCACTGCTTTTTGATTTTCTGAATTTAAAATCGTAAAACGAGGTTGGAATAATGTTTTCTTATCTGCCCAATCGCCTGCAATGTTCAATTCTGGACTATCATATTTGATATCTTTTAAGGTTACATTTTGTCCGGTTTCATTCGCATACTGACTTGCTACATCCGGTTGGCTCAAAAATTCAAGGAATTTCTTCGCTTCTGTTGAATGTTTAGAACGGCTATTAACACCTAACATGAATGTACTGGTGTGTACACCTTCATATTTGGCTTGATCTGCCGATACAGTAATAGGTGCTAATAATGCTTGTTTGAGCTCTGGATTTTGTTTCGCATTTTGAGCTAATTGATAAGAACCACTAGCTAACATAGCTGCTTTACCTTGAATAAATAAAGCTCCTGCTGCTGCATCTTTTGTACCGAGTGAGTTCTCTTGGAAGTAACCATTATCATTTAACTCTTTAAATTGAGTTAGCGTTTTGACCCAGAATTCATCTGTTAACTTAGCTTGTCCAGCTTCCACTTTGGTGAAAATATCTTCGCTAGGTTCATTATTCATAACCATTGTATTCATAAATTGCCCTGGTCCAATATCTGCTCCAGCAAAAGCAATCGGAATAATTCCATTTTGTTTGAGTGTTGCACATAATTTAAGGAATCCATCCCAATCGGTTGGAGGCGTCAAATTATATTTTTTGAAAATTTCAGTATTATAAATAGGTTGGTTGTAGACCAGTTGGTAAGGAACCGCCCATTGTTTTCCATCTTTAGCGCCAACATCAATAAGGTCAGCGTTATAATTTTTCAAAAACGATTCGTTGGTTAAATCTGTATATAGACCTGCTTTGGACAGAGCTGCATATTGTGCACCCGGGAAAGAGGCAAATACATCGCCGACTGAACCATCTGTTAATTTAGCTTGAGCTGTGGATTGATATTGATCTGAAGTTAAAGTCTGCATATCTACTTTGATATTTGGATTTTTAGTTTCAAATTGATCAATAATTTTCTGGAAAGCTTGTGTATCTTCCCCACGCCAATGTAAAAAGCTAATCGTTACTTTACCATCTGCTGAGCTGTCAGAGCTATTTCCGCAGGCAGATAGAAACACTGTAAGTAGTAAAGTAAGTGCCAAGACAAGAGAAGATTTCATTTTCATGTTTTTCATTATACGTCCTCCATCTGCTGTTTAGAATCTATTGGTACATCAATGAAAATGATCAATCTTATGAAAACCCATCATTTTAGTAGGAATACCATGATTTAGATCATAGCAATTTGATTGTAAACGAACAATGTCATTTTGTCTTGTATTATTTTGTCATTATGTAGTATATAATAAAGAAGTTAGATTATATTTGGAAAGGATGAACGTTCAATATGCTTCGTTCTATTGAAACAAATCGTGAAGTGGTTGAACGGTTTCTTATTTCTCCTTCCTTATTCTCACAATCCGGAGGATTAAGAATTGCTCAAGCAGGTCGTTATTTTTTAAAGGCTCAAAGTAGGCGGTTGTTTACAGGCATCGACAATTGCTTTTGGATCGCTAATCGACATGGTGGAGTTATTATTCATAAAGGGCAAAGCTATATTCTTGGCTCTTACAATGTATGGTGTATTTCTCCCAATGAACCTTTTGAATATATTAATAATATGGATGAAGACTTGGAAACGTATTATATTTGTTTTACAGGTCCTCAAGCCAGGTTACTTATAGAACAAAGTGGTATGCATCAAGGGTATAGTGAAGTGAGTGCAGAGTTATTTGATCAACTGGAAGAAAAGTTCGAACGTATTCTATCTACCAATGAAGATTCGAATCAATTTAGTAGCGAATTACGACGATTGGAATTGTTATATAGTATTTTTGCCGAATTATCCTCGGATCATCCTTCTCATATTAATCATTATGTAGCAGATACTCTATCTTCTACCACTTCATGGATGGAAGAAGCTATCGCTTATATTCATAGTCATTATGATCGCGGAATTACGGTTGCGGATGTAGCAAGTCATGTGGGCGTACATCGGACTCACTTTAGCAAACAATTTCATCTAGTTCATCAGACTCCGCCTGCTGAATATATTCGTAGTCTAAAAATGAGTAAAGCACGGCAATTACTTACTGAAACCAACTATTCTCTAGCTGAAATTGCTTACTCTGTCGGTTATCCTGATTTATTTTCATTCTCCAAAGCTTTCAAAAAGCATGCAGGAATCACGCCCAAAAAGTATCGAACCGATCGCTTTTAAGTAAAATGGCAACTGAATACCTTCTGGTAGGAGTTTGCTATCTATTACCCGATATCATCAGCAAAAAACCTTCTGTCTACAAAAGACAGAAGGTTTTTTTATAATGCATTATAATTGTTGAGTTACATGAAAGAGATATTATACAGATGGAGCGAACAAAACTTGTTCAAATAATGCTTGTACATTTTCCAAAGCTTCCAATTCGTCTTTACCACGAGTTGTTAATTCGATTTCTGTTCCAGCAGGGATAATCATCAACATCATACCCAACAAGCTTTTTACGTCTACTTCTCTACGGTTGTCAGGGTTACCAAATGCGATACGAATATCAGAAGCAAAACGTGAAGCTTCGTTAGCGATTGCTGTTAAATGTCCTCGGTCTAAGTTTTGTTCTGTTTTGAATGTATTGATTCTCATTATAATATTTCCTCTCTTGCACTGATCTTTGCAGTGCTCTCGTTTATTTTTGTGATAATCATGTAATTTACATCATTTGCATACATACTGCTTATTTGTGCATCTTTTTTCATAAATATCCCTCAAAATACCCCTACCGCATATATCGGCAGAGGCTTGAGTATTTAGTACAGCATGTAACACATTTTATCGCTTATATTGCCAAGCGATAGAAAGATATTTTGCTTTACAAAAATCACTTTTCATTGAAATAGATGAAGTATCGCTTATATTGCCAAGCGATATTATTGCAATGTTAGATCTTTATACCACGTTAATTCGTCTCCGGCTTGATTGCGGAATGTTAATGTGAACTTGCCTTCTTCACCAGCAATATGTCCATCATAAATGAAGCCAAAATTGCGGTGATCGCTACTTGCGTAGAATCCATTATTGCCTTCTTGACCGTTCTTCACAGCTTCATCAAATGTAGCTGCTTCACTATATCCTGGTCCAGTCCAGTCTAAATTGCTAACAAGATATCCTTCTGGAAATTCATTAAGACGTACAAAAAATTGTCCAGGGCCTTGTTGTACAATCGTAATATCGACTTGACCTTCGTTAGCAGGAGTCAGTTCTGGTTTGGCAGCAGGGACCGTTTCTTTGCCACCATTGTCTGCTGTTTCAGTAGAACCTTCTGTGCTTGAAGACGTTCCGTCTGTATTTGTTGCTGGTTCAGTACCTGTTGCCGGTTGGTCTGTACTGCCTTCAGTCGAAGGAGTAGCAGGTGTTGATTGTTCTGTGGTTCCATTATCCATGGATGACGGTTGTTGTGTACTATTTCCAGAACAAGCGCTAATGATCATCAAAAGTAAAACTAGCGCTCCACCGAGTAACGATTTGGATAAGCGATTCATTGAGCAATCCTCCGCTCCAGATGCTGTTATTTCAATTGCAAACGGTGTGCCACATGTAGGGTTGGACCTACAAAGTCATTCAGACGGAATCCGTTAGCAATTGCTTGAGTAATGAAGTTTTTAGCGTCAGCATAAGCATCTCTGACAGACAATCCTTTAGCAAGTCCAGCTGTTACTGCTGCGGAAGTTGTGCAACCTGCACCATGTGTAAATTCCGTAGCAATAGCATCCACTTCGAACCAGTCAAATGTTTGACCATCATATAACAAATCCAATGCTTTGCCTTCTTTAATCTTACCGCGTGTTTTGATCAATACATGCTTCGCTCCACGCTCATAAATAATTGCCGCTGCTTGCTTCATTTGATCTTCTGTAGTGATAGGACCTGTTTTAGCTAATTGAGAAGCTTCAAACAAGTTCGGAGTCACTAGATCTGCGCCTGGAATCAAGAATTCTAACATCGCTTCTGTATTTTCCGGTTGAAGAACCTCATCAGTGCCTTTACATACCATTACAGGATCAATAACAACACGATCCATTGGATAACGATTCAGATGGTGTGCTACCAGTTCAATAATTTCTACCGAACCCAACATACCTGTTTTCAAAGCATCAAAACCGATACCATCCAGTACAGTACGCAACTGCGCTTCAACTACTTTCAGATCAATAGGGAATACTTGATGATCCCATGTTTTAGGGTCCATAGCAACAATCGTGGTAAGCACGGTCATGCCATATACGCCCAATTCCTGAAAAGTTTTTAAATCGGCTTGAATACCAGCTCCACCGCTTGTATCTGATCCGGCTATAGTTAACGTTTTAGGTATAGTCATCTTTGTATTTCTCCTTCACTACATAATAGTTTATTTTATCATAAGCTTACATGAGAATGAACCTTTTTCAATGAAATAAACTGAAAAATTTCATTAGAGTACACAAATTATTCATGAATAGACTTTTTATTGTTCAAAATACTTCGCCATTTCTACAATCATAGCGCCCATTCGTTCATTTTCAGGAGCTACGATTCGGGTGATCCCTGCTTGAGTCAGTGCTTCTGAAGTCACTTTGCCTACAGAAACAGCCAGCACGCCTTGATTGAGAGCAGATCGTAATTCCTCTTCATATCCATGTTCACGAGCATCTTTGAATAAATAGCGAACTTGAACCGCTGTTGTAAAGCAAATCGCATCAATCTCTCCTTGCTGGATCTCCTGACGCAATTGCTTTAACGTGTCCGCTTCCGGTGCAATATTAAGATAAGGCAATAAGGTATGTACAGATGAGGCTCCTTTTGCTTCCAAAAACTGAACAAGATCTGGAGCAGGCTCGCCATGCAATTGTATCCATATTTGTTCTTTTGTAAATGTGGTCGATTCTAATTGATCTTCTAGACCTTTCATCGTTCCATCAGAATCCCGAATGTCTGGAGCTAATTCTTGCGTTTTGAGAAAATTATATGTTTTGTAGCCACGGATAGCGATTTTAGATTGTTGCACCGTTTCTACAAATTGATCTTTGATTCCTAGACGATCTGCGGCATCGAATAATGCTTTGGCTCCTATTCCAGTTGTGAAAATAACCCATTCTGGTCGATTGGCAATAAACAGAAGCAATTCTTGCTCCATTTCTTGCTCCTTGAATGTGGTTACACCTTGTAGTGAGCGAACAATCGCTGCTCCACCTTGTTTCTCAATTAATGCTGACATTTCATCGAGTTTTCTTGAACCTGCAATAACGATTGTTTTTCCGCTTAACGGTTTTGATCCTTTACTCATGTTAATCCCCCCTAAGACATGCTGTTGCTTATACATTAATATGCACGCTAGTTCTCAACTTTCTATATCTTACAATGTTACTTGGTTTTTGGTAACCCCTTGTGTCGAAGTTGCTTTTGCCGAAGCTTGTACCCGACTGATGACATAAGAAATAAGCAGGAATCCTATTAATCCAACCATAGCAATAAGGACCGACATACCATAGGAAGGTATCCATACGCCCAAAGTAATCCCAAGAGCCGCTATGGCTCTAGCTCCTTGGGTCCCCATTCCATGAACAGCCATATAAGAACTACGAGATTGATCATTAATAATTTGAGCTAGCAGAGATTGACGAATAGGTACATGAATCAATTCTCCTACAGTCGCTAACAGCATCGCTCCAGCCAGTATCCATAGTGTATTGCTAAATGCCATCACTGCAAATCCGGTAATATAGATAAGAACCGCTACATTCATCCAAGAAATTTGACGTTTAGAACGACGGATCACTCCAGCAAGAAATAATGAAAGGAGTACAATACCGACTGTATTTTCGATCTGGATCATACTTAGAATCTTGATACCATTTAGTTCTAGCTGTCCATTGCCCCAGATCATTATCGTTTGTGGAACAAATTCATTTTGCAGACGAACTCCTATATATTGAGTCAAATGAAATTCAGTCGATAACAATAACATATTACCTAATACAAATAGAATAAACAGCCGGTCTTTCCAGACTTGATGATAATTGCGAATAATCAATTTTCCATTAGAAATAATATTCCATTGCTTGGTCTGTTGTATATGATTCTTCTGTTGTACATGAGTCTGTGGTACATAGGTTTCTGTAATCAAAAAGATCGTAATTAACCAGATGATCAAACCTGTGATCGCCAATAGTCCAAATAACGCCATCCGATGCGAACTGAACATCGCTCCACCAATTAATGCCCCGAATGTAATCGCCAGATTGATCGACCAGTAATTGATGCTATACATTAGTGTACGTGTCTGTGGTGTGCTTACATCGATTAACATAGCATCTGAAGCAGGGATGATCAGACCATTACAGAGACTATGTATAATCATCATCGCAAATGTAAACCATGCCGACTGCCAGTAAGGCGAGTTAGCTAGCATCATGCCTAGAAAAGCTATACATTGAATACCTTCTCCCCATACCATTACCTTTTTACGTCCCCAGCGATCAGCTAAATACCCACCATATAAGCTAGCAATCAGTTGAACGATCAGACTAGAAAATAATAAAATACCCGCAATGCCTGCACCTAAATAGCCAGCAAAATAAATCGCCATAAATGGAAAAATCATCGTTCCTGTTAATCGGGTAATAAATGTAGTCAAAATACGCAGTTGAATCGTCCGGTGCAATTGCAAAAATTCCATTCTTTATTCCTCCTCTTCCAGTCATCTTATTATCAGCTGGAGAAAGAGGAAGAAAAAGAGTAAGATTAAATCAATCGTTTCCCCTTTTATATATTACAAGTCAATACAGCTTAGGAGATAAAGATATGAAGCATCAAGAGCATTACATAACGATTCTATTGTCATTAGATGATCCAGACCTACATAGTACACATACTTTAACAATTGATCATTTAGCATCTCTTCTGCACTGTACAACCCGCAATGTAAAGTGGATCATACGCAAACTTCAAGAAGAAGGATATATTCACTGGCAGAGCGGTCGTGGACGTGGACATCATTCTACGCTAACGATACTCCACTCACTTGAACATGTATTAAGTGTCTATTTTGAGCAACTACTCACCCAAGGTAAATTGCAAGAAGCCGCACAATGGTTACAACATCCACAGTTACCCCATACTTATGTTCAGCGTCTTCAATATCGGCTTGAACAGCAGTTTGGACTTCATATTGAGCATCATGGTTCTCAGACACTGGATGTACTGCGGATTAACCAGAGTCGTATTCTGGAGTCATTGGATCCAGCATTTGTGTTTACAGCGTTTGAATCTCATTTGATCGGTCAAATTTGTAGCTTATTAATTACATATCAAGCTGAATCACAGACTTTTATACCTCAACTGGCTCATTATTGGGAAAGCGATGATACCGATCAATGTTGGACATTTTATTTGCGTAAAGGAGTTCGATTTCATCATGGACGCATATTGACCGCAGAGGATGTAAAATATACATGGGAACGCCTACGTGATTTGGATTCGCCTGCTTTTTGGCAATTCACCCATGTTCACTCTGTTGTAATTCACAATGATTATACAATCAGCTTTTATCTACACCGGTCTGATCCCTTTTTCCTGAATTATATTAGTTCATTATGTATGTCCATTCTTCCGCATGATCATGATATGGCTGATCGAGGTCGACAATTGGTCGGAACAGGGGCTTTTCGCTTAACCGCTTCTAGTGAGAATCATATTGTACTTGATGCTTTTGATGCTTATTTTGAAGGAAGATCGCTGTTGGATCGTGTGGATATTTATTTTGTAACGGCTGATTATCAAGCAGATCGACGTTATCAGCTATTTCGTCAGAATAAGGCTACAGATTATACTGATCCTGCGCAGGTGAATTACAAAGTGATTGGATGTAATTTTATTATGTTCAATTTTTGCAAAGAAGGGATTCAACATGACTCCACTTTTAGACAAGTGATTCATATGTTATTAGATCGTCCACTGTTGACAGAGCAATGTTCTAAGTATTGGTTAAAGCCTGCGTATAGCTTATTTCCGTGGAAAAGCAAACAAACCCATGCTCCAACGTATTCATTAGAGCAAGCACGTCAATATCTGCAACAAACGGACTATCAAGGACAACCTTTGAAACTCAATTATCTGAATCGGGCAGAAAATCATGCAGTCTGCAAATGGTTACAAGATCGTGCACGTTCTATAGGTCTGATCCTCACGTTATGCCCGCGTGATTCATTTGCTTCCAAAGCAGTGATGCAAGAAGCCGATTTATTTATGGGACAGGAAATGTTAGAGGAAAATATCGTCTGGGGATTGCTTAACTTTTTTAGTAACCGATCAACGTATGTACGTCAATTATTGAATCCTGCTCAGTTAAAAGAGTTAGATCAATTACTTGTTCCTTTTGTTGCTACACCGTTACCTGATTATAGTCAGCATGTTGAGAAGATTGAGCAATTTTTACACACTTCATTTTTATTTATACCTGTTTATCATTCTAATCAAAAGTTGCTATTTGATCCTTCTTTTCAAGGGTTATATCCTGATGCATTTGGTTGGATCAATCTTTCAAAATTATGGATTAAGCCTACTTTATCGCCAAAAGACTGAACCTTATTATCAAGGCTCAGTCTTTTTTTAGATATTTTATTCGATATCACTTCATTATAGATTTAACTTGGACGTTCTATTGTAAATTGCTCTGCCAATCCTGCATAGTTATTCCCTGCTAGGCGAGCGACAGGTTTCAATACATCTGCCCAGATATAGAAGTGCTCTGCATCGACTACTTTTTCATCAAAATGATAACAAATAATGCGTACCAACAATAAATCTTGTACGATCTCACCACTATCATTGCTAATCGGTACATGTTGCTCTAACACACACTCAAATCGAATCAAAGCTTCTGCAAGACCAGGTACTTTGATTTTATCGCTAGGGACAGTATGAAGCGTTGTTAATTCAAGTTCACTCTGTTCACTGGGCAATGAAGCTGCTGTATGATTCATTTGCTCGGTTAATTCTTCATGCACAATATGAACGACCAGCTCTTTATTCTCGATTACATTGCGAGCAGTATCTTTCATTTCACCGCCTTTACGTGCTACAGAAATGGAAAGAATAGGTGGATCAGAAGCGACTATATTAAAATAGCTAAAAGGAGCTAGATTAAGCACTCCTGTACTCGATTGACTGGTCACAAACGCAATCGGTCTTGGAATAACAGAACCGGTGATTAATTTATAATTATCTATATTGGTTATAGATGCTGGATCGATCGTAATCATAATGATTCTCCTTTTTTTCTTCTATATAGTATAGGTGTACTTTATCTTTTAAACTAAATCATGATATTCCTACCAAAGCTATTGCGATAATAGGACTAAAAAAGCCATCTGAATCCCCAGATTGAGGAGTTCAGATGGCTTAATCACATCATTACATACCGTGTTTTACATTGACACGTTTGATAAATAATGCGCATATCAGACCGATAACGGCAATCACAACAGCGAAGATAAAGGCATGTTGCACCCCTACTGTAAATGCGGACAGCACATTCGCTGGATCTTTCGGGTTATCGACTCCACTTAAGAAGTTAGCACGACCTGCACTTAGAATACTTACAGCCAATGCTGTACCAATCGCACCAGCCACCTGTTGTAATGTATTCATAATCGCTGTACCATCTGGATAGTATTCACGTGGTAACTGATTCAGACCATTCGTCTGTGCTGGCATCATAATCATAGATATACCCACCATTAGTGCGGTATGCAATCCAATAATCAGACCGACAGGCGTTGTTGAATGAATTCTAGTGAATGAGAACAAAGCGATCGTCGCAACCGACAAACCGATGATCACTAACCATTTCGGACCGAATTTATCAAATAAACGACCCATAACTGGAGATAAGAAACCATTCAGTAGACTACCCGGTAATAATACAAGACCTGCTCCTAGAGCCGTCAAAGCCATACCTTGTTGCAAGTATAACGGTAAGATCAACATAGAAGATAAGATCATCATCATACAGATAAATACAAGAATCAGACCGATTGTAAACATCGGGAATTTGAAAGCACGAAGATTGATCATTGGTTGCTTCATCTTCATCTGGCGGAAGCCAAACAATAACAATGAAACAGCTCCTAATAATAATGTTCCGACTACAACAGGGCTTCCCCATCCTCCAGAACCTTCACCTGCACTACTGAATCCGAATACGATTCCGCCGAATCCAAGTGTTGATAACACAATCGAAAGAATATCGATTTTAGGTTTGGTGATCTTAGATACATTTTCTAAGAACAATATTCCGAAGATCAAAGCAATTGCAAGAAACGGCAATGAAATCCAGAAAATCCAGTGCCATGTTAAATTAGCTAAAATCAAACCTGATATTGCAGGACCAATCGCTGGTGCAAACATAATAACTAGACCAATCAAGCCCATGGCTGCTCCACGCTTTTCAATCGGGAAAATAATTAAAATGGTATTAAATAGTAGTGGTAACAATAATCCTGTACCTACTGCTTGTAATACACGTGCAATTAACAGTATTTCAAAGTTAGGTGACAAAGCCGCAACAATCGTTCCGACAATCGAAAAAGTTAACGATGTAATAAATAGTTGTCTTGTGCTAAACCATTGTAGCAATAATCCGGATACAGGTACGAGAATACCTAATACCAATAGATATCCTGTTGTTAACCATTGAATCGTAGCTTCATCTACACTAAGTAGTCCCATCAATGAGCTAATCGCTACATTCAATGCTGTTTCACTAAATAAGCCGATAAATCCACTCAATAGCAATGAAATCATAATCGGTAATACTTTGTACTTTCTTCCTTCAGGCTGATCTTTGATAGCATCTGCGTTCATACTTACGTCCACGTTCCCATCCTCCTAAAACTGTCTCTATCTATTGTTTATTTTGTTAATACTGCTGTCTTCATCATCGCTGACAAATAGTCTGCTGCTGTCAACATAGGTTGTTTACTTTGATTGGTCAGACTAATAATCAAAGCCCCTTCCATCATCGAGATCATGAGTAATGCTGCTTCCTTAGCACGAACTTCCAAAGCACCCTCCTGCTGTAAACGATCAGCAATCACTTCTTGCCAATCTGTAAATACGTCCTGACAAGCGGAGCGCAATTTGTTACTAATACACGAAGTCTCTACTGCTGCCCAAAAACTAAAGGGTAAAAAGCCAGTAAATCCGGATTTTTCAGTATCGTCTGCCATATCGCGAATAAAGGCTTGAATCGCATCGCCTGTTGTCTGATGTTGTTCAAAAACAGCTTTGAACTTTTCCAATACATGTTCATTCGTCTTTTCAATACAGACATAAGCTAATTCTTCTTTGCCATTTGGAAAATAATGATACAAAGAACCTTTAGGCGTATCGCTTTCTTTGATAATCTGGCTCAGCCCTGTGGCATGATACCCTTGTGAAAAGAAAAGTCTCGCTGCTGTCTCTACAATCAGATCGCGTGAGTTAGACTTTTCACCCATACATTCACATCCTTCAAATTCATTATAACGATCGGTCTACATAATTAAAACGGTTTTTGATCATATTGTCAAATTTTATTTTGTTCAATCTTTTATTTTGATTGTATTCTAATTTACCCTTATCGTTCATCAGAAAGATGTCGATAAATATCAATAATATCGTCAACAGGCATTCGCACCAGACTACTAGAAGAAGGAGCTACAAATTCTCGTATTCCTTCTATTATAGGTTCTTTTTGGAACCCCCATGATGCTTTGGCACGTTGACTATATTGAAGATAGACTCCTTTACCGACAAAACAAGCAATCTCTGGTTGGTATTTTGTAAGTTTCTCTCGTAATTCTTGTCGACCGGTCGCATATTCTTCTGGCAGAATATCTTCTGCCCCTCGTGTAGGACGAGAAACAATATTAGTAAATCCATAACCTAATTCCAAAAGCTCACTATCTTCACCAGGTGTATACAAGCGATCTGTAAGACCAGCTTCATAAAGAATTTTCCAAAATCGGTTGCGTGGATTAGCATAATGATGCCCTACTTCTCCAGATCTCAGACTTGGATTAAAACCGATAAATAGAATAGATAGCCCCTTTTTTAAATGATCTTCAACTTCTGACATATATAGTCCTCATTTCCTATAACATTTTTTCCTTTTTTTCGACAAAATATATACAAAATATGAGTCTATTGACCGATATATATTTTAACAGCTTGATAATCTGCAAATCATCACCTGAAAAGTTGACCTGACCCTTACAATCCAAAACGTTTTATAAAAATATATAATAGCAAAGGAATGATTAGCATGATTAAATTAAACGAACAAGAAATTTATGCTGTCCTTCATAAACAATTAAGCAAAAATTTCCCTATACAAACATTCGATCTTAGTTACCATATTGAAGCAGACCATAGATTGATTGACGAGAACGGTTTAGTTCAACTCACTAACAAGCATTATTGGGTTAAAGTTATGGAGTGTACCTACCCTACTCACTCTCGTCCGATTCTGATGAGCGAAATTATTTACTTTTTGAGACAAGAATATATGGACAGTACGATCCGTGTATATTTACAACAAGATTCTCTAGGTGTAGTTACCGCTTCAGCAGAAATTTCTTTTCAAGATGCTGTTACATTAGAACCAGAACAATTGAAAAATCTAATCGATATCGCTTTGATCAGCAAAGACAAAACATGGTTTGATGAGCTGACTGCGATGTATTTGAACCTAACTCGTCCGCTTTCAAGTCATACTTCGATCTAAACGTTTGCTAACCCTATAGTATGGTTTACCCCACAGGAAACTTTTCCCGCCAGAAAAGTCTCCTGTTTTTTATATGTGGATTCAATGGTATGATAAGAAGTAAAAAAAGCGGATCAATTATACATATTTTAAGGAGGTACTTTTATGGACCCACATCAACCGAATTATCCACCTGGCAATCAGAATCCTCCCCCATTTGCTCCTTATCCACCCCAATACCCGATGACCAATAATGGTAAAGCGATCGCTGCTCTTGTTCTAGGTATTTCTTCATTAGCTTCGCTGCTCATGCTACCGGGATTAGGTATTGTGATCGGAATATTGGGAATTATATTTGGTATTCTCGCACTGAAGGAATTAAAAACACGTAGACAAGCAGGTCAAGGTATGGCAATTGCAGGCTTAATCTGTGGTGGACTAGGTACATTAATTCATTTAATTATGATCGCTTTTATCGTGTTTGCTTTTATTGCTGCACTTGCTTATGGAACAAGCGAAGGCTCATATAGTGAAGACACTTATTATGAAGACGGTGTAGAAACAGATATGAATACTGACTCTTTTTATTAAAAAGACAAAAAGACATCATCAAAAAAACCGGTGCATCAACGCATCGGTTTTTTTGTATTGATAATCTTAATTTCACATCTTGTAATTGAATACATAGTTGATTTAAGAAGCATCACTATAAAAACGAACTTGAATATGAGAAGGATCGGTTAACCACAATTGTCCTTCTTTTTCTTCAACAGGAATACCGGCTGCTCGGGCACGATGAGCGACTTCTTGAATTGAAGCTTGATCTGGCATTTTCAAAGTATAATAGCTTATGCCTACTGCATCCGCTGGAGCTACAGGAGCACCTACACCTGCCCATACATTCAGACCAAGATGATGATGGTATCCACCCGCTGAGATAAACAGCACACTACGATCATCGGTAAGGACAATTTCAAATCCTAAGATATCTACATAAAATTGACGAGCCGCTGCTAATGTAGGTACATGGAAATGAACATGCCCAATAATAGTGCCTGCTGGAAGCCCTGTCCATTCTTTACCTTCAGCTAATGCTAATAATCCATCAACATCGACAGGATCTGTTGCCATAATATATTGCCCGCGCTCATCTTTTTGCCATGTAGAACGAGGACGATCGGCGTAAATTTCAATCCCATTGTTATCTGGATCATACAAATATAAAGCTTCGCTTACTAAGTGATCTCCTTGCCCAATCTGTTGATTACGAACTGCAAGATTACGAAGAACCAATCCCAAGCTTGTACGATCAGGAACCAGAATAGCAAAATGGTACAGACCCGCCACCGATTGGCGTGGTAAAATTTTAGCATTTTCAATTTCTTCTAGTTGAAGCAGTACTGTATGTCCATCGGCAGTTAAATCTGCTGTTTTATGATCTTGGCGTAATATTTTAAGTCCAATAACCTCGGTATAATACGTTAATGAACGTTCTAATTGACTGATACGAAGCTTAACAAGTCCGATTTGAAGTGCTGGACTAATCACGGAAGTATTCATAGGAAAGTCCCTTTCTTTTCTTTAGTTATTTTATATAAGTATATTACCATTTAGAAAGTAACTATGCAAGTATAAGTTAATATCAATCACGTATGTAGTTGAAATTTTATTATATGGTAAAGCAAAAAAAGTGATCTTTAAAAGATCACTTTTTGCACCAGCACGATATTAGTTATTTAGATCAGGTTCTGTTCCCCATACAAGATCACCTTGATAGTATACAGCTACTTTATTCCATTCTGTTAATTCGGAGCTGTTATTGTAGGAATAATCATTGTCTTGAGAAGTGCCACTTTGATTTTTTTGAATAGTAAAAGTCATTGGGCCTGTTTCGTCACCTGCTCTGATAATTCCCGCTTCAGCATTAAATAGCAATTCAAGGTAACTGTCTGCTTGTTTGTATGTTTTCTCTAAGCTAACAAAGTTAGGTTCAATATTGCGAGAACCAAAACTGATATTACCTGCGGAGAAGTTTTTAGCTGTTAATTCTTTTCCACCATTGAAATAGTAACGAACACGAATATCGCTCAAGTTTACAGGTGTACCGCTTGTATTCATAATGTTGAATGTAGGTTGAATCACGCTACTGTTCGTACCTGCTGTTGTTCCTGATTTGTATTGCAACACGATCGAGTCTTTCACATTTCCGGATAATTCCATTGGTGTAGCGATCACAGGCATCGACATTTGACTCACCTGTCCATCACCATACACAGCATTAACTACATAACCATAAATTTGACCGTTTGTTACGGAAGTATCCATATACACTGCATCCGTTACACCTGTTGTCAAAACAGTCGTTTCATTCGCTTTTACACTATCATATGTGTTATTGATTACATTATAACGTCTAACGTCATAACTTTTGGCATTATCTATAGGTGCCCACGTTAATACCACTTGTTCAGAACCTGCACGAGCATTTACATCAGAAGGTGCTGCTGGAGCAGAAGGCATATCCCAGTTAATATCATTTTTAACGACATTGCTTTCGATCGCTGCATGAGCGCTTGGCGCTACCAAAAAACTACCTGCTGTTGTACCTAAAATCGTAGCCGCTAATAGAAGTGAAGCTTTTTTAGATTTGTTGATCATGAATCGTATACCTCCGTTATTGTTATGGTTAGATCATATGTGCTCTTCAATCCATTCATGGGGTCTTGCATTAAGTATTCGGCTCTTCGCTTCTATGTGGTACTGATGATCGATCCTCCTTTTCGGCAAAATAACTGCATACATTGTCAATATGAAGCTTCTAACAGCTTCTAACAACAGAGCCTCGTGAATGATTATTAAACAGTAAGTAATGCGTTTAAACACATTATTCAACAAAAAGTAACATTTTTGTCACCCACCATTATTTGCTATCCACAGATCAATCGTCAAGAAAATGACAATTCCTTTTTGAAATATGGAAGTTAAAAAAAGGCATAATAGAATAGAACAATCTTACATTAGTAGAGGAGAATATACATTGAATCGATTATGGCTCTATTTGTCTTCCACAACTATCAAAACATCTTTAAGCTTGACTTATCTTCTTATGATTCTTCTTATCGCAGGTTGTAGTTCTACAGCACAACCAACGACTACTCCACCGAATTCATCTACTTCAAACGCACAACATGAAGAGCATTCTATGTCGATGGATCATATAGGTACAACAGCATCTGCTCCAGAAGGCAGTACAACAGAGCGTCCAGCGAAGATAACTACACCACCTTCTATTATTCAAAATAATCAAATCAATCTAGTCGCTCAAACGTCTTATTTGGAAATCGAAAAGGGTAAATATTTGCCTGTATGGACATTCAATAATTCGGTTCCTGGCCCGCAAGTAGAAGTTACCGAAGGCGATACCGTAACGATTCATTTGAAAAATCAATTAAAAGTGCCCATTGCTCTTCATTTTCATGGTGTTGTTTTGCCTAATGAAATGGACGGTGTACCTGGCATGACTCAAGATGCGATCCAACCGGGGGCAAGCTTCACCTATACATTCAAGGCCAATCAAGCAGGAACGTACTGGTACCATTCCCATCAAGATAGCTTGAATCAGATTGGTAAAGGATTATATGGCTCCTTTATTGTGAAAAAGAAACAGGATACCGTCTCTTCTGATCACACACTGGTAATAGATGAGTGGTCAGACCCTCATACCACTGTTCCTGAGAGTGAAAGCAATACATTAGCTATAAACAGTAATATGGGTGCTTATAATCTCTATACGGTAAATGGACGCAGCCGAGATTCGATAGAACCTATCGTTGTTCATCAAGGAGACCGCATACGTTTACGCTTGGTTCATGCTGGTAATATGACACAGACTTTATATATTCATTCGGATGCTTATCGTGTGACATCGACCGATGGACATGATATCAATCGACCTCAGACGCTAAGTAACGGCTTACTGGTGATTGCTCCGGGAGAACGGTATGATATCGAATTTACAGCGGATACGACAGGCATACAATGGATCGGTATGGTCGGAGATTCTTCATTTGCCCAATCGGTTCGTATTCCTATTGTGATTGAACCCAAAGGATCTAAACGTACGCTAACAGAAATAACTAAGAAGATAACTTCATATCAAGCACAAATGACTTCTATACCATCAGACCATCAACAGCCTCTTGATCTAACGACTTATGGTCAACCGACAACAAGTGAATTTGGATTGAAGTCTGTGTTTGATCGTGAATATACGTTAGATTTGGATATGGGTGTGATTGATGGTAAAATGTCCTATACGATTAATCAAGAAGCTTACCCACAAGTGAGTCAACTCAAAGTCCAAACCGGTGATGCTGTTAAAATCACACTGATAAATGAGTCCAAAAATGAAGATCATCCGATGCATCTACATGGACACTCTTTTGAAGTTTTATCCAAAAACGGACAAGCTTTATCTGGTTCACCGATCTGGAAGGATACCATTAATGTGCGACCTGGTGACACTTATGTCATTGCTTTTCGTGCGGATAATCCGGGGATGTGGATGGTACATTGCCATGAATTGCACCATGCTTCTATGGGCATGATGACTGATGTCATCTATGAAGATTATCAAACCAAGTATCATCCTGATCCTGAAGCTGGTAATATTTCAGAGTGAAAAGCTTGATCTGATTCTCATATTCGTTACATTAGTGTAAATAAAATCATAAAAGAATTGTTTATTATAGTTATATTCTGCCCTTGTAGTAGATAGTGAGAACATGTTCATCATTGTATGAACCTTACACTTCAACTAGAAGGGATTTTTTATTCCATTTATGTTGAAATATACAAATGATTGCTAGAACGATCTCAAAATGTGTTTTACACATACCGATGTAGTATGATAGGTAGGGATATTAAGCTATACATCATTTGGCAAAGAATACTATATGAATAAATATGCTGTACTAAAAAATAATAAGTTCAATCTGTCTAAAAGGTGGAGTCGACGAGACAATGAGAGAATCGCTTCGAAAGCTTAAAATTTTACAACTATTCACAGCGTTATACCGCGCTAAAATTATTAGGATACTGATTCCTGTAGCTATTTTGGCCATTATTTTTGTATATGGAAGACATGAGATTCAGAATATTAACTTAGCCAAAATTATTCATGAATTACGAATGATGCCTGTTCATATCGTTATTCAATTAATCATTGCTTCTTTTATCGCTGTATCGGCAATGAGTACTTATGATTATTTACTACGCAAGCAATTTAAGCTCGATGTCAATTGGAAAACAACATACCGCTATGCATGGATTGCCAATACATTTAACAATATGATTGGATTCGCAGGTCTTACAGGCGTAGGGTTACGTACATTGCTGTATAAGAAAAGTGGCGTACCTATGAAAACGATGGGCGCAGCAGTCTTATTCTTATCCCCTATCGTTCTCGTTGGATTATCTTTACTGGGCTGTTTGACATTAATCGGCGTTTTTCCGGTTGAACCTATTTTCCAGCAACATCCATGGCTTCGATTTGGAGTATGGGGAGTTTCATTGTATTTCCCTTTCTTTTTATTGATGCAACGTTCTTCATTATTTGCTAAATGGTTTCACAAAGGCGAGGGTAAATTACCGTGGAAAGTAATTGCCGCTTCGATCGGTTCTTCGGTTCTAGAATGGGCTTGTGCAGGTACATTGTTCTGGCTATTCGCTTTTTACGACCTGAATCATTTGCCATTTGCTCCTGTATTCGGTGTCTATATTGTAGCGGCGATTGCAGGGATTATCAGTATGGCTCCAGGTGGTATCGGAGCATTCGATCTAATTGCACTACTTGGCTTACACACATTAGGTGTTGATCCATCTCGCGCACTTACCATTTTGTTATTGTTCCGTATTTTCTATTTTGTTGTTCCATGGTTAATCGGTCTGGTCTTGGCTGCTTTTGAAATGAGCCCGAGCAGTAAGCAAATGCGTGAAATGCTGACAACCAGTCTCGATGCTTCTCGTAACACATGGGTTAAATTCTGGGGATGGCCTTCTCAGTTCGGATTGCTTAGCGATCTAGGTGCATGGGCATTAGGCAAATTAGTCTTTGCCAGTGGTGTAATATTACTATTATCTGCGGCAACACCGGGTCTGATCGACCGTTTGCGTTTTATGGAACATTTGTTATCTTTACCGCTTATGCGTTTCTCAGAACAATTATCCGTTATCATCGGTATTATGCTTATTATTGTTTCTAGAGGGATTTCACTTCGTATCCGGCGTGCTTACTTGTTAACAGGGGCGTTATTGTTAACCGGAGCTATTTTCACATTTGCCAAAGGATTCGATTACGAAGAAGCGATTATTTTGCTAATTGTAGCTTTAGTGCTATGGGTGTCACGTGCCCGCTTTAACCGTGAAAGTACAAGTATGTCTGCACGCAGTATCTGGATATGGGCATTTCTTGCTTTCATCTCAGCATTATCGTATTACGTGATTGGAACTCATATTCATCCTGCTATTTTGCGTCATTTACCGTTACGTGCTCAACACTGGTTTTTAGATCCACATGAATATGCGGTAACCGCGGTGATCGGATTTATTGGTGCTTTGATTCTGATCGCATCGATCTTTACCCTTCGTCCACATCGGTACACCGGCGTTCGTCCAGACGAAGCTCAGATTGAGAAATTTACTGACTTTATTGCTAAAGAAGATGGGAATTTACTGACACATCTACTCTATCTTGGTGATAAAAACTTCTACTGGGCACAAAATGATCAAATTCTCATTCCGTACTCCCGTGTGCGTGATAAATTAATTGTGCTTGGTGATCCGATTGGTAATAAAAGTCTGGTCGGCGCAGCCATTCAAGAATTTCAGAGTTATGCCGATCATTATGCATTAACAGTGGTCTTTTATCAGGCAGCTCCTGAATATCTTTCGATCTATCATGAAAATGGGTATAACTTCTTCAAGCTTGGTGAAGAAGCACTTGTTCCATTAGCGACCTTTACGTTAACAGGGAAAAGCAATCAAAACTTACGAACCGCCAAAAACAAATCAGATCGTGAAGGACAGACATTCGAAGTACTGTCTCCTCCCTATCATGCTGATCTGTTAGCAGAACTACGTCAGATTTCTAATGAATGGTTAGGCGATCGTAAAGAAAAAGCGTATTCTTTAGGATGGTTCAATGAACCGTATATCCAGCGTTCTCCTTTGGCTCTATTGCGTAATGCTGAAGGTCAGATTCTAGCTTTTGCAACACTGGCTCCTGCTTACGATCAGAATAAAGTCATCTCTATTGATCTGATGCGTCATTTGAACGATACACCGAACGGTACCATGGATGTATTATTTGTACGCTTGATCGAATGGGCCAAAGAACAAGGATATTCGTATTTCAATCTAGGCATGTCTCCACTTTCGAGTGTAGGTGAAAATCAAAATGCACACCGTGAAGAAAAACTAGCGCGTCTGGTCTTCCAATATGGTGGACATTGGTATGGATTTGAAGGATTACGTCGTTATAAAGAAAAATTCTCACCGGAATGGCAAGCGAGATACTTAGCTTATCCAGCAGGTATGGCGCTCCCTATCCTTACCCTTGATCTGGTTCGACTGGTATCACGCCGTCCTGAACAAGCAGAACCTGTATAATAGTAGATATTTTTTATAGAATTACTTTTGAAATGCATTGTACAAAAAAAGCTCCGAACTCACCATATGGCGGGTTCGGAGCTTTTTGTATACTGTGGTATCGATAGGACTCTCTTATTTAGCTTCTTGTAGCTTAGTGATTGTCATAGATTTGATTGTATCGTCACCAGGAATAGCTTTTTCTGTATACTGGAAGCTAACTTTTGCTTCTTCTTTCAAGCTTCCTGCAACAGTTTGAGCTTCATCGCTCAATTGAAATACCATAGGTTGACCATCTACCATAATCTCAGCAGAATGTTCGTCTGCAAGTCCTGTAAATGTACCTGTAGCACTTTTCGTTTCAGCTTCAGTGGAATGGGTTGTCGTATCTGTAGATTCGTTGTTATCATCTGCTTCTACGCTTTCCTCAGTCGTTCCAGCTGTATTGTCATCAGTAGCCTCATTGTTGTCTTCTACACTTTCAGATGAAGAGTCATCTGTAGTCCCTGTAGCTGGTGGTGTTACCTCTGTACTTGTGTTCGTGTCTGTTGTTCCAGTGCTACCATTTTCAGCAGGAGCTGTTGCTGGTTGCTCCTTATTGCCACATGCTGCCAACATTAGAATGCCGACTAACAAGATTAATGCAAATGGAGTCCGTTTCAGTAGTAATTGAATATTTCGTTGCATCATAAATGCACCTCCTCAAGTAGTGTAACGCATAACTGTGGCAAAAGTTGCAAACGATCACCTATTCAGCATTAAAGCGTATATAAAGATCATACCAGATTGATACGGCTCCGCAAAATTTATGTGATTTGGCTAGGTATAGAAAAGGGACTGCTTCACTGGTCTATAATTGCGCCAGTACAACAGTCCCTTGAAGATTAATCTTGATGTCACAGCGTATTAAGGAATAAACTGCTGTACGATTTTGGTCACTTGTCCATCTTTTACCGTGATATGATAAGGAAACGAAGTAGGATCAAGTAGATCAGGTTTTTGGAAAATGGCATTCAGCTTCTGAATACTTACAGGCTCATCCCAATTGGTATCAATATCTTGCCATTGACCTGTATGATCGTAAATTTGCATCAATACTTTAGGATTGGCTGCTACAGCGTAATGATATGTTTTTGTATCCTCATTTGTAATATAATAACCATCCGGTGCTCCGTCTATCCCACTATTCGGATTTTCTTTATTAAATTCAACATTAGCTGCTTCTCCTGTATACCAGTTGATTGGATCTACAGTAAGCTCATAATGACTTGCATTGGTATCACGTTCAATCTTGTTGATAAAGACTGTGTATGTACCGTCAGCAGGTACATTCGCTTTTGGTGTATACGTATCTGCATATACACTCTGTGTAACTGTGGCCGCTTCAGCTGTGACCGTTCCTGAAGTCTGAGTCATGCTTCCAGAAGTCAAGAGGATCAATGAAGCAGCTCCTGCACCAAAAATACCCATCATTGTTTTAAACATCGCTTCATCTCTCCTTAAAATGGTCGGTCAGCTCAATAGACCGCCAACAATTATGTGTTGGTAACTCGTTAACCGGGTGTAGCCTTTATTACCCGTAATTAGTACTCACAGAATCATGTAACTTTTTTCCAATTATACGTGGATACACATGTTCGATCTTGTGTGTACTTGTCGGATTGGCTTGTTTCTATATTCAGTATACTTCACTATTTCTATTCAAAAGTTGCAATAAAGTTAAAAGTGATTAACAAAATTAATACCTTGTCCTAATACCTGAGAGTAATGATTCAAAAGAAGTTTATCGTAAGCAGATTAGAAAAATCGAATCAGGTTATATATATCGTAGTACACCACAAACAACGAGGAGGAATTCATAATGTCAGAAGAATCACATATCGTGAAAAAAGACGGCGAAATTGCAACAGGACAGGTGGAAACTACACTAAATCGTTTGAGTGATGATCAGAAAGATGATATTTTAAGCAACTTTGAATCGTTCAAATCTTATTTGGGCAAACGTATTCAATTGGGCGAATCTATCGGATTAGGCGAAGAAAAATTAGCCAAAATCGCACAAAAAGTAGCTGATTATCTAGCCGCTCATGAAGAACCACGTAATCGTGAAGAGAAATTGCTATATGAATTGTGGAAAGTAGGCGACGAAGACCAACGTCACAAGCTAGCTCATTTGTTGGTGCGTATGGTTCAAGCCGATAAATAAAACAATTTGTCATTTATAGATTAAATTATAGATCAAAAAATCTGCTTCTGATCAGAAATGTCTGAAACTAGACACCGTGATCTCAAGCAGATTTTTTTGTCTTTATTCTTTTATAAACGATTGCGATAGCCTGGTTTGCGCCACACTTTGCTTTCAACTTGTTCATAATGATAAATTCCTAATTCCATTAAGCTTTTGGCGAGTGATATTCGTGTAAATACTCTATGTACTACAACCGCAATCAACACTCCTAGTAAAGCTCCAGCAAGAACATCTGTAGGATAATGCACACCTGTCCATACTCTAGCAATCGCAATTCCTGAAGCCAGAACCAACCAGATCCAACCATCACGGCGACGGAATAACCAGATCGTCATCGCAATCACAAATGCACCTAAAGCATGATTACTAGGAAAAGAAGCATTTGCTTCATGATGCACCAATTGAAACACTTCATGACTGACAAAGGGTCGATCGCGATAAAATAATTTGCCTAATATCCAACTCATCGTAAATCCGATCATTGCAGATAATAATGCTTGAGTGATCATTCGGCGATTAGCATGGGCACGTGTAAACCAATAAATCAATGCTCCAATCACAAAAAACACTACCGCATACTTTGATAAAAACAACATCAATGGATTGATAAATGAAAATACTTCTGCTCCATCATTAATCCAGCGAAAAGCTTCATAGTCTACTTGTGAAAAATTCAATTGCTGTTCCTCCTTTACATCCCAGCCTAATATTTTAAAGCAATCACCTTCTTTTATCAACTTAGTGTAAAATTAATGTAAAAAGCCACTTTATCTATAGACTAGATAAAGTGGCTTAGATCAGATTGTTCTTACTTTCAAAATCAATTAGAAATTAGATACCTTCTACAATTCGTTTGGTTCGTCTATTGCCCTGACGCATCACTTCTTGCTCATCTAACGTTAATAATTGACGATTTTGCATAAGGATCTTACCATTTACAATCGTAGTATCTACATCTGCTCCATTTACGCTATACGCCAGTAGCGAAACAATATTATGCACGGGTTGCAAATGGGGTCGATTCAGATCAATAAGAATCATATCTGCTTTTTTCCCGACTTCTAATGATCCTGTCTCATGATCTATAGCTAGTAACTTGGCACTTTCAATTGTAGCCATCTGTAAAGACTGATAGGCAGGTAGTACTGTCGGGTCACCATAATCTAACTTTTGGAGCCATGTTGCTGCTTTGATCTCTTGAAACATATCGAGCGTAGTGGCACTTCCTGCTCCATCTGTTCCTAATCCTACGGTTATGCCTTGTTGCTTCATTTCAGTAATCGGAGCGATCCCACATCCTAATTTCAAATTGCTGACTGGATTATGAATAACACCTCCACGCATTCCTTTAAGATATTGAATATCTCGTTTGGTTAAATGAACACTGTGTGCCAACATCACATGTAATTGTTCAAATAACCCTAACTCATACAGATATTGCGTAGGTGTCTGCTGATAACGTTCACGCATCGTTATCACCTCTTCTTTTGTCTCTGCCAGATGAATATGAATCGGCAAGTCATATTGCTTTGCCAAATGCATTACTTCTTGCAAAGGTTCAGGTGGACAGGTGTAAGGCGCATGAGGGCCAAACATCGTTGTAATCCGTCCCTCCGCTTGTCCATGCCAGCTTTCGACCAGTTCTATCGCTTCGCGAATACGTACACCTTGATCATCATCATGAAAAACCAATCCGCGGGTTAATGATGCTCTCATGCCCACTTCATCCACAGCTTGAGCAATCTGATTCATATGCATATACATATCGGCAAAAGTCGTTGTCCCTGAACGAATCATTTCCGCCATTGATAATTGACTCCCCCAATAGATATCTTCTGGTGTCATTCGAGCTTCTGCCGGAAACATTTTCTTTTCCAACCAATCCATTAATTTAAGATCATCTGAAAATCCTTTTAACAAATTCATCGGTGTATGTTGATGAGCATTAATCAAGCCTGGCATCGTGACTTTCCCTGTACCATCAATAACTTGAACATCATCACCTGTAAGTGGTGGAATTATGGACTCTATAGATTGTTGATCTATACGAATCACATGTTCAATCTGATCATTATGAATAACAATATCACCGATAAAAGGGGCTTCCTCCTGATTCATAGTCAAAATAGTTGTGTTACGGATATGGATACGCATAGGTGTACTGCCTCCTGTATAGTGAAGTAATGATTTACTTTTTCACCATACACATTGACGTAACGTTAAGGTCAAGCACAACAAAAAATCTTGCTCTATCTATGACTAAGATAAGAACAAGATTTCATAATTTAATTTAGCGGATTGAGGATTGAATATAGTCGACTTCATTAGAGATCATATGATCCTTATACTCATTATGTTTATACCAGAAGTGGAGCTTAAGCTTCTAATCTAAATCCTCCACCATCACCCTGTGTTTCATTAAAATCGACCGAAAAGCCGATTTCTGTGCCACTGCCTACTTGCTTAATATTCCATTGTTCAAATGTTCTAGAATTGCTCCATCCTGATGATTCAGCTAACCATGTATAGGATATCTCGGGAAAATTTTTGAGGATGTATTCACAAGTGAGTCCTGAACCATACACGCCAATTTTATACTCATTACCTAATGTCTTAAAGGTATCAATCACTTTCTGAAAATAATGATGAATAAATTCACTTAAATCGTTGGGCGACGAATCAAAATCGACTGCAAAATAAATCGTTGAATCTTTAGGTTGTCCAATAGTATGTTTGGCATAATTATAAGCTAATGTAGCATCACTTTCTCCTACTTCTTGTGAGAAATAAGAGACAGACGTGGGATATCCATTTTCCCAGACTGCTACAATATAAAGTCCTGCTTGCGTTATCGCTTGAGCTTCTGTCCGTGTTAGATTTTTGTGAGGATTATTATGATTATAATATCTACCAACAAAATGATAACCGGCTTGCTTTAACTCTAAAGCTCTTTCTTCACATAACGATTCGGTATCTATGCCTTTGTCTGTTGGATGTCCTTCGCCTGGATTCATTGTGATGTATCCCCTTTTCGATTGGATGGTCTACCAAAAACAAAAGTAATTGTATATACAGAGATTGTAACATTTTTCCAGTTAGAGAAGTACATTTATTATAGTATTCAGTGTTGCCCATTACCTTTCATGACTTATATAATAGATTCGCCAATTTCTAATAAAGGAACTTCAATCTGTGCTGTATCCGGATATTTAATACCTGCACCTGTATTTAAAACAACCACCGATTCATCGCTTCCTATCCAACCTTCAGCAGCCAATCGCTTCGCTGCTGCAAAAGTGGCTGCTCCTTCTGGACAGACAAATGTACCTTCACGTTCAGCAATATGTTTTTGCTCTTCCAATAGCTCTTGATCAGAGATGGCTATCGCCATACCGTCTGTCTCATATAAGGCGCGCAATACTAGAAAATCTCCAAGTGCTTTGGGAACATTAATACCAAAAGCAACGGTGGTCGATTGCTCCCAGAATTCAGAGCGCTCTTTCTTCTCTTCCCACGCTTTTACAATAGGAGCACACCCTTCGGCTTGAACAGCGACTAAGCGTGGCAACTTACCTGCTAACCAACCGATCTCTTTCAGCTCTTGCAACGCTTTGTAAATACCGATCAATCCTACACCGCCACCGGTTGGATACAAAATAACATCGGGCATCGCCCAGCCCAATTGCTCTGCAATTTCAAATCCCATCGTTTTTTTGCCTTCGATCCGATAAGGTTCTTTGAGTGTAGAAGCATCGTAAATATGATCATGCGTTACTTTTTCAGCGACCATTTTACCCGCATCACTAATCAATCCATTCACTAAATACAACTCTGCACCTGACAAAGCCACTTCTGTTCGAGTAATAGATGGTGCATCTTGAGGCATGACTATCGTCGCTTTGATGCCTGCCCGAGCAGCATACAGCGCCCATGCAGCTCCTGCATTACCATTGGTTGGCATCGCAAAGTGCTGTACGCCTAATTCCTTAGCTTTGGAGATACCGACAGCGGCTCCTCTAGCTTTGAAGCTTCCTGTCGGAATCAGACTTTCATCTTTCATATATAAATGATTCAATCCATACGATTGACCCAATTCAGGCATAGGTAATAAAGGAGTCATTCCTTCCCCTAATGTGATCACATGATCTTCGTGCTGTACAGGTAACAATTCATGATAACGCCAGAGATCATGATTACGCTCTCGAATAGATGATCGCTTCACTTCATTACGAACGAGATCAAGATCATAACGCACCAATAACGGTGAACCACATATGCACAATTGTTGTATCGTACTGACATCATAGGTTTTTTCACATACCGGACATTCCAAATGAGAAACATAGCTGTAGGTCATCATGGATTCCTGCTTCCTGTTATATTTTGCTAATCAATACTACAAATCATAACAGGTCTACATGCCTTTGCCAATTATCCTTACTTGTTAACTTGGTTATGATTATTTGTTAGGCTTGAAGTTGTTTGAACTCACTTGGACTGATTCCGTAATACTTTTTGAAGATTTTACTAAAATGTTCTGGAGATTCATATCCTACTTTTTCTGCGACTTCATAACGGCGTAGATCGGTTTGAAGCAGTAAATTGCGACTTTCTTCCATACGTAACTTAATCACATATTCCCATAGATTAAACCCGGTATCTTTTTTGAATAAATAGCTCAAATAGTTAGGACTCACATGATTCTTTTTAGCTACATCATGAATGGTTAATCCTTTTTGCCCGTAATACTTTTCGATATATTCTTTCACTTGAGATACGATTAGATTGTATGGATTTTTGGATTCGTGTTCTTCAAGTTCATCGCTTTTCCAGTGTATATTTCCATAATAGAAGACATAGTGATCTGGATACTTGGTATGCCATAGTACTGCTCGGTTCGCTTGTACGTTGAGCTGCTTAATAAATGAATATCCTCTCAAAATCTGACTGATCCCAATCACATTCGGAATATGAAGATACTGATCGATATGAGTATGGAGTAGCTGTCCCAATTGATTCAACTGACGAATCTTATCATTCCAACCTTGATTGTAAGAAGCTTCATCCCATTGAATAATAATATTGATCTCACAATCGTCCGTTTCAAAAGTAATACTATTCCACTGATCATGCACGATTTCTACCGCTATATTCATTACTGCATAATTGAGCAAATGTTGATCTTCTAATGTAAGATCTATCTGCCTTGAAGTCAGTGGCTGATAACGAATTTTGAGCATTGCATAATAAGGACCATATAAGCCTAACGATTGATATAACGAATCATCTGACGGTAGATGAGGCTGTGGAGCAAGTAATTGATTTAATTTTAAATGGTTTTGCATCGTATGTCGTTTCATTTGAAAATGATTACACTGCGGTACACTCACTTTTTCAATAGCAGGTCTAGTAATATTTAAATGCAGTAATACTTCGCGTACCGAATCCAAAAATTGTTCTTGATGAAGCGGTTTGATTAGATAATTTTTAACGCCTAAGCGAATAGCTGTCTGTGCGTTTTCAAATGTATTATTTGCAGAGACAACTATTATCTCAATCGACGGTTTGATCATTTTAATCTGTTGCATATAATCAATTCCATTTAAGCCTGCCACTTCAATATCTGTGATTAACAGATCAATCTCATATTCACGAATATAATCCAATCCTTGCGCAAATGTATGTGCTGAGAAAATATGAGACATATTTAACCCGGCATGCCATAACAGTTGACTTAACTTTTCAGTCGTTAACCAGTCATCATCTATCATCAGAATGTTATACAAGTATGTATCCTCCTCAGATATAAGATCTATATTCATATCCATAATATACCAGAAGTTTAAGCGCTTTAACAACTTAAAATTAAAATAAGATTTATAGGAATCAGATTTATCTTCGGATCATCATATGCTTGGACAATTAACTGCAAAAAAGACTAAAGCTTTCGCTTCAGTCTTTGGACAAATAGTGAGTTTTTATTCCCTTTTCTTCGCTTAACTAGACCATTTTTCAACTATACACTTGCATGAACCGATACTTTAGATTCGAGCATTTTATTTTTTTCTGCAAATTTTTTGTTATGTGAAGATACATAAGCTTGTTGGTAGGCTTCAGGTTCTAAGTATTTTTTGGCACTATTAACAGCAGCAGCACCTTCTACAAATGTGCCTGCGATTAAGTATAGTTTATTCGTATATTCAATTAAGTCGCCTGCTGTGAAAATGCCCGGCTGTGTCGTCTGGCGTTTCTCATCAATAATGGGGCGGCCATTTTCATTCACTTCGATCCCCCAACGAAGTAGCGGACTCAGATCACCGATCATTCCATGATTAACGATTACGGCATCCACAGGCAATTGACGAACTTCTCCTGTATCCATATGTGTGATTGTAATCTCATCAATCTGTGTTCCATTGTGACTTTGTACAGCCGTTAAGCCGTATGGTGTTAATACTTCTTTACACGTTTCTTTCATCATCGCTACACTTTTCTCATGTCCACCAAATTCATGACGACGATGTACCACCGTTAGACTTTCAGCAATGGGTTGTAACGCATTTGCCCAATCAACAGCAGAATCTCCACCACCTGAAATGACTACATGTTTACCCGCAAATATATTAAGTTCTTGCACGGTATAATGAAGATTGGTCACTTCATAACGATCTGCACCTTCAATTTCTAACTTACGCATCGTTGGAATACCATGTCCCATCGCCAAAATAATCGTTTGACTATAATGTTGTTCTCCTGTTCCCGCAGTCAGTAACCAATTGCCATCTTCTAAGCGTTCAATATCTGCTATTTTCTGATTTAACACTACAGTAGGTTCAAACGTCATTGCTTGTTGGATCAAGTTTTCGATTAATTGGGCTCCACTTAGTGGCGGCAATCCACCTACATCCCAAATCATTTTCTCAGGATAAATCAAAATTTTTCCGCCTAATTGCGGATTGTATTCGATAATTTTGGTCTTCATATCTCTCATACCACTATAAAAAGCACTATATAATCCTGCGGGTCCGCCGCCAATAATCGTAACATCATACAATTCTAGTTCTTGGTTCAATATGGTCACTCCCCAATCCAATCATGTATTCATTATCTTTTTTAATTGATAATGATTATCATTATAGATTAGAATACCAAGCGTTTCAACATGTTCTCCAAAATAAGTTACATTTTATTATACTTATATTTTATATTCTCTTTTTTT